>NZ_CP187527.1:2110485-2411983 GCF_049852175.1 Xylanimonas sp. McL0601
CGGTCGGGGTGCTGCTGCTGGGTGCGACGGTGCCCGTGGTGCTGCTGGCTCGGCGGGTGCCGGGGCTGGCCGAGCGGCTCGCGGCCGGCGTGCCGCTGCGCCCCGCGGAGCCCGGCGTGGCCGGCGCCCCCTCGCCGTGGCGCGACCGCACCTACCTCGCGAGCGTCGCGTGCAACGCCGTCGTCGCCCTGCACTTCGGCCTGCAGACCGTGGGCGTGCCGCTCTGGATCGCCTCGACCGATGCGCCCACGGTCATGGTGTCGGTACTGCTGGTCCTCAACACCGCAGTCGTGGCGCTGCTGCAGGTCAGGGCGTCGCGGGGCACGGACGAGGTGCGCCGCGCGGGCGTGACCGTGCGCCGCGCCTCGTGGCTGCTCGCCGGCGCGTGCCTCGCCTACGCGCTCGCCGGCTTCGGCAGCGTGGCCGTCGCCTGTGTCCTGCTCGTCGTCGCCGGCCTCGCCCACACCCTCGGCGAGGTGCTCGGCGAGGCCGGCGGCTGGGGCATGGCCTTCGAGCTCGCGGACCCGCGCAGCGCAGGCGCCTACCAGGGCCTGAGCCAGACGGGATACGCCGTCGCGTCGATGATCTCGCCCGTCCTCGTCACCTCGACCGCCATCGACCACGGCACGCCCGGATGGGTGCTGCTGGCGGCGGTGTTCCTCGCGGCCGGCGCCGGGGCGGCCGTGGTCGCGCGGCGCGGAGCCCGCCTGCGGGCCACGGCCGCTGCGCCCACGCCGGTCTCGCCCGAGGTGGCACCGGCGACGCCGTGACATGGCTTCCCCGGAACGCCCACGGACCCGCCCGCCGGGACTCCGACTCAGCGCCCGCCCGGCACGAGCCGCATGCTGCACGCCACATCTGGATGGTTCTTCGCGCTCGAACCGGACGCCTGACGGCCGCCGGCAGGTAATCTGGGCCGTCATGCCCCCCTCGCACGACCTCCCAGCGAGCCCGCGCGCCCACGGTGCCGCGGGTGTCGCCGTCGTCGGCGACGGCCGCATGGGCCGGGCGATCGCCGCGGCCCTGCGCGCCGCCGGCACCACGGTGACCGGCCCGCTCGGACGCGGCGCCACCGGCGAGGGCGCCGACGTCGTCCTGCTGGCCGTCCCGGACGCCGCCATCGCCGACGCCGCGCACCACGTGGCCCCCGGCCCCTTCGTCGGGCACCTGTCGGGCGCCACCACCCTCGAAGCGCTCGCCGGACACCGCGCGTTCAGCCTGCACCCGCTCATGACGGTCACCGCCGACGGCGCCCGGTTCGACGGCGTGCCGGCAGCCGTCGCGGGCGACGGCGACGACGCGCTGCGCGTCGCCCGGGACCTGGCCGCGACCCTGGGGATGCACCCCTTCGAGGTCGCCGACGCCGACCGCGTCGCCTACCACGCGGCCGCGTGCGTGGCCTCCAACTTCCTGGTCACGCTCGAAGGGCTTGCGGAGCGGCTCGCCGCGTCAGCGGGCGTCGGGCGCGATGCGCTCGTGCCGCTGGTGCGAGCGACCGTCGAGAACTGGGCGCGGCTCGGGCCGCACGACGCGCTGACCGGTCCGGTGGCCCGTGGCGACGACGCGACGGTCGCCGCCCAGCGCGCCACCGTCGCCGAGCGCACGCCCGACGCGTTCGCGCTCTTCGACGCGCTCGTCGATGCCACCCGAGAGCTGGGAGCCACCGCATGAGGATCGTCCGAACCGTCGCCGAGCTGCGTGACGCGCTCGCGCCGCGCCGCGCCGCCGGCGAGCGCGTGGGCTTCGTGCCCACCATGGGCGCCCTCCACGAGGGCCATCTCTCGCTCATCCGCGCCGCGCGCGCGGGCAGCGACGTCGTCGTGGTGTCGGTGTTCGTCAACCCGACGCAGTTCAACGACCCCGCCGACCTCGCCGCCTACCCGCGGACCGAGGAGGCCGACGTGGCGCTCGCGGCCTCGGCCGGCGCCGACCTCGTCTTCGCGCCCGAGCCCGCCGAGCTCTACCCGCACGGGTACGCCACCAGCGTCACCGTCACCGGGCCGGTCACCGAGTCGCTCGAGGGCGCGCAGCGCGGCCGCGGGCACTTCGACGGCGTCGCCACCGTCGTCACCAAGCTGCTGCTCGCCGTCGGGCCCGACGCCGCGTGGTTCGGTGCCAAGGACGCCCAGCAGGTCGTCGTCGTGCGCCGCGTCGTCGCCGACCTCGGGCTGCCCGTGCGCATCGAGGTCGGCCCGACCGTGCGCGAGCCCGACGGGCTGGCGATGTCGAGCCGCAACGTCCGCCTGAGCCCCGCCGACCGCACGCGCGCCCTCGCCCTGTCCCGCGCGCTGCGGGCCGTCCAGGCCGCCGTCGACTGCGGTGCCGACGCCGCCGCGGCCCGCGCCGCCGGCCTCGCCGAGCTCGCCGCGGACGGCATCGAGCCCGAGTACCTCGTGCTCGCCGACGCCGGCACCCTCGAACCCGTCGAGTCCGTGGACCGCCGCGTGCTGGCGCTCGTCGCCGCGCGCGTCGGACCCGTCCGCCTGATCGACAATGTGACCGTGACCCCCGCAGCACCGACCGGAGCCCGCTGATGCAGCGCACCATGCTGAAGTCGAAGATCCACCGCGCCACCATCACCGGCAGCGACCTGCACTACGTCGGCTCGATCACCGTCGACGCCGACCTCCTGGACGCCGCCGACATCCTCGAGCACGAGCAGGTTCACGTCGTCGACGTCGACAACGGCGCGCGCTTCGAGACCTACACGATCGCGGGCGAGCGCGGGAGCGGCACCATCCAGGTGAACGGCGCCGCCGCCCGCCTGGTTCACCACGGCGACACGATCATCGTCATCTCGTACGGGCAGTACGACCGCGCCGACCTCGAGACCTACCAGCCCACCGTGGTGCACGTGGAGCGCGGCACCAACCGCGTCGTGCGCGTCGACGACGCCGTCGCCGAGCTGCTCGACGGGACCGGCGCGTGAGCACCCACCCCGCCGCGGACGCCCCCCGCGGGCACGTCACCTTGCCGAGCCTCGCCGCGAGCGTCGCGGCGGGGGAGAAGCTCGTCATGGTCACCGCCTACGACTACCCGTCGGCGCGCGCGGCCGACCGGGCCGGCGTCGACGTCGTGCTCGTCGGCGACTCGGGCGCGCAGGTGGTGCTGGGCCACGCCTCGACCGTCCCGGTGACGGTCGAGGAGATGCTCGTCCTCGCCCAGGCGGTGCGCCGCGGGCTGACGGCGCCCCTGCTGGTGTGCGACCTGCCGTTCGGCTCGTACGAGGTCAGCGACGAGCAGGCCGTCGCCACCGCCGTCCGGTTCGTCAAGGAGGCCGGCGCCGACGCCGTGAAGCTCGAGGGCGGCGGCCGCATGCCGGCGTCGCGCATCCGGGCGATCACCGACGCCGGGATCCCCGTCATGGGCCACGTGGGCCTCACGCCGCAGACCGCGGTCGCGCTGGGCGGGTTCGCGGCTCAGGGCCGCACGGTCGAGGCCGCCACGCGCGTGCTGCGCGAGGCGCTCGCGGTCCAGGAGGCCGGGGCGTTCTCGCTGGTGCTCGAGGCGATCCCGTCCGACCTCGCCGCCGAGATCACGCCCCGCCTGCAGATCCCCGCGATCGGCATCGGCGCGGGCACCGCCGTCGACGGCCAGGTGCTGGTGCTGCACGATCTCCTGGGCCTTACGGAGGGCCGCGCCGCGAAGTTCGTCAAGCGGTACGCGTCCCTCCTCGACGCGATGGTCGACGGCGTCGCCGCGTACGCCGACGACGTCCGCTCGGGCGCCTACCCCGGTCCCGAGCACGGCTACGCCATGCCGGACGGCGTCCTGGACGCCGTGCGAGACGGGTTCCCGCCTGCCCCATAATGTCCGGCGTGTCCTACGCCGTCGTCGGAGCCGGTCCCTCCGGGCTCGCCGCTGCCAGGAACCTGCAACGCCTCGGGCTCCCGTGGCAGGGGTACGAGCTCGCGCCCGGTGTGGGCGGCCTGTGGGACATCGACGCGCCGCGCAGCACGGTCTACGAGTCGGCCCACCTGATCTCGTCGAAGACGACGACGCAGTTCACCGAGTTCCCCATGGCGGACTCGGTAGCCGACTACCCGTCGCACCGCGAGCTGGCCGCGTACTTCCGGGCGTTCGCCGACCGCTTCGACCTCCGCAGCGGGTTCCTGTTCGGCACCGAGGTCACCCGCGTCGAGCCTGCCCCGACGGGTGGTTATGACGTCACGGCCGTCGGGCCCGACGGCGAGCGCACCGAACGGCACGACGGCGTGCTCATCGCCAACGGCACGCTCTCCGAAGCAAACGTCCCCGTCATCGACGGCGAGTTCGCGCGCGAGGTCATGCACACCAGCGCGTACAAGTCCGCGACCGTCTTCGCGGGCAAGCGCGTGCTGATCGTCGGCTCGGGGAACTCCGGGTGCGACATCGCCGTCGACGCCGTGCACCACGCCGCCGCCGTCGACCTCTCGGTGCGGCGCGGGTACCACTTCGTGCCCAAGTACGTGCTGGGCCGCCCGGCGGACACACTCCGCCCGGGCCGCCGGCTGCCGGCCCGGCTCAGGCAGGCCGTCGACGGGCGGCTGCTCAAGCTCCTCACGGGGGATCCGGTGCGCTTCGGGTTCCCGGAGCCGGACCACCGGATCTACGAGTCGCACCCGATCGTCAACTCGCTGGTGCTGCACCACCTGGGCCACGGCGACCTGGCCGTGCGCGCCGACGTCGAGCGGTTCGACGGGCACGACGTCGTGTTCCGTGACGGCACGCGCGGCACGTACGACGTCGTGGTCCTCGCCACCGGGTACCGGCTGCACTACCCCGTTCGTCGACCCCGCGCTGCTGCGCTGGGAGGCGCCGGCGGCCCCGGACCTGTACCTCAACGTCGTGAACCCGGACGCGCCCGGCCTGTTCGTGCTTGGCATGGTCGAGGCCCCCGGCATCGGCTGGCAGGGGCGGTACGAGCAGTCGGCGATGGTCGCGGCATACCTGCGGGCGCGGACCGAGAACCCGAGGGCGGCCGCCGCGTTCGAGGAACGGGCCCGCGGTCCGCGCCCCGATCTGACGGGCGGCTACCGTTACCTGGGCCTGGAGCACATGGCGTGCTACGTCAACAAGGATGTGTATCGCCGGGCAGTCCGTAGAGAGATCCGTGCGCTGACCTGCGATGACAGGCTCCCGGCCTAGCATCCGCGGCAGTACAGGGCACACATCGAATGCGGTTGAGAGGTTGCGCGTGCGCCCCGCTTGTCAGTCGGCCCTCCCTCGCGCTGCCCGGGTGTGGTGGAGCCCGCGGCCGAGCCGGACCTCGTCCGCCGTGCGCGGAGAGGGCCGTGTACTGACGGGGCTGGTGCCCATGCGTGTGATGGAAGGCGGCGACCCGGAGCGTCCAGGTCTCGGTGTTCGCGTGCGCCGCGCTCACGACCGAACGCCCTGAGGAGCCGAATTTGTTGCTCGGGTGAAGTAGTGGCTATGTTCTGCGTTCACCAGAGCGATCCGCAGTGTTGCTGGCTCCCGGGCTGGGGCCGGCTCCGTGGTGGAGGCCGGTGGCCTCCGCTCGGGTGCTCCCGGGCTCGGTGTCATGGGAGTGCGCTGTGCGTGCGTTGGTGTCGCTTGTTGGTGTGCCCGGTCGGTGGTCGCGGAGGGCTGTGCTGGCCGCGGCCGGGACATCGGCTGCGGTGCTCGCTGCAGGGCTCGTGGTGCCCGCGAACGCTTCCACGCCGGCTTCAGTGCCCACCTCCGCGCCCACTGCAACCACTGGCGGCGTGAGCTCGGTGCGAGACCCGCAGGGCGACCTGACGGCGCCGGGTGCGGTGTCCGCGTCGGTGAACGCACGCCTGGCGGGCGAGCGGGTGGAGGACCTGTCGCAACGCACGACGACGTCGTCCACGTTCGCGCTGCCGGATGGGTCGTGGCAGTCGGCGATGGCCACGGGTGACGTGTGGGTCCGGCGCGGCGGGGACGGGACGCGCCTGGACGATTGGGCGGCGGCCGACTCGAACCTGCGAGCCAACGGTGATGGGTCGTTCTCGCCGGTCGCGCAGGTCGGGGACGTCGAGATCGCCGGGGCGACGACCGCCACGGGCGGGTCGTCGGTGGTGGCGTCGTTCACCGACCCGGGGTCGGGTGCGGCCTCCCAGCTGACGTATCCGGGGGACCTGCCGGCCCCGACGGTGGCCGGTCCTCGGGCGACGTACCCGGATGTGCAACCGGGTGTGGACATGGTGGTCGAGGTCACCGGGTCGGGGCTCGAGCAGTTCTTCGTGGTCAAGGACCGTCCCGCGGTCCCGGCCGCGCTCGAGCTGTCGACGGGGCTGCGTACCCCAGGGGCGCAAAGTACGGCGGCGCGGGTGCAGGCGGGGCCGGATGGGGCGCGTGGGGGTGACGTCGCCCGGGTCACGAGCGCGGACGGGGACGTGGTGGCCTCGGTGGCGACGCCGCTGATGTGGGACCACGGAGCGGACCTGCAGCGGGCGAACCCGGTGACCGAGCCGTTCGACCCGGCCGCGCAGCCGGGGCTGTGGGCGGGCACCGCCCAGGGGCAGGCGCAGACGCAGCGCGCGGCGGCGGCCCGCGGCGTCGCTGCCGCGCCGGTGGCGGCGGACCCGGCGCAGGTGCCGGTCGCGACGGGCGTGGCAGTCACCGATCACGGCCGGGTGGCCGCGTTGAACCTGACGGTCCCGGACGCAGCCGGGGCGGGTGTGGCCGCCGCGCCGGGGGCCCGCACGGTCGCGGAGATGCTCGCGGACCCGGACATGTTGTTCCCGGTTGTGGTGGACCCGACGGTGGACTTGTCCTTCACGTTCGACGCGTTCGTGGAGTCGGACTTTTCGTCGGATCAGTCGGCGTCGGGCGAGCTGCGGGTGGGCACGTATGACGGGACGCACGTGGCCCGCTCGTATCTGAACGTGGACGCTCCGCCGATCAAGGGCAAGGTGGTCTCGAAGGCCACGCTGAAGCTGTGGCAGTTCTGGTCCTACTCGTGCACGGCCACCTCGTGGGAGGTCTGGTCGGCGTACACCGCCTCGACGGACACCCGGTGGACATCCCAGCCGGGCCTGGGGTCGAAGTTCTCCTCTTCGACGGACACGCGCGGGCACGACGCGGGGTGTCCGGCGGCCACGTCGAGCGTGGACGTGACCTCGCTGGTCAAGGCGTGGTCCGGAGACAGTGGTCAGGGTGTGCGCGGGATGATGCTGCGCGCGACCAGCGAGACCGACCCGTACGGGTGGAAGAAGTTCAGCTCGGGCAACGCCGCCACGGGCAAGCCGACCTTGACCGTGACGTACAACTCCTACCCGAACACGCCCGGTAGCGGCGGCAACCTGTCCTACCACACGTGGTACCCGGACACGTCGGGGACGCTGTACGTGAAGAATGTCCGCCCGAAGCTGTTCCAGCCGGTCACCGACCCGGACGGCGGCGACGTCCGAGCCACCTGGACCGTCCACTCGGGGACCACGACGGCCGGGACGGCGTTCTGGAGCAACATGAACGGCACGATGGGCGCCTCGGGCGGGACGTCGACGGCGACCCCGTCGACCAGCTGGGCACCGCTCGTGGACGGGGCCACCTACACCGCCGAGGTGTGGGCGAACGACGGGACGTTGCTGTCCACGGCGTCGCGGAAGCTGTGGACGTTCATCGTCGACCTGACCCCGCCCGCGACACCGACGGTCACGGCGTCCGGGTACACGAACGGGCAGTGGAGAGACACCGCTCCGGTCAGCAACACGTTTACGTTCAAGTCCACCAGCACGGACGTGGTGAAGTTCCAGTACAAGAAGGACTCGGACACCGCCTGGACGGTGCTGACGCCCGGAACCACATCGGCAACGCTGAACTGGAACCCTGTGTCGGGTGCTCACAAGCTTCAGGTGCAGTCGATCGACAAGGCCGGCTGGCCCTCGGCCACGACCAGCGTATTCACGTTTGGCGCCGGCGGTGCCACCCTGGCCGGCCCCGGTGACGGGCTGAAGTCCACCGACCTGTTCACCACCACGGCCTCCGGCCCGCCGAACCCGGGTGGCACCGTGACCGCCACCGCTTACTGGCGTGTCTCCGACGGCACTACCCACGCCGGCGACAGCACGGCCAACGGGTCCGCCGCGGCTTCCGACGGCTGGACCGCGATCACGGACTCGACGCAAACCATTGCTGCGAGTTCCAGCCCCGCCGCTTACAACATGGCGTGGTCGGCAGCTGCCGTTGCCGACAGCCTGAAGAAGTCTCGGGTGCCGGTGCGTCTGGCACTTCAGGTGTGCTTCAAGTACTCCGACACCGGGGTTACACGCTGCACGTGGAACAGTTCGAAGGACTCGATCAAGCCGACGGTGACCCGTGTTCCGCACGCCTTCGGTGACAACTTCCCGACCACTGACGCCGGCCCTGGCCAGGTTGCCCTGTGGACTGGTGAGTACCAGCAGTCCACGTCGGACGCGAGCGTTCCCGCCTACAGCGGCGACCTGAGCGTCTCGCGCACCTACTCGTCGCTGGCTGGTGTGAGCTCCGACCAACCGTTCGGGCCGGGATGGGATCCGTCATTCGATGGTGACTCGTCTGGCATCGCCGGCTGGGAGATTGACGACTCGACCGGCTGGGACGGCACGATCGCGCTGTACACGCAGGAGGGTGACGCCCTCACCTTCCGCCAACCCGGCACTGGGCACACCGCGCAGAAGCCCGGCGTGTACACCGCCGTTGACCAAGACACCAAGGACGACGGTGGGGCACTTGTCCTCGCTGCGGCCGTTGCAGCCAACCCCGCCGCCAACCCACCAACTCCGGCGATCCCGGCCAAGCTGACGTACACCGATGTCATCGGCACCAAGACGGTGTTCACGCTCACCGATGCCACGGCCGGAACCTGGGTCGCGTCCTCCGTGACGGAGGCGGGCACCACCTCGGCGACCACCTACCAGCGCGACACATCGGGACGAGTGACCTCCATCGTCGGCGCGCTGCCGCCGGGTGCTGACGGTCAACCGATCAAGGGAGTCGACGGCAAGACGGTGGACTGCACGGTGACAGCGCCCCCGGCTGGTTGCCGCCGACTGAACGTCGAGTACGCCACCACCACCACCGCCACCGCGACGACCACGGGTGCTATCGCCGGACAGGTCAAGAGCATCAGCTACACCGCCTGGGACCCGGACTCGGGCACCAACGGTGCGATGACCACCACCCCGGTCGCGACCTACCTGTACAACGCTGACAAGACTCTGGCGTCGGTCACTGACCCGCGTTCTGGTCTCGCCACCTCCTACGACTACCAGAAGGACGCGTCGAAGAACCTGGTGCTGTCGAGCTCCAAGCAGCCGCTGCTGACCACGGTCACCCCGTCCGGGCAGGCCGCTTACACCCTGACCTACGACGGCGCAGCGCTCGACGCGCACGCGTTGACCACTGTGACCCGGCCCGACCCGGCCGGTGGTACCGCCCAGCTCGCTCGAGTGGTGTACGGCATCAACCCGGCCACGGTCACCGGCGGGCTACCGGACATGCGGTTGGTTGACGGCGACAACACGGTCGGCGTGGGGCGTTGGGGCCAGACGGTGGCCCCCACCTACGCTGCCGCGGTGTTCGGCCCCGACCACAAGGTCGACACCTCGACCCCGTCCGGTGTGGCCGCTGCGGATTGGCCGTTCGCCGACGTGCAGTACATCGACGCCAATGCTCGGGTAGTCGACACCGCCTCCTGGTCTGAAGGCTCGTGGCAGTTCGCCGCAACCACCTACGACGACCAACTCCAGGGCACCGCAACCGTTCCCACCTTCAACATCATCAAGTCTCTGGACAACCGCGGCGTCGCGGGGATTCTCGCTCGCGGTGGTGCAAGCGCGATGGCGCAGGACGAGCTGGACTCGTACGCCACGGTCACGAAGTACAACGACGACGACATCTTGTCCAAGGCTGCGGCGGCCGGCCCGAACGGGTCAGTGCCCGCCGGGACGGTGATCGCGCCGGCCGGCACGCGCGTGACCGACACCTGGGCGCCGGCCACCGACGCCGGGGCGGATCAGCAGACGGTGCGGGTCCACACGCACACCGAGTACGACGCCGGCGCCGACACGGATGCCGCGCTGAACTACGGGGTGAACCCCGCGACCGGCCTGGCGTGGGGCCTGCCGACGACGGTCACGACCACCCAGGTCGCCGACCTGGACACGACCCCCGAGCCCGGTGAGCTGGTGCTGTCGCGCAGCATCAGCGGGTACGACCCGATCGACGGCGCGTCGCAGCTGGACAAGACGTCCGGATGGGTGCTCGGGGTGCCCACGGTCTCCACGACCGTGACGGACTTTGTCACCAACGCGGGCATCACGACCCGCACCCGTTTCGACAGCGAGGGCCGTACGGTCGAGACCGTCGGCGCAAAGTCGAACGAGAAGGACGCGGGCACGCTGCTGACCACGTACTACACGGCCGCCGGCGACGCGTCGGTCCCCGCCTGCAAGGACCCGCACCCCGAGTGGGCGGGCCTGGTGTGCCAGACCGCGCCCGCCGACGGTAGCGCGAGCGTGCCGACCCAGGGCACGACGAAGTACGCGCTGTGGCTGGCCGCCGCCGAGACGACGGACACAGCCGGGTCGACCACGCGGACCACGAAGACGTCATTCGACCCGGCGGGCCGCCCCACCCTCGAGAAGACGGCGGTGACCCCGGGTGATACCGGTTCGACCGCGGTGGATGACACGATCACCCACTACAACGCGGCCGGGCTCGTGGACTACACCGCCAGCCAGGACTCGCGGACGAATCCGAACGCGCCGGTCGAGACCGGCCGGATCAGCACGGAGTTCGACAGCTGGGGGCGCACCACCAAGTACACCGACGCCGCCGGCGAGGCCACCGACACGACGTACGTCCCGTCGGGGCAGGCCGGGGCCGGCTCGGTCACGACCGTGTCCGACTCCAAGTCCGCGGTGAGCTACACCTACGACGCCTCGGGCAACGTGACCTCCCAGACCACGAAGGCTGGCACCAAGACATACACCTACGCCGCAACGTGGGACGGGCTGGGCGACCTGCTCACCCAGACCATGCCCGGCGGTGTCGCCCAGTCCAACAGCTACAACGCCCGCGACGGGCAGCTGCTCACGTTGGGCTACACGGGCACGGCCGCCGACGGTACCCACGTGCCGCTGCTGGACTGGTCGCTGACCTCGGACGCGCAGGGCCGCACCACGCACGTGTCGACGAACGCCGGGACCGGCGAAGCCTCGGTCGGGCCGAGCCTGGACTACGGGTACGACCCTGCCGGGCGACTGGTCAACGTGACGGACGCGCGCCCCGACGTGTGCCAGACCCGCGCCTACACGTTCGACGACAACGGCAACCGTCAGAGCCTGACCAGCGGCACCTACGGCAGCGACTGCACCACCGGCCAGTCGCTGCAGGTGGCCAAGGACTGGGCGTCGGCGTACGACGCCGCCGACCGCCTCACCGCAGGCGCGGCGGTGACCGCCACGGCCTGGACCGCCGACGAGGCGGACGGCACCCTGGTCCGGACGGACGCCAGCTTCGGCGGCGGCCAGTACACATACGACGACCTGGGCCGGGCCACCACCATGCCGGCCATCGACACCCCGACCAACGCCACGACCATCGGGGCGGGTGTGGCGCCGACGGCCGGTGACGTCACGATCGGGTACTACGACACGGACGCCGCGGCGTCCATCACCCAGGACGGGGTCACGACGAGCTTCACGCTCGACCCGGCCGGCCGCCGGACAGTCTCGACCACCGTCAACGCGAGCACGTCGACCATGGTCACCCGCCGCTACGGCGACGGGTCGGACAACCCG
Source organism: Xylanimonas sp. McL0601 (assembly GCF_049852175.1). GTDB lineage: Bacteria > Actinomycetota > Actinomycetes > Actinomycetales > Cellulomonadaceae > Xylanimonas. Next base: position 2,122,233 of record NZ_CP187527.1, read on the forward strand.
TCCTGGGCACAGTCCGTGACCGGGATCGACCCGGCGTCGGTCAGCGTGTACGGGTCGTCCATCGGCGGTGACCTCGGGTTCACCGTGACCGACGGGGCCGCCACCCTGGACCTGGCCGACCCGCACGGGGACACCATCACCACCGTCGCCGTGCCCGCCACAGGGAACGCCACCGGTATCGGTGCGGTGGCCTGCTACGACGAGTACGGCAACCAGGCCACCGACCTGGCCGCGGGCGCCGGCGTCGACGGGACCGCGACTGCGGCAGACCCAGGCACGAAGACAACGCCTAACACGGGGGCTCTGGCCTACGGGTGGCTCGGCGCCAAGCAACGAGCAACCGACCTCTCGGGCCTTATTCTCATGGGAGCCCGCCTGTACAACGCCGTCACCGGGCTGTTCACCTCCCGCGACCCCGTCCCCGGCGGCAACACCACCGCCTACGCCTACCCCCAAGACCCAGTCAATGGATTTGATCTAGACGGCAAGACGTTCAAGCGATTCTGGAAGCGACATGGATCTACGATCCTCGGAGGGATCAAGCTTGGGCTATCGGTTGCAGCGGTGTTCGGCTGCGCGGCTTGTGCGGCCATCACAGCGGTGTGGGGTGCTGTCGACTTCGTTCGAGCAAAGAACAATAAGGATCGCTTCAACGCTGCACTTGACATGGTTCCGGTGGGCGGCGGCGTTGCTGCCAAGGGGCTTCGAGGGCTCGCATACGCGCGCCAAGCCGCAATGCGATCGAAGGGGATGTGGAAAGAATCACGAAGGTGGCGGACAATCGGTAACACAGTGATGCCAAGAGCCGAGCGTCTTGGACACAATTACGACCACGTAGCGCTCGGTTGGAGCGGTGCGGTGTACGGATGGAACACGGCTAAGAACTACCACCCTCGAAAGCGGGGGAACTAGCATGGACGACCGACGCATTCTCAAGCCTGTCGCAGCGCAATCGTGTAGGTGGATGACCGCGAAATCCCTTCGACTTCGGCGCGGCGACGCGATGAGTCCGCACGAGATCGATCGGTTCTGGGGTGAAATCCCGGGAGAGGTCGCGCCGACGGCTAATGCAGTCGCATGGGGCAGCGCGATGGCTGTTCTGATTGCGGGGGTTCCGTTGACAATCGCACTGGCGATTACGACGTCGGCTCTCGGGTTGATCCTCGACTTCCCAGTCGCGGCGGCCAACACGATTACCTACTACTGGATCCCTCTTTCGGTCACGCTCTTCATCCTGTCGCATTTCGCTCCCCACACGAAAGGACCACTCGTCTGGAAGGTGTTACTCGGCTGGCCCACGGAACTGGTAGTGCTTGGGGTTGTGACGTTCGTGTGCACCGTTGTGTACGCGTAATTGGGGAGTCCGGTGCGCGGGAAGGGGAAGAGGGGTGTTTGGGGAGGACGCGGTCTCGCGCGATTGTGAGGCATTCTTCACGGGGATACAAGATGAGTTCTCGGCCGTAGCCGCGATCCTCATTACCGGAGACGGTCCGGAAGTTCGCGGGATTGTGCTGAAGCCCTTTGCCGTCGGTGCGCTGTCATACTCGTTGCAGTATGACAGCGAATCGCTGATCGTGTCCGTGGGAAGAATGCCAGGGCTCGAACTTGCTCGCACAGGTGAAGGCGTCAACCTCGCTCGACTTGTATTCTCCTCGGTTGCAGGCGGAAAGGTTATGGTCGGTGCGGGGCGCGGAGTCCAAAAGGTGCGTATCCCGCTAGCTGGCGAACAGTTCGTGGAGGATACGTACGAAGGACCAGTTTCCGCACTCCTTCGCATGCCATGGCCGCCGAGAATCCGCTGGGCGTTCGCCCGGCCCTACCGTTGAGAACATCACGTTGGAGCCAGCGGCGTCACGTGGATCTTCTACGTCGCCAGCGACGGAGCCCTGACGTCGACGACAACGCGGCCCGGTTGGGTAAGCCGGTGCTCGGGTGCTCGAGCCGGTGCTGCGATGCGTGCTCGTCGTGTGAAGCGGCTGCGGCTCACGCCGTACTGGCCGGGGCAGTAGCCGTTCTTGCAGTACAGGCCGGCGTGGGCGAGCCAGCCGATCAAGGAGGTTGTCCCGGTGCCGCCGCCGCGGAAGGCGGCGGACGCATTCTAGGAATGGCGGCCGGCGCGATTGGAGAGGGTGCGGTTTCGACAAGCTCAAGCAGCGGCGGCGGGCCGTCGTTCAGCCTGTCGAAACCCCGCCTCGCCGCACGAGCCTCACCGCACGACGTCGAGCACCTGCTTCTGGATGCCGTTGGCGTAGACCCCGTGCTCGACGATGCGCAGCTTGCGCGCGTCGACGTCGGACTCGCTGAACAGGCGCTTGCCGGCGCCGAGCAGCACCGGGAACACGAGCAGGTGGTAGCGGTCGATGAGGCCCGCGTCCGAGAGCCCGTGGTGGAGGGTGAGGCTGCCGTGCATGATGATCGGGCCGCCCTCGGTCTCCTTGAGCGCTGCGACGTCCTCGAGCGAGCGCAGGATCGTCGTGTCACCCCAGTCGTCGACCAGGTAGGCGTCCGTGAGGCTGGAGGAGACGACGTACTTCGGGATGACCTTGTAGCGGGCGAACTCCGGCATCCCGGGCCACACCGGGGCGAACGCCTCGTAGCTGGTGCGGCCGAGGAGCATTGCGGTGGCCTCTTCCTCCTCGCGGCCCTTGAGCTCGTAGGCCTCGGGGAGGAACTCCACTTCCTTGAACGTCCAGCCGGCGTTGCGGTAGCCGCCCTCGCCGCCGGGGCTGTCGGCGACGCCGTCGAGCGAGACGAAGGCCGTGCTGATGAGCGTGCGCATGGGAGTACTCCTCAAACGGTCGAGACGAGTGTGTCGGTGAGCCAGCGCTGCCAGGCGGCGTCGGCGGCGTCCGGGGTTGCCGGAGCGAACAGGTGGTGGAACATCAGGGCCAGGCCGGGAGCGAGGAAGAAGCTGTAGAGCCCGTCGGCCGTGCGGACCTTGAGGCGATCGGCCTCGGCCCACGTGATCTCGCCGTCGAGCGCGGGAGCGCCGTCGGGTGTGGCGCGGGCACGGGCGCCGACGGTGACGCCGTCGGACAGCGCGAGGCCGTGCGTGAGCGCCGCGCGCAGCTCGTCCGCCGACCGTCCCGGGACGGCGGCGAAGGCGAAGGCCGGCACCCCGTGCCGGCCGGGGAAGTGCGCGAGGTACTCGCGCAGCGTGTCGAGGTGCAGCGGCCAGCCCCGGCGCAGCGCGTCGTACTCGTCCTGCCAGTCGTCGCCGAGCATGCCGCTGTGCACCACGCGCAGCACGGTGCTGCCATGGTCGGCCTCGATCAGGTACTCGAAGGCCATGTACCGGCCGTCGGGCCCAGGGGTCGTGCGGGTGGCGAAGCGGTGCGGCGGGTCGTACGCGGTGACCACGGCGTCCTCGCGGCTGCCGCCGGTGTCCATCGTGGCCGCGCCGCCCTCCCGCGGCTCGACGTCGTTGCGCCCCATGAACCAGGAGTCGAGACCGGGCCCGGTGGCGATGGCGTCCCAGACCTGGTCAGGGGTGGCCGGGAGGGTCACGTCGAAGGAGATCTCGAAGGGGTGGGGCATGTCAGCGCTCCTCGTCCGTCCGTCGGGTCCCCGGTGTCCCGGGCACCTGGTGGAGGGCGACGACGACGCGGTGGGTGCGTCCGCCCTCGGCGGACTCATCGTGATACCGACCGACGAGGCTCGCCACGGCGGCGCTCAGCTCCTCGACGAACGCGGACCGGTCGGTGGGCGAGGCGAAGCGGACCTCGGCGTCGATGCCGAAGGTGGCCACGCGCTGGCGAGCGCGCGCCGCGCCGGCCAGCAGCGCGCCGACCTCCTGCACCAGCCGCGCTCCGAGCGCGACCAGCCAGCGCGCCGAGAGCTGGTCGGGCGAGCGGGACGGGTCGGGGCTGACGGCGGAGAGTGCGGCGGGGGAGATGACGTAGGACGACGCGGTCGCGCGGTAGACGCGCTCGGTCATGTTGCCCTTGCGGCGCTCCTCCTGGAGCTCGACCAGCCCGTGCCGCTCGAGCTCCTTGAGGTGGTAGTTGACCTTCTGCCGGGGGAGCCCGAGCGCGGCAGCGAGCGAGGCCGCCGAGCCCGGCTCGACCAGCTCCGCAAGGATCCGGGACCGCAGCGGGTCCAGGGAAGCCTCCGCGGCGGCGGGCTCCTCGATGACGGCGACGTCGAGCATGCATCCCAAAGTGTCACCGACAAGAAGAGTTGTCAAGAATAATCTCTCTGACGTAGCTGACCTGGAAAGACGTTTTCAGTCGGCCCCGCGGCTGACGTTCGACTAGAACCTGAGGCTCCTCCCGCTCACGCCCCGCGGTGCTGGTCGCGTGCGGGCACCAGGGGCGCGGCAACCAGGGGAGTGAGCGCCACCAATGCGAACGCGACCGGGTACCCGACCAGGGTGATGAGCGCCCCGACCGCCGGCCCCACCGCCGACGCCGCCAGGAACTGCCCGGAGTTCTGCACACCGAGCGCCCGCCCCGACCACCCGGGCCCGGCGGCCTCGGCGACCGCGGTGAACGCGAGCCCGTTGTCCGCCACCGAGACCGACGTCGCCACGACCAGCAGCACCACGGACGCGGCGAGCCAGTGCGCCTCCCCGGCGGCCGCGCTCGCGAGCATGGTCGCCACCCCGGCAAGCGCGACCCAGCGCAGCGGTCGCATTCGGCTGCCGACGCGGTCGCTCAGCATCCCGACGCCGATGCGTCCGACCGCGCCCACGAGCTGTGACGCCGCCATGGTGGCGCCGGCGTCCGTCGCACCCCACCCGAGCCCGACCGTGAGCCACGCCATGCCGAACGTCGACAGCGTGAACTGCGGCACCACCAGCAGCACCGAGACGGCGTGGACGCGCACAAGGAAGCCGTCGGCCCGGTACGGGTTGGCGGTGGCGGCCGCGGCCCCGGCCGGACCGGCGAGCCGGGATGGGTTCACGACCCCGACCGCGCACGCCACGGCGAGCAGTGCCGCAGTCGTGCCCGCGACCAGCAGCGCTGCCCCCACGCCGTGCCGCTCGGCGAGCGGCGGCACTACCAGCGCCGCGACGGCGACGCCGAGCGGCTGCGACATCTGGCGGATCCCCATGGCCAGGCCGCGGCGCTGCCGGGGGAACCAGCCGACGACGATGCGCCCGCTGCTCGCATTGGTGCTCGCTGCGGCGGCACCGCCGAGGGCGAGCAGCGCGCCGAGCGCGACGGTCCCGTGCACCGGCGCCGCGGCGAGGGCGAAGACCGCGGTGAGCGCCAGCCCGGCCGCGATCACACGGCGCTCGCCCAACCTGTCGGTCGCGGCGCCCCAGGCGACCAGGGTGGCCACCATGCCGAGCGTCGGCGCGGCGGCGAGCGTCCCGGCGTGCGCGAGCGACATGCCGTGGGCGTGCCAGAACGGGATCAGGTACGCGGGCGTCGAGACGAGGAACGATCCGCCGGCCTGGGCGGCCACGCCGAGCGCGAGCATCCGCCAGGCCATCGGTGGGGTGGTGGGCGTCGTGGCTCGCGGCTTCATGGCACTGGCGTACCCTCTGTCCACTCTGTGAGCCAATTGATTCCATGATGTGGACGGCATGCTGCCGGCTTCCGGCCTGGGGCAAACCTGAGAGATATGTAGGAGTTCGAACGGAATCTGCCCTTCTTGGCGGATTCTCAGAGGTCAGGGCGCGACGATGTCCCCATGACCTCGACCACGGCGGGCCGCGCGACTAGGCGACCCGCCGCGCCCCGGCCAGGCGGCACCGCAGGGTGGCACGCCGGGGCGACGACCGTCGTCTGGGGCACGAGCATCATCGTCGCGGCCGCGTGGCTGCACGGGGGCGAGCTGCAGACGCTCTTCTCGAGCGGCCCCGCCGCCCTCGAGTCCCTCGGGCGGATCGCCGGGCTCGTCGCGGCCAACCTCCTGCTGTACCAGGTGCTGCTGATGGCGCGCGTGCCGGTGTTCGAGCGAGGGTTCGGCCGCGACGCCCTCACCCGGGCGCACCGCCTCACCGGGTTCTGGTCGTTCTGGCTGATGCTCACCCACGTCACGCTCGTGACGCTCGGATACGCCACGACGGCCGGTGTCGGGGTGCTGCCCCAGCTGTGGACCTTCATCGTCACCTACCCGGGCATGTTGCTGGCGACCGCGGGTCTGACCCTGCTGATCGCCGTCGTCGTGCTGTCGATCCGTGCGACCCGCCGCCGGCTGCGGTACGAGTCGTGGCACCTGCTGCACCTGTACGCCTACCTCGGCATCGGGCTCGCGATCCCGCACCAGCTCTGGAGCGGCGCCGACTTCCTGGTCTCGACCGCGATGACCGTCTACTGGTGGACGCTGTGGAGCGTGGCGCTCGGGTGCGTCATCGTGTTTCGCCTCGTCGTGCCCGCCGTGCTGTCCGCCCGCCACGGGTTGCGCGTGGCGGCCGTCGAGCCCGACGGCGCTCGCGGCGTCGCCGTGCTGCTCGAGGGACGCGGGCTCGATCGCCTGCGGGCCCTGGCCGGGCAGCACTTCGTGTTCCGGTTCCTCGACGGGCCGGGCTGGACGCGCGGCCACCCGTTCTCGCTGGCGGTCGCGCCCGGCGGCGACCGGTTCGCCCTAGCCGTCCGCCTCGTCGGCGACGGAACCACCCGCCTGGCCCAGCTGCGACCCGGCACGCGCGTGCTCGTCGAGGGCCCCTACGGAGCGATGACCGGCAACGCGCGCACCGGAGGGCGGCTGCTCATGCTGGGCGCCGGCGCCGGCGTCGCGCCCCTGGTCGCGCTGCTGCAGGCCGAGGCGTGGGGGTGGGGCGAGGCCACCCTCGTGACGCGCGACCACCACCCCGACGACGCCCTCCTGACGGGCCCGATCACCGAGCTCGTCCGGACGCGCGGCCTGCGCTGGTTCCGCCTCGACGGCCCGCGCACCGCCGTCGGACCGTCATGGCTGCCGACCGCGTTCGAGACATGGTCGGGGCGCGACATCCTGCTCGACATGGCCGGCAAGCCGGTGCGCGGCCACGACATCTACCTGTGCGGGCCCCCGCCCTGGATGGAGGCGGTGCGCGCCGACCTCGCCGCCCTCCATGTGCCCGCAGCACGGATCCACTACGAGTCGTTCACGATCTGAGGAGGCCGCCATGAAGAAGATCGTGACGTGGCTGCTCGCCACCGTGGGCGGCGTCGTGCTGCTGTTCAGCTACAAGACGTCGACGCAGTCCGTGGCCCCGGGACTGCCGTCGGCGAACGGGAGCACGGCGACGTCGGCCCCCACGCAGCCGCAGGCCGGCACGACGCCGCAGGGGTCCGCGGGTTCGGCGTCGTCGGGCCTCCAGGACGGCACCTATACCGGCGCCTCCGCCGACACCCCCTACGGCCCGGTCCAGGTGCGGATCACCGTGCAGGGCGGGCAGATCACCGCCGCCAACGCCGTCACCTACCCCACCGAGTCTCGCCGCGACGAGATGATCAACGCGTACGCCATCCCCGTCCTGCAGCAGGAGTCGGTCGGGGCGACAAGTGCCCAGCTCGACTTCGTCTCGGGCGCGACCTTCACGAGCAACGGGTACCTCGGCTCGCTCCAGGACGCGATCGACCAGGCGGCGGGACGATGAACCGCGAGGGTCTGCACCGCACGGTGCGCGTCGACGAGGCGATGGGCACCCGCGTCAGCGTCCACGTCGTCGTCCGCGACGACGCCCCGCCGCTCCTCGGCCTCGAGGTCGACGACGCGATCGAGCGCGCGCTCGCCGGCCTGCACGAGGCCGACTGGCGCTTCACCCCGTTCTGCGAGGAGTCGGAGATCCGGAGGATCGCGCGCGGCGAGCTGAGCCTCGACGACGCCCACCCCGACGTGCGCGAGGTCGAGCAGGAGTGCCGCGCGGCGCTCGCGGCCACGGGCGGCAAGTTCTCCGCCTGGTGGCGCGGCTGGTTCGACCCGACCGGGTACGTCAAGGGGTGGGCCGTCGACCGCGCCATGGACGTGCACCTCGCCGAGCTGCTCGAGCTCGACGGCGTCGTCGCCGTCGGCGTCGGTGTGGGCGGCGACCTGCGGCTGCGGGCGCTGCCGCACTCCGGCTGGACCTGGAACGTCGGCATCGCGGACCCGCAGGTGCGCGGCGCGGTGCTCGCCACGATCACGCTCGCCGACGGCGCCGTCGCGACGTCGGGCAGCGCCGAGCGCGGGGCGCACATCGTCGACCCGCGCTCGGGGGAGCCCGCCGTGGGCGTCGTCTCCGCGACCGTCGTCGCCGACACGCTCGCGCGCGCCGACCTGTGGGCCACGACGGCCGTCGTCTCCGGTGCGGACGACCTGGCGTGGGTGCGCAGGGCCGGGACCCGCTCGGGCCTGCTCGTGGACGCCGGCGGACGCACCCGCCGGTGGGCCGGCGCCACCGAGGTGACGCTCGTCGACGCCGGCGTGGCCAGCCTCTAGCCCACCCGGTCCACCCCGGTCACGGCGGTCAGCAGGAACACCGAGTCCTCGTCCGCGACGACCGCGTGCCGCGCGTGCGTCAGCGGCCACAGGTCACCCGTCGCGAGCTCGGTCGCGGCCTCGCCCTCGGTGACCCGGATCCGCCCCTGCAGCACCTGCAGCGTGCCGGCCGGCGGCGAGGAGTGCTCGTTCAGGGCGGTGCCCGCGACGAGCGCGACGACGCTCTGCCGCAGGTTGCCGTCGTGCACGAGGAGCTCCGCGGACTTGCCGTGGACGGAGGCGTGGGCGGCCGCGAGGTGGGCGGAGGCGAGCGGTCCAAGGTTGGCCATGCCCGCATCCTGGCCTACGCCCACCTCGCGCGCCAGCGTCACCCCGTGGTCAGCGGCCGGCGACGGCCTGGGCCGCAGACCAGGCCTCGAGCGTCGTCTCGCCCAGCGTCGCCGTGTCGTCCACGGGAACGATCGTCGTCTCGTCGAGCGGGGTGCCGAAGTACCGCGCCTCCGGGTCGCCGACGACGGTGCGCGGGTCGCCCTTGGCGGCGAGCACCTCGCGCACCAGCTCGTCCATCGCCCACCGCTGCGGGCCCGCGACCTCCTCGGTGGCGTTGGTCGCCGGGGCGACGGCGGCAGCCGTCACGGCGGCGGCGACGTCGCGCGAGGCGATCGGCTGGAACGCGCCGGTCGGCAGCGTGACGACGTCGCCCTGCGTTGCCGAGTCGGCGATCGCGGCGATGAACTCGAAGAACTGCGTGGCGCGGACGATCGTCCACGGCACCGGCGAGGCCTTGATGACCTCCTCCTGCGCGATCTTCGCGCGCAGGTACCCGCTCTCGGGCGCGCGCTCGGAGCCCACGATCGACAGCGCGACGTGGTGGCCCACGCCGGCGGCCTGCTCGGCGGCCAGGAGGTTGCCCGTCGAGGTGGTGAAGAAGGCCAGCACGTCGGCGTCCGCGAAGGACGGCGAGTTCGACACGTCGACGACGACGTCGGCGCCGGCGAGCGCGTCGGCCAGCCCCTCGCCGGTGAGCGTGTTGACGCCCGTGTTGGGGCTGGCGGGGACGGCCTCGTGGCCCTGCTCACGCAGACCCGCGACGACCTGGGACCCGATGAGCCCCGTGCCACCGATGACGACGACCTTCATGGCGTACCTCCTGTGGGGGCGGCGGGCCTGGTGCCCGCCGCCTTCATCCCTTCGACCGGGGAGGGACGCGAAACGTGACGTCAGCCCTCGCGACGCGCGGTCTTCGGCTCGTTGCGCCGCCCGAACGCCTTGACGGCCTCGACCACCAGGAAGATGACGGCGGCCAGGACGATGCAGATCAGCCACTCGCGCAGCCCGATCCCGGTCACGCGGAAGAGCGTCTGCATGAAGGGCGTGTAGAGGAAGAAGAGGTGGAGCGCTACGAGCGCCAGGACGGCCCACAGGATCGCCTTGTTCCCCCGGAGCACGCTGACGGTCAGCGACGAGCGGTGCATGAAGCGGCAGTTGAACAGGTAGGCCACCTGGCCGAGCGTCAGCATCGTCAGGCCGGCCGACTGGGCGAGCGTGCCGTCGCCGTGCCCGCCGAACCCGAGGAACCCGTAGAACTCGGCCGCGAACACCAGCAGCGAGGCCCCGCCGACCAGCACGGACACGAACAAGATGCGCCGCAGGAAGTCCGGGGTGATGAGCGGCGCCTTGGGGTCGCGCGGTTTCCGGCGCATCACGTCCGGCTCGGCGGGCTCGGTCGCCAGCGGCAGCGCGAGGGTCACGGACGTGACCATGTTGATCCACAGCACCTGCACGGGCAGCAGCGGCAGGACCGTCCACCCGAGCAGCACCGCGAACAGCAGGCCGAGCGACTGCGCGCCGTTGGTGGGCAGCATGAACAGCACGGCCTTGCGGATGTTGTCGTAGATGCGCCGCCCCTCGGCCACCGCACGCTCGATGGTCGCGAAGTTGTCGTCCGCGAGCACGATGTCGGCGGCCTCCTTCGTCGCCTCCGTCCCCTTGATCCCCATGGCCACGCCGACGTCCGCCTGCGTGAGCGCGGGGGCATCGTTGACGCCGTCCCCGGTCATCGCCACGACCTCGCCGTGCTTCTGCAGGGCGCGCACGATGCGGATCTTGTGCTCGGGGCTGGTGCGGGCGAAGACGTGGACGGACTGGACGACCTCGGCGAGGTCGACGTCCGACATCGCCTGCAGCTCAGCGCCCGTCAGGGTCCGGGCGTCGTCGGAGTCGACGATGCCCATCTCCCTGGCGATGGCCTTGGCGGTGCCGACGTGGTCGCCGGTGATCATCGCGACCGCGATGCCGGCGGTGCGGGCCTCGGCGATGGCGGCGATGGCCTCGGGGCGCGGCGGGTCGACGATGCCGGTGAGCCCCACCATCGTCAGCCCGCGCGGGCCGTCCTCGGGGAGCTCGCCGACCGAGGCGGGCATCTCCAGGCGTGCGGCCGCGAGGACGCGCAGGCCCTCGTCGGCGAGGGCCGTCATCTGCGCCTCCCAGAAGGCGGCGTCGAAGGGCTCGGGCACGCCGTCGGGGCCGAGCTGGGTGGTGCAGCGGGCGCGCACCGAGTCCAGCGCGCCCTTGACCAGGACGTGCCGCGACCCGTCCGGGGCCTGCGTCAGCGTCGCCATGTACTTGGTCGCCGAGTCGAAGGGGATCTCCGCGAGGCGGTCCCAGCCGTCACCGGTGATGCCGGCCTTGCGGCCGAGCACCAGGACGGCGCCCTCGGTCGGTTCGCCGATGAGCTTCCAGCGGTCGCCGTCCTGCTCGAGATGGGCGTCGTTGCACAGCAGCATCACCTCGGCCAACGAGGTGAGGTCGGCCGACGACGCGGTGGCCGACGTCGTGCCGCCGGGAGCGACGACCCGGCCCACGGGCGCGTACCCGGTGCCCTCGACGTCGTACTGCCCGCTGCGCGTGGACACGTGCCGCACGGTCATCTCGTTCTGCGTGAGCGTGCCGGTCTTGTCCGAGCAGATGGTGGATACCGAACCGAGCGCCTCGACGGAGGCCATCTGGCGGCTGATCGCGTTGCGCCGCGCCATCGCCTGGACGCCGAGCGCGAGGGTGATGGTCACGAGCGCCGGGAGCCCCTCGGGGATCGCGGCGACGGCGAAGCCGATGGTGGCCGAGACGAGCTCCGGCCCGGTGATGCCCCGGAGGAGGCCGATGACCACCATGACGGCGGCCATGGCGAGGATGAGGACGGCGAGCCGCTTGCCGAAGACGGCCATGGTCTTCGTCAGGGGCGTGTCCAGCTCGTCGGCCTCGGAGATCATCGTCTGGATGCGACCGATCTCGGTGTTGCTGCCGGTGCCGGTGACGAGGGCGGTGCCCGTCCCGGCGACCACCAGCGTGGACGAGAAGAGCATGGAGGTCCGGTCGCCGACGTTGGCGTTCTCGCCGACGGCGTCCACCGTCTTGACCGAGGCGACGGACTCGCCGGTCAGGGCGGCCTCCTCGACCTGGAGGTTGCTGGCCTCCAGCAGGCGTGCGTCGGCGGGGATGCGGTCGCCGGGCCGGACCTTGATGACGTCACCGGGCACCAGGGTCTCGGCGTCGACGTCGCTGACCGAGCCGTCACGCAGGGCGTGGGCGCGGCTGGACAGCATGCCCTTGATGGCGTCGAGCGCCTTCTCGGCGCGGCCCTCCTGGATCATGCCGATGGCCACGTTGATGATGGCGACGGCCGCGATGACGGAGACGTCGACCCAGTTCGTGACGTCGCCGGTGTAGATCGCGATGGCGGCCTTGATCAGTGCCGCGATCAGCAGCAGGAAGATCAGGACGTCGTTGAGGTGCCCGGCGAGCTTCTTCCACCACGGGTCGCGCGGCTGGACCGGGAGCCTGTTCGGTCCCTCCACCGCCAGCCGTGCCTCGGCCTCGGCCGTCGTGAGTCCCTCCGGCCTGCCGTCCAGCCCGTCGAGAACCTCGGTTGCCGTCTGAGCCCATGGTGCAGCCATGCGCGCCCCTCCCGTCGTCGCGGCCATTCCCCCCGGCCATCCTGCCGCCCAGGAGGACGTCCAGCATGTGCGAGGCCGGACCACGTGCCCGGAGAGGGCGAGATGCGATGGTTGAAGGGCCAACTTCATCCCGGTCGGCTCTGCTCAGCTGCGCGCGACGAGGTCCACCGCCTGCAGCTGCGCCTTGACCGCCAGCTCGGCCGCCTTGAACGCGTGCTCCTGCGTCATGGCGTTCTCGGTGCGCTCCAGGCAGTCGAGCACGAGCTGCCCGAAGTACGGGTAGCCCACCTTCCCGAAGACGTTGAAGTGGGTCTCTTCGGAGCCGTTCGCGAGGTAGAGGTGCGCGGGGCCCGCGGCCTGGTCGCCGAGCTGCATGTACTTGCGCTGCTCGATGAACCCCTCGGTGCCGAGGATGAAGGACCGCCCGTCGCCCCACGTCTGCAGCCCGTCCGGGGTGAACCAGTCGCAGCGGAAGTAGCCGGTCGCGCCGTTGTCCATGACGAGCATGGCATCGCCGAAGTCGTCGAGGCCGGGGTGCTCCAGGTGGGCGTAGTTCGCGACCTGGCTGCGGACGACCTCGCCGTCGGACGCGCCCGTGTAGTGCAGGATCTGCTCGATCTGGTGCGAGCCGATGTCGCACAGGATGCCGCCGTACTTCTCCTTCTTGAAGAACCATCCGGGGCGGTTGCCGGCCATGAGGCGGTGCGGGCCGGTGCCGATGACCTGGACGACCCTGCCGATCGCGCCCTGCTCGACGAGCTGCGACGCGAACACCGCGGTCTCCACGTGCAGGCGCTCCGAGTAGTAGACGGCGTACTTGCGCCCCGTCCTGGCCACGGCCTCCTTCGCGGCGGCGAGCTGCTCGAGCGTCGTCAGCGGCGCCTTGTCGGTGAAGTAGTCCTTGCCGGCGTCCATGACGCGCAGGCCCAGCGCGCACCGCTCGGAGGTGACGGCGGCGCCGGCGACGAGCTGGACGTCCGGGTCGTCGAGCACCTCGGCCTCGCTGCGGGCGACCTTTGCCTGCGGGAACCGCGCCGCGAACGCCTCGGCCTTGCGCGGGTCGGGGTCGTAGACCCAGCGCAGCGTGGCGCCCGCGCCGAGCAGGCCGTCCGTCTGGCCGTAGATGTGGCCGTGGTCGAGCCCGATCGCGGCGAAGGTGAGGTCGCCGGGGCCGACGACGGGGGCGGGCATCGGGTCGGGGGCGTAGGTGGACCCGTCGGCCTTGCTCATGGGTGGGAGTTCCTCTCTCAGGCCGTCGGGTCGGGCGAGCCGCCGAGGGTGATCGACCCCTCGAGCTCCACGACCGATCGTGCCTTGGTGAAGTAGCGCGGCGCGCGGGCCAGGAGGGCCTCGCCCGAGTACCAGGGGCTGTCCGCGGGGATCGGCAGGTCGACGGTGCGGCGCTCGATCGCCGCCTGGTAGATCGCCGTCACGACCTCGACGGTCCGGCGCCCGTCCTCGCCGTCGACCGCGGGTCGCCTCCCGGTCTCGAGCGCGGTCAGGACGTCGCGAAGCTGGCCGGGGTGACCCTCGTGCTCGAGCGCCTCGTGGCCCGCTGCCAGCGCCTGGATGCGCTCGACGAGCGAGACGTCGCCGCCCGCCGCGGGGAAGCCGTTCGGCTGCGCGGACTCCGCGCGGACCGCCCACGGCTGGGCCACCGACGCGTCGCGGCCCTGGACCACGAACGCCTGCTCCTCGCCGTGGTGCACCACCGACGCGGTGAGCGACGCGATCGTCCGCTCGTACTCCAGGAGCGCGACCGAGACGTCCTCCACCTCCGAGTTGTCGTGCCATGCGTTCGTCATGACCGCGCTGACCGAGTTCGGCATGCCGAGCATCCAGAGCAGCAGGTCGATGTGGTGGATCGCGTGGTTGAGCGTGGGACCACCGCCCTCGGACTCCCACGTGCCGCGCCAGGCCAGGTCGTAGTAGGGGAGTCCTCGCCACCACGCTGAGTCGACGCGCACGTGCGCGACCGGGCCGAGCAGGCCCGAGTCGATGGTCTCCTTGAGCACCGCCAGGTCGTCCCGGAACCGGTTCTGCGCGACGACGGAGAGCATCCGCCCGCTCGCGCGCTCGGCCTCGAGCATCGCGTCGCACTCGGCGAGCGACGGCGCCATCGGCTTCTCGACGACGACGTCCTTCCCCGCGCGCAGCAGGTCGACCGTGAGGCTCGCATGGGTCGACGGGGGCGTGCAGACGCTCACCAGGTCGACGTCGCCCCGCGCGAGCAGCTCGTCGAAGCTGACGACGTCGGCATCAGCGAGGCCGAGCTGCTCGCGCTTCGCGGACGCACGCTCCGGGACGTCGTCGCACAGCGCGACGACGCGGCAGCGATCGGGGAACATGAGATAGCCGGCGAGATGGGCCACCGAGATGCTCCCGGTGCCGACGACGGCGACGTTCAGCATGCGTGCTCCTTCGTTGGAGGGGTGCGGGCCACACAGTAGGCCGTGACACCGGGCGCCGTGCCGTGCTCCCGGCCGCCGGACAGCACGGGAAGGACGCGGGCCCATGGACGCCGGAGCCGACGTTTCCGAAGAAGATCCGCGGCTGCCGCCGCGATGGTTCATCACCACCACCTGGCGCGCCCACCGTTTGCTGTACCGGATCTCGCGCGGCCGGCTGGGGCTGCGGACACCCGAGCACGGTCGGCACTCCGGGATGATGTGCGTCCACACCGTCGGGCGCCGGTCGGGCGCCGAGCGTGCCGTGATCGTGGACTACTTCGAGGACGGCCCCGACATCGTCACGCTCGCGATGAACGGCTGGGGCGAGGCCGACCCCGCCTGGTGGTACAACCTGCGCGCGACGCCGGACGTCGTCGTCGACCTCAAGGGCGAGAAGCGGCCCGTACGGGCCCACGAGGCGACGGGCGACGAGCGCGCGCGGCTGTGGTCGCTGTTCGGCCAGTACCCCGGGTGGGGCGACGTCGACGCGTTCAGCCGCCGGCGCGAGCGGCCGCGGCCCGTGGTGGTGCTCGAGCCGCGGACCTGAGGCGTGCCGGCCGCCCCGCGGTGGGGGATACCCTTCGGGCCGTGAACAGCACCGCCCCCGCGCTCTCCCGCTCGACGCACCCCAGCCCGGCGGTCCCGGTGCGCATCGTCCACCTCGGGCTGGGCGCGTTCCACCGCGCGCACCAGGCCTGGTACACGGGCCACGCCGCCGACGCCGCGGAGTGGGGCATTGCCGCGTTCACCGGGCGCAGCGCCACCGCCGCCGAGGAGCTCGCGCCGCAGGACGGGCTGTTCACCCTCGTCGTGCGCGGCGCGGCCGGCGACGAGCTGGACGTGGTCGGCAGCATCGCCGAGGCCTGGGACGGTGCGCGCCTCGACCGGCTGGTCGCCCTGCTCGCCGCCCCGACGACGGCGATCGTCACGATGACGATCACCGAGAAGGGCTACCGCCTCGCACCCGACGGCCTTCCCGACACCGGCGACCCGGCTGTCGCGGCCGACGTCGCGCTGCTCGGGGCGCTGCCCGCGGGCGACCTCGCGGCGTCGACGCCGGGCGTCACCACGACGCTCGGCCGCCTCGTGGTCGGCCTCGAGGCTCGCCGGCGCGCCGGCGGCTCGCCGCTCGCGATCGTGCCGTGCGACAACCTGCCGTCCAACGGACCGATGGTCCGCGCGGCCGTGCTGGCGCTCGCGGACGCGGTGTCGCCCGAGCTCACCGGGTGGATGCTCGAGCACGTCTCGTTCGTCTCGACGTCCGTGGACCGCATCACCCCCCGCACCACCGACGCCGACCGCGCCACGGTGCGCGAGCGCGCGGGCTACGACGACGCCGCCGTCGTCGTCACCGAGCCGTTCACCGACTGGGTGCTCAGCGGCGACTTCCCGGCCGGGCGCCCCGCGTGGGAGACGGCCGGCGCGCGGTTCGTCGAGGACGTCGAGCCGTTCGAGCGCCGCAAGCTCTGGCTGCTCAACGGGTCGCACACGCTCCTGGCGCTGCTGGGCCCGGCCCGCGGCCACGCCACCGTGGCCCAGGCGATCGCCGACCCGGTGCTGCGCGCCGCCGTCGAGAGCCTGTGGGACGAGGCCGTCGCGCACCTGCCCGCCGAGGGGCTGGACCTGCCCGCCTACCGGGCCGCGCTCGTCGAGCGGTTCGAGAACGCCCGGATCGAGCACCAGCTCGCGCAGATCCTGCTCGACACCGACCAGAAGCTGCCGATCCGGATCGTGCCGGTGGCGCTCGCCGAGCGCGCCGCAGGCCGCTCGGCCGCGGCGTGCGCGCTGCCGATCGCCGCGTGGGTGGCCCTGCAGGGGGGCGACGTGACCGCCGTCGTGGGCGCGCTGAGCCCGCAGCTGGCCGGGGACGCAGAGTTCCTCACGCTGGTCGAGTCGCTGGCTCCTCAGCCGGCCTGAAGCTCGTGCCGACCTCCCCGCCGGCCCGCCGGCGTCCCACCTGGCCCGAGCTGCCCCTCGCGGTGCGCGTCGCCGTCGAGGAGCGCCTCGGCGCTCGCGTCGAACGGTGGGCGTCGAACGACGGCGGGTACTCGCACGGCCTGGCCTCGGTCCTCGAGACGTCGGCGGGCGAACGCGTCTTCGTCAAGGCGGCCGACTCGAGCAACGAGTTCACCCAGTGGCTGTACCGCGAAGAGGCGCGCCGGGTCGTCGCGCTGCCGCGCAGCGTGCCGACCCCAAGGTTCCGCTGGGCCGCGACCCTCGACGCCGCGCCCGGGGACGCGTGGGAGGTGCTCGCGTTCGACGCCGGCACCGGCCGCCCGCCGCGGCAGCCGTGGCGCGCCGACGAGCTCGCCGCCGTCGTCGGGCTGGCCGGGCGCATCTCCGACCACGAGATCGAGCCGGGCGCGCTGCCCGAGGCGGCCGACGAGCTGCCGACCGGCCACTGGGACGAGCTCGCCGCGGGGGAGCACCCGGGTCTCGACACCTATGACCCGTGGGTCGCGACCAACGTCGAGCGCCTCGGGGCCCTCGCAGCGACCGCCGGCGAGGCGGTCCGCGGCGGCAGCCTCGTGCACGGCGACCTGCGCGGCGACAACGCGCTGGTGGAGCAGGGCCCCGACGGGCTCACCGCGGTGGCCGTCGACTGGCCCAACGCGGCGCGCGGAGCGGCCTTCGTCGACGTCGTCGGCATGCTGCCGGCCGTCCGGCTCGAGGGCGGACCGGAGCCCGAGGACGTGCTCGCCGCGCACCCGCTGCGGCCGGGCACCGACCAGGGCGCCGTCACCGTGTTCCTCGCGGCGCTGACCGGGTACTTCCTCGCCTCGTCGCTGCGCCCGCCACCGCCGGGCATCCCGCACGTGCGCGCCTTCCAGCGCGCGCAGGGCGAGGTGTGCGTCGCGTGGCTCCGGCGCCGGCTGGGAGAGTAGACGGCCCCTGCGTCACTCTCCGGTCTCGCCGTCGAGCGCCTCGCGGAGCAGGTCGGCGTGCCCGTTGTGGCGTGCGTACTCCTCGACGAGGTGCAGAAGGACCCAGCGCAGGCTGAACGCGCCGCCGCCGTGCCGGTCCTCGCGTGCCGAGGTCGCGTCCAGCCCGCCTGCCGCCAGTGCCTCGTCGATCGCGCGGTCCGACGTCGCCACCGCCTCGTCGAACAGGGCCCGCAGGGCTTCGGGCGAGTCGGCGGCGGCGCTGTGCCACTCCCAGTCGCGGTCGGCGTCCCAGGGTGCGGAGTCGAACGGCGGCCGCGCGGGGCGTCCGTGCATCACCTGGGTGGTCCAGTTCCCCTCGACGAGCGCGAGGTGCTTGAGCAGGCCGCCGAGCGTCATCGTGCTCGGGGCGAGCGGCGTCGCGAGCTGGGCGGCGTCCAGGCCGGACGTCTTCCAGCGCAGCGTCTCGCGGTGGTAGTCGAGGAACGCGCGCAGGGTAGTGACCTCGTCTCCACGCAGAGGCGGGTCGGTGCGGTGGTCGGGGCGCATGGAGGGGACGTTAGCGTGGCGGGCGGTCACACCAGCCCACCGAGCTCCTTCGCCCGCGTCAGCACGGCGTCGAGCATCTCGGGCGTGAGCCGGCCCGTGAACGTGTTGTGCGGCGACGGGTGGAAGCTCCCCATCAGCACCACCTGCCCGCCGCCGGGCCGGCCGAGCGGGATCGCGGCAGCGTGGGCGAACTTCGGGCGCGGCCGCGGCACGTGCCAGCCCTGCTCCTCGAGCGTGCGCAGGGCCGCGTCCCAGCCGATCGCGCCCAGCGCGAGCACCACGCGCACGGTCGGGGCGAGCAGCTCGAGCTCGCGCGCGAGCCACGGCCCGCAGCGCCGCCGCTCGTCGGGCGTGGGCTTGTTGGCCGGGGGAGCGCACCGCACCGGCGCGACCAGCCGCACCCCCGTGAGCTCGAGCCCGTCGTCGAGCCCGGTCGCCGTCGGCTGGTTCGCGAGGCCGACACGGTGCAGCGCCGCGAACAGGAAGTCGCCGCTGCGGTCCCCGGTGAACATGCGCCCGGTGCGGTTCGCCCCGTCCGCTGCAGGGGCGAGGCCGACGACGGCGATGCGGGCGGCGTCGTCGCCGAACCCGGGCACCGGCCGCGCCCAGTAGACCTGCCCGCGGAACGCCGCCCGCGGGTTGGCGGCGGCGGCCTCGCGCCACGCGACGAGGCGCGGGCACGCGCGGCACTGCACGAGCCGCCCGGCGAGCGCGGCGAGGTCGGGCGCGGAGGCGGCGCCGAGCGGGTAGCCGGGATCGTCCGGCGCGGTAGCCACCGCACCATCCTGGCGCGGGCGACGCGAAGGCGCCCCGTCCCTGGGGGACGAGGCGCCTTCGGCGAGAGCGGGTCAGACGGTGGCCAGCGTGTTCTCCTCGACCTTCGCATCGACCTTCGCACCGGTCGCGATGCGGGTCAGGGCGTAGCCGTTGCCCGCCACGAGGACGCCCATGCCGATGACCAGGGCTGCGACGCCGTAGGCGATCACCGACGTGAAGAGCGAGGCACGGAGGAACGCACCCTGCTGGGCGGTGGTGCGCAGCGGGTCCTCACGGTCGAGCTCCGCGTAGGTCTTGCCGCTCGTGATCTTCATCGTGTGCTCCTCGATGATCTGCGCCTGGGCGTAGGCCGAGAGCGGGTTGTTCACCGTGGTGCCGGCCAGGAACGGGGCGTCGGCCGAGACGGTGATGCGCTGGTCGTTCAGCTGCGAGGTCACGACGCCCCAGGTGGCGCCGCCCACGACGATCATCGCGAGGCCGGCGACGAGGCCGATGATGCCGAGGACGCGGACGGGCTTCTTGGCGGTGGTGCTCATGGTGGTGATCCCCTCTGATGGGCCGCGGTGGCGGCCTCTCTGGTGGTCCGACCCTGTGGTCTGACCTCTGTTCGCGAGGCTAGAACCGGTGGTCAGACCACAGCAAACCGAACGAGGCCTGGCGCGATGTGACGTGCGACACAGCGCGCAAGAGCGCCCCGTCCCGGTGCGGGACGAGGCGCTCGAGGTGGTCGCTTCAGTCTGGGGATCAGACCGTGGCGAGCTCCTCCTCGCGCACCGAGGTGCCGGCGGCGATGCGGGTCAGCGCGTAGCCGTTGCCCGCCACGAGGGCGCCCGTGCCGATGACCAGGGCGGCGACGCCGTAGGCGATCACCGAGGTGAAGAGCGAGGCCTGGAGGAACGCGCCCTGCTGCGCGACCTCGCGCAGCGGGTCATCACGGTCGAGGTCGGCGAAGCTGCGGCCGCCGGTCATCTCGTTCGTGCTCGCCTCGATGCCCGCGGCCTGCGCGAAGGCCGAGAACGGGTTGTTCACCGTCGTGCCGGCCAGGAACGGGGCGTTCGAGGTGACGGTGATGTTCTGCGAAGACAGCTGCGAGGTCACGACGCCCCAGGTGGCGCCGCCGGCGACGATCATGAACAGACCGGTGACGAGGCCGATGATGCCGAACATGCGCACGGGACGCTTGGTGGTGGTGCTCACGGTGATGTTCCCCTCAGGATTGGACGTGGTGGCCAGACCACAGGTGCTGGGCGTGTGCCCAACCGTGGAGGTCTGCGGCACTGACAGAAACCCTGCCATCTCTTGACCTTCCGTTGGTCAGAACGTCGCCATCCGCGCCCAGGTCTGTCCGCGTGTGCGCGCCCGTGCGTGCCGGGCGTCCGTTCTTTGACTGCTCTTTCGCGGCCCCGCATGCCGACCTGCCGCGCGTCGCGTGGAAAGGCGTCGGCCGGGACCGGCGGCGTCGGTACGATCGAGGGGCGCCGCCCACGGGCGGTGCCCCTCGACGCGCGCCGGGCCTGCCAGTGCCCGCGCGCCGAGAGTCCACCACCCCCACGCGGGCGGCCTTCGTCCGTCGCCCGGTGAACACGAAGGAGCAGCCCGTGTCCGACGCCACCTCACCGCAGGTTCCGGAGCAGATCGTGACGACGACGCCGACCACGGGCGCGGAGCTCTTCGCCGAGCTCAAGGACGTCGTCGTCGTCCGCGTCGACGGCGAGCTGTGGGACCTGGACCGCGAGATCCCGGTGGGCGCGAAGGTCGAGCCCGTGTCGGTCCACGAGCCGGACGGCCTGAACGTGCTGCGCCACTCGGCGGCCCACGTGCTCGCGCAGGCGGTGCAGCAGGTCAACCCCGACGCCAAGCTCGGCATCGGCCCGCCCGTGCGCGACGGCTTCTACTACGACTTCGACGTCGAGACCCCGTTCACGCCCGAGGACCTCAAGGCCCTCGACAAGGCGATGTCCCGCATCATCCGCGAGGGCCAGACGTTCCGCCGCCGCGTGGTGACCGAGGACGAGGCGCGCGCCGAGCTCGCGAACGAGCCTTACAAGCTGGAGCTCATCGGGCTCAAGGGCGGCGCGGCCGACGGCGACAGCGGCGAGAACGTGGAGGTCGGCGGCGCCGAGCTCACGATCTACGACAACGTCCGCGGCGCCGGCCGCGAGAGCGAGACGGTGGTCTGGAAGGACCTGTGCCGCGGCCCGCACCTGCCGAGCACCAGGCTCATCGGGCAGGGCGTGCAGCTCATGCGCAGCGCCGCGGCCTACTGGCGCGGCGACCAGGAGAACGCCTCGCTGCAGCGCGTGTACGGCACGGCGTGGCCGAACAAGGACGAGCTCAAGGGCTACCTCGAGCGCCTCGCCGAGGCCGAGCGCCGCGACCACCGCCGCATCGGTACCGAGATGGACCTGTTCTCGTTCCACGACGAGGTCGGCTCGGGCCTGCCGCTGTTCCACCCCAAGGGCGGCGTGATCAAGCGGGTCATGGAGGACTACGTCCGCCAGCGCCACATCGAGGAGGGCTTCTCCTACGTCGGCACCCCGCACATCACCAAGGAAGGGCTCTTCTACACCTCGGGCCACCTGCCGTACTACGCGGACACGATGTTCCCGGCGCTCGACCTCGAGGACGTCGGCGACCACGGGCGCTACCGCCTCAAGGCGATGAACTGCCCGATGCACAACCTGATCTTTGCCAGCCGCGGCCGTTCCTACCGCGAGCTGCCGATCCGCCTGTTCGAGTTCGGCTCGGTGTACCGGTACGAGAAGTCGGGCGTGGTCCAGGGCCTGACCCGCGTGCGTGGCCTGACCCAGGACGACTCGCACTCCTACGTCACCGAGGAGCAGGCGCCCGGCGAGGTGAAGCACCTGCTGAACTTCGTCCTCTCGGTTCTCAAGGACTTCGGCCTCGACGACTTCTACCTGGAGCTGTCGACGCGGGACGACAAGAAGACGGACAAGTTCGTCGGCTCCGAGGAGGAGTGGGTCAAGGCCACCGCGGTGCTGGAGCAGGTCGCGCTCGAGTCCGGCCTCGACCTGGTCGCCGACCCGGGCGGCGCCGCGTTCTACGGGCCCAAGATCTCCGTCCAGGCCAAGGACGCCATCGGCCGCACCTGGCAGATGGGTACCGTCCAGTACGACTTCAGCCAGCCGAAGGGGTTCGGCCTGGAGTACACCGCGCCCGACGGTTCCAAGCAGCAGCCGGTCATGATCCACTCGGCCAAGTTCGGCTCGATCGAGCGGTTCATGGGCGTGCTCATCGAGCACTACGCCGGGCAGTTCCCCGCGTGGCTCGCGCCCGTCCAGGTGCTGGCCGTCCCGGTCGCCGAGGCGTTCGACGACTACCTCAAGGACGTCGTCGCGCAGCTGGTCGCCCGCGGCATCCGCGCCGAGGTCGACCTCTCGGACGACCGGTTCGGCAAGAAGATCCGCAACGCCGCCAAGGAGAAGGTGCCCTTCGTGCTCATCGCCGGCGGCGAGGACGTCGAGAAGGGGGCGGTCAGCTTCCGCTTCCGCGACGAGCACCAGGAGAACGGCGTGCCGATCGCGGACGCGATCGAGCGCATCGTCGCCGCCGTGCGTGACAGGGTCCAGGTGTGACACCTACCCCGCCCGGGCAGGGGGACGCCACGGTCGAGCCGGCCGCGGCGTTCCCCCCGCCGAACGACGACCTGCAGCGCCTGTGGACCCCGCACCGGATGGTCTACATCGGCGGGCAGGACAAGCCGAAGGACGCCTCGCCGTCGGCGTGCCCCTTCTGCGCGATCGCCCCCGAGGACGACGAGCGCAAGCTCGTCGTCGCCCGCGGCACGACCTGCTACGCGATCCTCAACCTGTACCCGTACAACCCCGGGCACCTCATGCTGGTGCCGTACCGGCACGTGTCGGCGTACGTGGACCTGACCGACGCCGAGACGGTCGAGCTCGCGCAGCTGACGCAGACGGCGATCCGGGTCCTGGAGCAGGTCTACCGTCCCGGCGGCTACAACCTGGGCATGAACCAGGGCGACGTCGCCGGCGCGGGCATCGCTGCGCACCTTCACCAGCACGTCGTGCCCCGCTGGCAGGGCGACTCCAACTTCCTGCCGGTGGTGGCCCGCACCAAGGCCGTGCCCGAGCTGCTCGCAGACGCCCGCGCGCGGCTGGCCGCCGCGTGGCCCGCCCCGACCACGTCCGAAGACCCCCGCGAGGAGCCTTCCTGATGTTCTCCCGCCTTCGCTCCGCCATGCAGGCGTTCTTCACGCCGATGGCCAAGGGCCTCATGCGGCTGGGCGTGTCGCCCGACGCCGTGACGATCGCCGGCACCGTCGTCGTGACCGGTCTGGCCCTGGGCCTGCTCCCGACCGGCCACCTGTTCCTGGGTGCGCTGCTCATCGGCGTGTTCGCGCTGTTCGACTCGCTCGACGGCGTGCTCGCCCGCCTGTCCGGCACCTCGGGCCCGTGGGGCGCGTTCCTCGACTCGACGCTCGACCGCATCTCCGACGGCGCCGTGTTCGCCGGCATCACGCTGTGGTTCGTGCTGCACCCCGACGTCGCCCACCAGCGCTGGGGGACGGCGGCCGCGCTCGCGTGCCTGGTGCTCGGTGGCGTCGTGCCGTACGCCCGCGCCCGGGCCGAGTCGGTGGGCGCCGACGCGCACGTGGGAATCGCCGAGCGCACCGACCGCCTGGTGATCGCGCTGGTCCCGACCGGGTTCGTCCAGCTCGGGCTGCCCGTGGTCGTGCTCGTCGTCGTGCTCACGCTGCTCGCGGTCGCGAGCCTCGTCACGGTTGTGCAGCGGATCGCCGCCGTCCACCGCCAGCTCGCGCCCGGCCGGAAGACCGCCCGTGGTTGACATCGCCGCTGCCTACACGTTCGCGTGGCGCAACGCGCCCCGGATCCCCGAGACCGTCCTCCGTGCCGCATTCACGCTCGTGGCCGACGTCGCCTGGCTGCGCCGCGGCGCGGGCGTGCGGCGCATGGAGGCCAACTACGCGCGGGTGCGCCCCGAGCTCGACGCACGCGCCCTCCGCCGGCTGTCGCGCGCAGGCATGCGCTCGTACATGCGCTACTTCCGCGAGGCGTTCACCCTGCAGGCCGCCACGCCCGCGCAGGTGAACGCCCGCGTGCGCGTGGTCTACCCCGAGAACGTCCGCGCCGTCGTCGAGGACGGCGCCGCCGCCGCGCTCGCGCTCGGGCACCTGGGCAACTGGGACCTCGCCGGCGCCTGGTCCACCATCCACGTGGCCCCCGTGCTCACCGTGGCCGAGAAGCTCAAGCCCGAGGCGCTCTTCGACGCGTTCCTCGACTTCCGGAGGTCCATCGGCATCGAGGCCCTCGGCCTGGGCGACGCGGACGTCTTCCGCCAGCTCGTGCGCGGCGCCCGCGCCGGCCGCCGCCTCCTGCCGCTGCTCGCCGACCGCGACCTCACCGCGACGGGCGTCGAGGTCGACCTCGCCGGGCACCCGGCGCGCGTCGCGGCCGGACCGGCGGCGCTGGCGCTCGCCGCCGGCATCGACCTGGTCCCGACGACGGTCACGTACGAGCGGCTGAGCGGCGCCCGCCGTCGCGCCGCCGGCACCGCGTGGGGCATCGCCCTCACCTTCCACCCGCCCGTCCCGGTGCCCGACGGCGACCCCGACCTCTCGGGCCCGGACCGGCGTCGCGCGCAGGTCGCCGCGATGACCCAGGCCTGGGTCGACACCATCGCCGTCACCCTGCGCGAGAGCACGGAGGACTGGCACATGCTGCAGAAGGTCTTCGTCGAGGACCTCGACCCCGACCGCTACGCCAAGACGCGCGCCGAGGCAGGCGAGCTCCCGGCTCACGACGCCGCGGGGGCACCGGAGTGACCCGGCCGCTGCGCGTGGGCATCGTGTGCCCCTACAGCTTCGACGCGCCCGGAGGCGTCCAGTTCCACGTCCGCGACCTGGCGCAGGCCCTCCAGGACCGCGGCCACGAGGTGTCCGTGCTGGCGCCGGCCGGCGACGACACGCCCGTGCCCGACGTCGTCGTGCCCGCGGGCAAGGCCGTGGCCGTGCGCTACAACGGGTCGGTCGCGCGGCTTGCCTTCGGCCCGCGGGCCGCCGCGCGCGTGCGGCGCTGGGTCGACGCGGGTGGGTTCGACGTGCTGCACCTGCACGAGCCCATGACGCCGAGCCTGTCGATGCTGGCGCTGTGGATCGCCGAGGGTCCCGTCGTCTCGACGTTCCACACGGCCCAGGTCCGCTCGCGCGCGCTGCAGGTGGCCTACCCGCTGCTGCGCCAGAGCCTCGAGAAGATCGCTGCGCGCATCGCAGTCTCGGAGGACGCGCGGCGCATGCTCGTGGACCACGTGGGTGGCGACGCCGTCGTCATCCCCAACGGGGTGTACGTCGACACGTTTGCCGCGGCCACGCCGTCGGCGGAGTGGCAGGGCACGACCGACGCGCCGACCATCGCGTTCCTCGGCCGCCTCGACGAGCCGCGCAAGGGCCTGCAGGTGCTCGCCGCAGCCGTCCCGCAGGTGCTCGCGCGGTACCCGGGAGCGCGGTTCCTCGTCGCCGGTCGCGGCGACGCCGGGCGCGACGAGGCGATCGAGTCGCTCGGCGAGCACGCCGCGGCGGTCACGTTCCTGGGCGGCATCAGCGACGAGGACAAGGCCACGCTGCTCAGCTCGGTCGACGTGTACATCGCGCCGCAGACCGGCGGCGAGAGCTTCGGCATCGTGCTCGTCGAGGCGATGAGCGCGGGAGCGGGCGTCGTCGCGAGCGACCTCGGTGCGTTCCGCCGCGTGCTCGACGACGGCGCCGCGGGCGCGCTGTTCCGCAACGAGGACCCGGCAGACCTCGCGCGCGTCGTCAACGACGCGATCGACGACCGGGCGGCGACGGAAGCCCGGCGGGCGCACGCGGCCACGTGGGTGCGGCACTTCGACTGGTCGACCGTCACGGACCGGGTCGAGGCGGTCTACGAGATGGCCGTGGCCGCGGGGGAGGCGATCCCCGTGCGGCCCGACGCCGCGTGGCGCCCGCCGCGGGCGCTGCGCCTGCTGGGCGAGGGGGGTGACCGGTGAGCTGGTCGGAGATCGCCCTCGTCGTCCTGGCGGCCGTCGCGGTGCTGGTCTGGGTGTCGTGGGTCTGGGCCTCGCGCCTGGACCGCCTGCACCGCAAGGTGGCGGCGTCGCGCATCGCGCTCGACGCGCAGCTCGTGCGGCGCGCGAGCGCCGCGGCCGACCTGGCGACGTCGGGCCTGCTGGACCCGGCGTCGAGCGTGCTCGTGGCGGACGCCGCGTACGCCGTCGTCGACGACGCCGGTCCGGTGACCGAGCCCGAGCAGGCGCTCGAGATGGACGGCCTCGGCGTCCAGCGCGAGCGGGTGGAGAGCGCCCTCTCGGCGACGCTCCGGTCGGCGTTCGACGACGCCGAGGTGGTGGAGGCGCTCCGGACCACGCCGCCTGGGGACTCGCTCGTCGCCAACCTGGGCGCCGGCTGGTACCGCGCGCAGCTCGCGCGGCGGTTCCACAACGAGGCCGTCGCGCAGGCGCAGCGGGCGCGTCGGCACTGGCTGGTGCGGCTCCTGCACCTGGCAGGGCGCGCGCCGGTGCCGCAGACGGTCGAGCTGGACGACCTCATGCCGGCGGGTCTGGGCGCACCGGCCCAGCCGTAGGATGGCCGCGTGGAGAACAACCAGACTGCGAACACCCCCGGTGAGGTCGGCACGGCCCGCGTGAAGCGGGGCATGGCCGAGATGCTCAAGGGCGGCGTCATCATGGACGTCGTCAACGCCGAGCAGGCGAAGATCGCCGAGGACGCCGGCGCCGTCGCCGTCATGGCGCTCGAGCGCGTGCCGGCCGACATCCGCGCCGAGGGCGGCGTGTCGCGCATGAGCGACCCCGACATGATCGACGGCATCATCGAGGCCGTCTCGATCCCCGTCATGGCGAAGGCCCGCATCGGCCACTTCGTCGAGGCGCAGGTGCTCCAGTCCCTCGGCGTCGACTACGTGGACGAGTCCGAGGTGCTGACCCCGGCCGACTACGCGAACCACATCGACAAGTGGCAGTTCACCGTGCCGTTCGTGTGCGGTGCCACCAACCTGGGCGAGGCGCTGCGCCGCATCACCGAGGGCGCGGCCATGATCCGCTCGAAGGGCGAGGCCGGCACGGGTGACGTCTCCAACGCCACGACGCACATGCGCCAGATCCGCCAGCAGATCCGCAACCTCGCGTCGCTGCCCGAGGACGAGCTGTTCGTCGCCGCCAAGGAGCTGCAGGCGCCGTACGAGCTGGTCGCGGAGATCGCGCGCACCGGCAAGCTCCCCGTCGTCCTGTTCACCGCGGGCGGCATCGCCACCCCGGCCGACGCCGCGATGATGATGCAGCTCGGCGCCGAGGGCGTGTTCGTCGGCTCCGGCATCTTCAAGTCGGGTGACCCGGCGGCCCGCGCCAAGGCGATCGTCCAGGCCACGACGTTCTTCGACGACCCGTCGGTCATCGCCAAGGTCTCGCGCGGCCTGGGCGAGGCCATGGTCGGCATCAACGTCGAGGCCGAGCCCGCGCCCGTCCGCCTGGCCGAGCGCGGCTGGTGACGTCGCTCGGTGGCTGAGCCTGTCGAGACGACCGGCACGTCCTCGCTCGGCCCCGACTGGGTGCTGGGCGAGGACGGTCTGCGTCACCGCAGCGCGGCCCGCGTCGTCGTGCTCGACGACGCGGGCCGCGTGCTCGTGGTGCGCGGCCACGACGCCGACCAGCCCGAGCGCTCGTGGTGGTTCACCATCGGCGGCGGCATCGATGCCGGCGAGAACGAGGTCGACGCCGCGCTGCGCGAGCTGCGCGAGGAGGCCGGCATCGTGCTGGCCCCGACCGACCTGGTCGGGCCCGTGATGACCCGGGCCGGGTACTTCCACTTCTTCGCCGAGACCTGCCGGCAGGACGAGGTCTTCTTCGTCGCGCGCGTCCCCGCCGGCACCGAGCCGCACGACGCCGGCTGGACCGACGTCGAGCGCGAGGTGCTCGACGGGATGGCCTGGCTCAGTCCGCTGGAGCTGCGCGAGCAGCCGCTCGAGGTGTTCCCGACGGCGTTGCCCGACGTCGTCGACCGGCTCGTCGCCGGGTGGGACGGAACGGTGCTCCACCTGGGCGAGGAGCACGACGACTGAGCCGGCGCGGTCAACCGTGCGGCTGTCGCGCCTAGAATTCCGGCGTGAACCCCACCCCCACCATCGGCGTCCTCGCCCTTCAGGGCGACGTGAGCGAGCACGTCGGCGCGCTCGAGCACGCGGGCGCCCGCGCGATCCCGGTCCGCCGCCGCTCCGAGCTCGAGTCGGTCGAGGGCCTCGTCCTTCCGGGCGGCGAGTCGACGACGATCGACAAGCTGCTGCGCATCTTCGAGCTCCACGATCCGCTGCGCGCGGCCGTCAAGGACGGGCTCCCGGTGTACGGCAGCTGCGCCGGGATGATCCTGCTCGCCGAGCGGATCGAGGCCGGCATCGAGGGCCAGCGCACCATCGGGGGCATGGACGTCACCGTGCGGCGCAACGCGTTCGGCCGTCAGGTGGACTCGTTCGAGGCCGACCTCGACGTCGCCGGGATCTCGGACCTGCCGGGCGGGGCTCCGGTGCGCACGGTGTTCATCCGGGCGCCGTGGATCGAGGAGGCGGGGCCCGAGGTCGAGGTCCTGGCGCGCATCCCCGAGCGGACCACCGACGGCAGCCCGGTGCGCGTCGGCGCCGGTAAGATCGTCGCAGCACGTCAAGGGCGGCTGCTCGCGACCTCGTTCCACCCCGAGATCACCGGGGACTCGCGTGTTCACGCGTTGTTCGTGAGCATGGTCGCGGCAGGCTGAAGATTCGCGAAGGAGACAGGTAGTCCATGTCCGGTCACTCCAAGTGGGCCACGACCAAGCACAAGAAGGCCGCGATCGACGCCAAGCGCGGCAAGCTCTTCGCGAAGCTCATCAAGAACATCGAGGTGGCCGCCCGCACGGGCGGCGGCGACCTCGCGGGCAACCCGACCCTGTTCGACGCCGTCCAGAAGGCCAAGAAGTCGTCGGTCCCGAACGACAACATCGACCGCGCGGTCAAGCGCGGCTCCGGCGAGGGTGCCGACGCCGTCGACTACCAGACGATCATGTACGAGGGCTACGGCACCAACGGCGTCGCCGTGCTCGTCGAGTGCCTCACGGACAACAGGAACCGCGCCGCCTCCGAGGTGCGCCTCGCCTTCTCCCGCAACGGCGGCAGCCTCGCCGACCCCGGCTCGGTGTCCTACCTGTTCTCCCGCAAGGGCCTCGTCGTCGTGCCGAAGTCCGACGGCGTGGGCGAGGACGAGGTCATGATGGCCGCGCTCGAGGCCGGGGCCGACGAGGTCACGGACGAGGGCGACACCATCGAGGTGCTGTGCGAGGCGACCGACCTGGTCGCGGTCCGCAAGGCCATCCAGGAGGCCGGGATCGACTACGACTCGGCGGACGTGATCTTCCACCCGTCGATGGAGGTCGAGGTCGACGCCGAAGGTGCGCGGAAGATCCTTCGCCTGATCGACGCCCTCGAGGACTCCGACGACGTCCAGAACGTCTACGCGAACTTCGACGCGTCCGACGAGGTCATGGCGGAGCTCGAGAACGACTGACGTCGTTGCGAGACCTGCGTCCCCGGGTTGACGATGGGCGCACAGAGGTGCGTCGCGCCAGGTGATCTCTCCTCGACCGACGGCGCTCGTACCGCGACGAGCGGATGATCCATGTCACAGGTCTACCCAGCGCAGAGAAGCCAGAAGCCGCCGTTTCCGTGGCGCGGAGTCTCGCCGGTCCTCGCGAGCATCGTGGGGACGGGCGAGTCGATCCTGATCGTCCTCGGCTGCCTGTTCGGCCTGCCGATCCTGGTGTTCCCATGGACGGCGCTGAGGATCCGGCGATCGGTCGCCAACGGGCAGGCCATCGCGACCCGCTGGGCGCTGGGTGCCCTGGTCTCCGGTCTCATGCTGCTCCTCGGTGTGGGCCTCTGCGTCGCCGTGGCCGCCACCGCCGACGAGCCCGCGGTCGACGTCATCGCCTGGGTGTTCGCGGCGATCGGCGTGATCCCTCTCGTCACCGGTCTCGGCATGGTGCTCACGTCCGGCCGGAGCCGCGCCCGGATGCTGCGCGCGACCCGTGCGCAGCAGACCCGCGTCGTCGTCGACAAGCATCTCTTTGACGACTCCGAGCTGAGCCGGCGCGTCGAGGGGGCGTTGCGCGAGCTGTCCAGCCTCGTGCCCGTGTACGCGGACTACCGCATCGACGGCGTCCCGGTGTCCGAGAAGCTCGGCCGCATCGTCGAGGAGTTCCAGGAGCTGATCCGGCGCCTCGACGCGCGCGGCACGCCCCACCAGGTGCGGATGGCGAAGGCGCAGTTCGCGGCCGTCCTCGAGAAGGTCGTGCTCTGCGTGTCGCCCGAACACCTCAAGGACGTCATCGACAACCCGCACCTCTGGCCCCACCCCGAGCAGCGGGTCGCGGCGGTCGGCGCCATGCTCGACGACGTCTCCGCGGAGATCGTCGAGAACATCCGTCAGGTGAACTCCCGCACCGACCTGAACTTCCAGGTCGCGCTGACCTCGCTGAACGCGATCACGCGCGACGCCGAGTTCGCCCGTCTCATCGGAGGAACATCGTGACGGACACACCCAAGCGGGCCGTCGACGTCGACTTCAATGCTCTGCTTGGGGGCGCCGACCCCACCGCCGTCCCGTTGACGCCGCTCGAGCAGGCGGTGGGGGACGGTACCGGGGACGTCACCGCCGACACCGCCGAGGGCTTCCAGTTCCGCTCCCTGCTCACCGAAGAGCAGCGCGCCTCGCTGACGGCGGGCGCCCCCGCCCTCGCCGAGCGGATCGCCGGCGACCTGAACACGGTGCTGACGTTCGGTGCGCCCGTGATGCAGCGGCTCAACGATGCGTCGGTCCAGCTCCTCCAGGCGCAGGAGGGCATCGACCTGCCCCAGGCCGACGTGGTGGTCAACGACCTGCTGCGGGAGATGGACGGCTTCGAGTCGAAGTACCGCAACGCCGCGCTCGAGGAGGCGGCCGGCAAGTTTCGGAGCTGGTTCAAGCGCACCAAGGCTTCGTTCGAGGTCATGGTGCGCGAGTCCAGGCCGATCGCGGACCGGCTGGACCTGGCCGAGGTCAAGCTCCAGGAGATGGAGCAGCGCATCGGCGACAACATCACGCGCGGGCAGCTGCTCCACAAGCAGTCGCTGCAGCACATGGACCAGGTGGTCGGGGTGCTCGCCGCGCTCGAGGAGGTCACCGACCTCCTGCGCGACGACGTCGCCGCCGCGACCGCGACCCTCACGGCCGCGCAGGCGTCGCACGCGATGAGCGTGGAGTTGAAGGGCGCCACCGTCTCGACCGGCGAGATGACCGAGATCCACGCCAAGCTCACGACTGCCCTCTCCGAGACCGAGAAGACCTGGCACGACTGGCGCCAGCAGTTCTTCATGGGCTTCGCGAACGCCCCCAGCACCCGGAACCTCGTCATGACGCAGTTCTCGCTGCGCCGCCGGCTCTCGACCTTCCGCACGATGGGGATCCCGCAGGCGCGCCAGGCGCTCGTGATGTGGCAGCAGGCTGCGCTCGCCCAGGAGGGCGCCGAGCTCGGCGAGAACGTGCAGGCGGGCGTCAACCGGCTGGTCCAGCAGTCCTTCGGCGCCACCGCCGACGCCGTCGGGCGCGTCGCACAGGCGTCGCAGGCCCCGGTCATCACCGAGGAGACGGTGTGGGCCGTGGTCGACTCGGTGCGGGCCCAGTGCCAGGCCATCGTCGCCGCCGACGCCGCCGGCCGAGAGCTGCGTGCGCGGGACCTGAAGGCGCTCGCGAAGGGCGAGGTCACGATCAGGGACGAGTACACCGCGATGCAGCGCAGGCTCGCGGCGGCTCAGGCCGGCGGAAGCACCTCAGCCGCCGCACCCGGCGCGACCGCGGACCCGGTCGAGGGCGACTTCCTGGCAGGCCTCGAAGGCTGACCGACGCCCGTGGGCGACCGGGTTCGACGATCTCGGCCACCGGATGCGTAGGGTGACCGCATGCGCGTCCTCGGAGTCGACCCCGGCCTGACCCGGTGCGGTGTCGGCGTCGTCGACTCCCTCCCGGGGCGTCGGGCGCAGATCGTCGCCGTCGGCGTGATCCGCTCCGACCCGGCCGCGAGCGTGGACCTCCGGCTGCTCACGGTCGCGCGCGAGCTCGACGAGTGGCTCGACTCGCACCTGCCCGACGTCGTCGCCGTCGAGCGCGTGTTCGCGCAGCACAACGTGGGCACCGTCATGGGCACCGCGCAGGTCGCAGGGCTGGCGATGCTCGCCGCGGCCCGGCGCGGCGTCCCGGTGGCGCTGCACACCCCGTCCGAGGTCAAGGCCGCTGTGACCGGGTCCGGCCGCGCGGGCAAAGAGCAGGTGCAGCGCATGGTGCAGCAGCTCCTGGGGCTCGCCGAGGCCCCGAAGCCCGCGGACGCCGCAGACGCGCTGGCCCTGGCGATCACGCACCTGTGGCGCCCGGCCGGAGCCCTGCAGGGCGGAGAGTGCAACGAGCTCACCCCGGCCCAGCGCGCCTGGGCCGCCGCCGAGCAGGCGGCCCGCCGTGCCCCGCGGCGAGCGCCGAGATAGCGTCCGAGGCCGCCGTGTCGTGACCAGCCGGTCGCTGCGAGTTGGTACGTTGGACCGTCGTACGGGTGTTCGATCGTTAGGAGTCTCGTGATCGCCTCGCTCACCGGGGTCGTGGAGCACGTCTCGCTCGACCGGGCCGTGATCGACGTCAGCGGCGTCGGCTACCTCGTGCACGCGACACCCGCGACGCTGGCGGCGCTTCGCGTGGGGGAGCGGGCGCGGGTGTTCACCACGCTCGTGGTGCGCGAGGACTCGATGACGGTGTTCGCGTTCACCGATGCCGACGAGCGGGCGGTGTTCGAGACGGCGCAGTCCGTCTCGGGCGTCGGGCCGCGCATCGCGCTCGCGCTGCTCGCCGTGCACACGCCCGACGCCGTCCGCCGCGCCGTGCACACCCAGGACGTCAAGGCGTTCACCCGGGTGCCGGGCATCGGCCAGAAGGGCGCACAGCGCATCGTCCTGGAGCTGAGCGGCAAGCTCCCAGCGCCGGGACCCGGCACCGGGATCACGGCGGGTTCGACGCCCGCCGGCGGGGGAGACCAGCGGGACAAGGTCGTCGGGGCGCTGGTCGGCCTCGGCTACCCGAGCAAGGTCGCGGACGACGCCGTCGCGCGCGTCCTCGAGGAGTCCGGCGCCGAGACGGTGACCGACGCCGACGTCGCCGCGACCCTCCGCGCGACCCTGCGCTCCCTGGGCGGCCGACGTGGCTGAGGGGCGCTACGAGGAGCCGCAGTTCACCAGCGAGCGCATCGTGACGTCGTCGGCCGACGACGTCGAGCGCGCCGCCGAGGCGGCGCTGCGGCCCAAGCGGCTCGAGGAGTTCGTGGGCCAGCCGGTGGTGCGCGACCAGCTCTCGCTGGTGCTGCAGGCCGCGATCGCGCGCGGCGCGCCACCCGACCACGTGCTGCTCTCCGGCCCGCCGGGCCTGGGCAAGACGACGCTCGCGATGATCATCGCCGGCGAGCTCAACACCTCGATGCGCGTCACGAGCGGCCCGGCCATCCAGCACGCGGGCGACCTCGCCGCCGTGCTGTCCTCGCTCGAGGAGGGCGAGGTGCTGTTCATCGACGAGATCCACCGCCTCGCCCGGCCGGCCGAGGAGCTGCTGTACGTCGCGATGGAGGACTTCCGTGTCGACGTCATCGTCGGCAAGGGCGCTGGGGCGAGCGCCATCCCGCTCGCGCTGCCGCCGTTCACGGTCGTGGGCGCCACGACCCGCAGCGGCCTGCTGCCGGCGCCGCTGCGTGACCGCTTCGGCTTCACGGGTCACCTCGACTTCTACGACGCGGCAGACCTCGAGCGCGTCATCGTGCGCTCGGCGGGGCTGCTCGGCGTCGAGATCCAGCACGCGGCGGCGCACGAGATCGCCGGACGCTCGCGCGGCACGCCCCGCATCGCCAACCGCCTGCTGCGGCGCGTGCGGGACTGGGCGCAGGTGCGGGGCAGCGGCAGGCTCGACCTCGCGGCGGCGCGTGCGGCGCTCGAGGTGTACGAGGTGGACCCGCTGGGCCTCGACCGGCTCGACCGGTCCGTGCTCGACGCCCTGTGCCGCCGGTTCGGCGGCGGCCCCGTCGGCCTGTCGACGCTCGCGATGACGGTGGGCGAGGAGCCCGACACCGTCGAGACGGTGGCCGAGCCGTACCTGGTCCGCGAGGGCTTCGTCGCCCGCACGCCCCGGGGGCGCATCGCCACGCCGCTCGCGTGGGAGCATCTGGGCCTCGCGGTCCCGGCCGCGGCGTACGGCGCGACGGCGGGCACGCTGTTCGAGGTGGCCGACACGGCCGGGAACTCGGAACCGTCCTGACGCGTTGGGGCCACCGAATAGACTGGACCGGCCCGTAGGCCGGTCGGGTCTGCCTGCAGACCCGTAGCGCAAGGAGACCCCGTGAACAACCCTTCGTTCCTCATCCTGATCGTCGTGCTCCTCGGCCTCATGTTCTTCATGTCGTCGCGCCAGCGCAAGCAGCAGCGGACGCAGCAGGAGTTCCGCAACGAGCTCACGCCCGGCCAGGAGGTCATGACCGCGTCGGGCCTGTTCGGCACCATCGTCGAGATCGACGAGGTGACCGACAGGATCACCCTCGACTCGGCCGGCTCGCGCTCCGTGTGGCTCCGCGCCGCCATCTCCAAGCGGATCGACACCCCGGTCGACGGGGCCCACGAGGCGGACGTCATCGCGCAGTCACCCGCGACGGGTACGATCGCGCCCGCAGACGACGCCGCCGTCATCGACGTGCCTGACGACATCTCCGGTCTCGACACCGCCCA
This sequence comes from Xylanimonas sp. McL0601, assembly GCF_049852175.1. GTDB lineage: Bacteria > Actinomycetota > Actinomycetes > Actinomycetales > Cellulomonadaceae > Xylanimonas. Next base: position 2,157,056 of record NZ_CP187527.1, read on the forward strand.
GCGTGAGTACCGCGAGCAGCAGCAGCGCAAGGACGACGAAGGCAAGTGACGCGAGCGTCGGCCGGGTCCTCCCGGCCGGCGTCACCCGCGCCGACCACCCCGGCGGCGCGCACACGAGAGAAGACAGAAGTTGGCCAACTCCAGCACGCGACGATCGCGGCCGGTACGCACGCTCGTCATCTTCGCGGTCCTGACGATGCTGCTGCCGATCGCCGGTCTCATCGCCGGCACGTTCATCGACGGCCGTAGCAGCGACAACCCGAGCGGTGCGAGCCTGACGCCGGGCCTCGCCCTCGACCTCCAGGGCGGCACGCAGATCATCCTGAAGCCGACGACGACGAACGGGTCGGAGGTCACGCCCGCGACGATCACCGAGGCGATCAACGTCATCCGCCAGCGCATCGACGCCAACGGCGTCTCCGAGGCGGAGATCACGAGCCAGGGCCAAGGCAACATCGTCGTGGGCATCCCCGGCAAGCCCTCCCAGGAGACGATCGACCTGGTGAGCCAGGCCGCGCAGATGCGGTTCCGACCGGTGCTGACCTACAGCGCGGGCGTCCCGACGCCCACGCAGAGCCCGTCGCCGAGCGACGCGGCCGCGGACGCCCCGAGCGACGGGGCGACGCCGGAGGCCAGCGTGAGCCCGGCCGGCAAGTCTGCCGCAGGCCCGGTCGTGGTCCCGGCGGCCGACGCGGCCAGCCCGTCGCCGAGCCCCTCGCCCAGCGCGACTGACGGCGCCGCGACCGGGTCGAACCCGAGCGACCTGGCGCAGATCACCCCGGAGATCCAGGCGCAGTTCGACAAGCTCGACTGCTCCGACCCGGCGAACCTGCGCGGTGGCGGCGGCGACGACCCGACGAAGCCGCTGGTCGCGTGCTCGCAGGACGGCAGCATCAAGTACATCCTGGGCCCGGTCGAGGTCGAGGGCACGCACATCAAGAACGCGACCTCGGGCCTGATCCCGGGACCGAACAACACCGTGACCAACGACTGGGGCGTCTCGCTGACCCTCGACTCGGTCGGTGCCAAGCAGTTCGCCAAGACGTCGCAGCGCCTGCTCGCCTTCGGTAACGGCAACCCGCAGAACCAGTTCGCGATCGTGCTCGACGGTCTGGTCGTCTCCGCGCCGGGGATCAACGACGCGATCACGGACGGCCGCGCGCAGATCTCGGGCTCGTTCACCCGCGACTCCGCCGCGACGCTGGCCAACCAGCTGAGCTTCGGCGCGCTGCCGCTGCAGTTCGAGGTGCAGAGCCAGCAGGAGATCTCCGCGACCCTCGGCTCGGAGCAGCTCCAGAAGGGTCTCATCGCAGGCCTCATCGGCCTGCTGCTCGTGGTCGTGTACTCGCTGTTCCAGTACCGCACGCTGGGCCTGCTCACGGTCGCCTCGCTCGTCGTGGCGGGCGTGATCACGTACGGGTCGATCGCGCTGCTGAGCTGGGGGCTGGGCTACCGCCTGTCCTTGCCCGGTGTCGCCGGCTTGATCGTGGCGATCGGCTTCACGGCGGACTCGTTCATCGTGTACTTCGAACGCATCCGCGACGAGCTGCGCAACGGCCGCACCCTGCACTTCGCCGTGCAGCGCGGCTGGGAGCGTGCGCGCCGCACGATCTACGCGGCGAAGGCCGTCAACCTCATCTCCGCCGTGATCCTGTACTACCTGGCCGTCGGCGGCGTGCAGGGCTTCGCGTTCACCCTGGGTCTGACCACGGTCATCGACGTCATGGTGGTCGTCTGGTTCACCCACCCGGTCATGGAGCTGCTCACCAAGGTGCCGTTCTTCCGGGACGGGCACCCGGCGTCCGGCCTCAACCGGGAGCGTCTGACGATCTCGGGCGTCAAGCCGCGGTACGTCGGTGCCGGCCGCGTGGCCATGCCGGAGACCATCGCGGAGGAGGCCGCCGCGGAGGTCAACGCCGAGGCGGAAGGATCCGTCCCTACGGCCGAGCCCGTGCTCGTGGGGGCGAAGGCGGCCGCGCCGCTGCCCGCGCCCGCGACGGACGAGTCCGGACGTCGTCTGACCATCGCCGAGCGGCGTGCCGCCGAGCGCCGGGCCGCCGCTGAGGCGACCGACGAGAACGAGGAGGGCCGCTGACATGGCCGGGTTCAGCTTTGCCGCCTGGGGCAACGACCTGTACACCGGTCGTCGCTCCTACCCGATCATCGCCAAGCGCAAGCGATGGTTCGCCGTCGCCGGCGTGCTGGCGATCGCATCGATCGCGCTCCTGTTCTTCAAGCCGCTGTCGCTCGGTATCGACTTCCGGGGCGGCACGGAGATCTCCGTCGAGAACGTCTCCAGCACCGAGCAGGGGCCGGCGATCGCGGCCGTGCAGGCCGTCGTGCCGGCCGACGAGCCGCGCGTGGCCTCGGTGGGCAGCAACGCGCTGCGCATCCAGACCGCGCAGCTGACCGACCAGCAGGTCGCCGACATCACCTCCCGCCTGGCCGATGCCTACGGCTTCGACCCGGCGAACGACGTGACCGTGTCGAAGGTCGGCCCGACCTGGGGTCAGGGCGTGTCGATGCGGGCCCTGTGGGGCGTCATCGTGTTCGTCCTCGCGGCGGCCGCGTTCATGGCGATCTACTTCCGGGCCTGGCGCATGTCGGTCGCGGCGATCGTCTCGATGCTCGCCGACCTGCTCATCTCGGCCGGCGTGTACGCGCTGGTCGGCTGGGAGGTCACGCCGTCGACCATCATCGGCTTCCTGACGATCCTGGGCTTCTCGCTCTACGACAAGATGGTCGTCTTCGACAAGGTCCGCGAGAACGTCGACGGTGTCCTCGACCAGAGCCGCACCACCTACGCCGAGCGCGCGAACCTCGCCGTCAACCAGACGCTGGTCCGCTCGATCAACACCTCGGTGGTAGCGCTGCTCCCGGTCGGCGGCATCCTGTTCGTCGGGGCCCTGCTGCTGGGCGCGGGCACGCTCCGCGACCTGTCGCTGTCGCTGTTCGTCGGGATCGCCGTGGGTGCGGCGTCGTCGCTCTTCCTCGCCACGCCGCTCGACGTGGCGCTGCGCGAGAAGGAGCCGAAGATCGCGGCGCACACCGCGAAGGTGCTCGCCGCGCGTGCCGGGTCCGTCGAGGGCGAGGACGTGCTGATGAACGACGCAGCCCTCCAGCTGACCCCGGGCCAGCATCTCGGCCAGGGCGCGCAGCCGCGCCGGAAGCATCGATGACCGACGACATCTCACTCGTCGCCCTCTCCGGCCTCGGGCCGGAGAGGGCGGCGGAGATCCGCGCTCTGATCCGTGACGTGCCGGGCTACCCGCACGAGCCGATCATCTTCCGCGACATCACCCCGTTGCTCGCGGACGGCGCGGCGCTCGGCGACGTGATCGAGGCCTTCGCCCGCCTGTGCGAGGGCGAGGACGGCCACGCGATCGACGTCGTCGCCGGGATGGAGGCACGCGGGTTCCTCCTCGGCGCCCCGCTCGCCACCCGGCTGGGCGTCGGGTTCGTGCCGCTGCGCAAGGCCGGCAAGCTGCCGCCGCCCGTCGAGCGGGTCGAGTACGAGCTCGAGTACGGCTCGGCGGCGATCGAGCTGCGCACCGGGACGCTTCGCGCGGGCGCGCGCGTTCTTCTGGTGGACGACGTGCTGGCGACCGGCGGCACGGCAGCGGCCGCGGCCGAGCTCGTCGGCCGGTGCGGCGGCCAGGTGGTCGCCGCGGCGTTCCTCCTGGAGCTCGGCGGGCTGGGTGGACGCGAGCGCCTGACCGGCAGAGTCGTCGAGACACTGCTGCGCGTCGAGGAGAAGGCCGCGTCGTAGACTGGCGCCTCGACACCGGCGGAAGGAGGCGTGTCATGGGCGAGGAGACCGTCCCCGCGACACCCGGCACCGGTGTCCGTGTCCGAAACCGCCTGGTGCGCCTCGGCGTCCGCGGTGCCGGCAGCGGCGTGAGCCCTGCGCTCGAGCCGTTGCTGCAGGCCGTGCGCGCCGCCCACCCGAAGTCCGACCTGTCGATCATCGAGCGCTCGTACACCGTCGCCGAGAAGGCGCACCGCGGGCAGCTGCGCAAGTCGGGCGACCCGTACATCACGCACCCCGTCGCCGTGGCGACGATCCTCGCCGAGCTCGGCTTCGAGGGCACCACGATCGCGGCGGCGCTGCTGCACGACACGGTCGAGGACACGGAGTACTCGCTCGACCAGCTCCGCGCCGAGTTCGGCGACGACGTCGCGCTCCTGGTGGACGGTGTCACCAAGCTCGACAAGGTGAAGTACGGCGACGCGGCCCAGGCCGAGACGGTGCGCAAGATGGTCGTGGCGATGGCCAAGGACATCCGCGTGCTGGTCATCAAGCTGGCCGACCGCTTGCACAACGCCCGCACGTGGAAGTACGTGCCCTCCGCCTCGGCGGAGCGCAAGGCGCGCGAGACGCTCGAGATCTACGCCCCGCTGGCTCACCGCCTGGGCATGAACACGATCAAGTGGGAGCTGGAGGACCTCTCCTTCCAGGCCCTGTACCCCAAGGTCTACGACGAGATCGTGCACCTGGTGGCCGAGCGTGCCCCGGCGCGTGAGGAGTACCTGTCGGTGGTGCGCGAGCAGATCATGGCGGACCTGCGCGGGGCGAAGATCAAGGCGACCGTCACGGGCCGGCCCAAGCACTACTACTCGATCTACCAGAAGATGATCGTCCGCGGGCACGACTTCGCGGACATCTACGACCTGGTGGGCACGCGCGTCCTGGTGGACACGGTGCGCGACTGCTACGCGGCGCTGGGCGCGCTGCACGCGCGCTGGAACCCGGTCCCGGGCCGGTTCAAGGACTACATCGCGATGCCGAAGTTCAACATGTACCAGTCGCTGCACACGACGGTCGTGGGGCCGGGCGGCAAGCCGGTCGAGATCCAGATCCGCACGCACGACATGCACCGGCGGGCGGAGTACGGCGTCGCGGCGCACTGGAAGTACAAGGAGACGGCGCGCGCCGGCAAGCCCGCGCCGAACGAGGACCCGCGGGCCAACGACATGGCCTGGCTGCGCCAGCTCGTCGACTGGCAGCGGGAGACGGCCGACCCGAGCGAGTTCCTCGACTCGCTGCGCTATGAGATCGGCGGCGCCGAGGTCTACGTGTTCACGCCCAAGGGCGAGGTCATGGCGCTGCCCGCCGGCTCGACGCCGGTCGACTTCGCCTACTCGGTGCACACCGAGGTGGGCCACCGCACCATGGGCGCGCGGGTCAACGGCCGCCTGGTGCCGCTCGACTCGGCGCTGCAGAACGGCGACGTCGTCGACATCCTCACGTCGAAGGCCGAGTCCGCGGGGCCGTCCCGCGACTGGCTCGCGTTCGTGAAGTCGGCTCGCGCACGCAACAAGATCCGGTCCTGGTTCACCAAGGAGCGGCGCGAGGAGGCCATCGAGCAGGGTCGCGACGCCATCACCAAGGCGATGCGCAAGCAGAACCTGCCGATCCAGCGGCTGCTGTCGCACGAGACGCTCGTTGGCCTGGCCACCGAGCTGCGCTTCGCCGACGTCTCGGCGCTGTACGCGGCCGTGGGCGAGGGGCACGTGTCCGCGCCGCACGTCGTCGACCTGCTGGTGAAGTCGCTCGGCGGCGCGGACGGCACCGAGGAGGACACGGCCGAGACCGCCGTCCCGGGCGTCCCGACGACGGCGCGGCGCAGCCGCGCCGGCGACCCCGGTGTCGTGGTCAAGGGCGTGGGCGACATCTGGGTCAAGCTCGCCAAGTGCTGTACGCCCGTGCCGGGCGACGACATCATCGGGTTCGTCACCCGTGGCGCCGGCGTCTCGGTGCACCGCGCCGACTGCGCCAACGTCGAGGGCCTGCGCTCCCAGCCCGAGCGGATCGTGGACGTCGCGTGGTCGACAGGCTCGAACACGACGTTCCTGGTGCAGGTCCAGGTCGAGGCGCTCGACCGCTCGCGCCTGCTCTCGGACATCACGCGCGTGCTGTCCGACAACCACGTCAACATCCTCTCGGCGACGGTCTCGACGACGCAGGACCGGATCGCGATGTCGCGGTACGTGTTCGAGATGGCCGAGCCTGCCCACCTGCAGCAGGTGCTGTCGGCGGTGCGCAAGGTCGACGGTGTATTCGACGTCTACCGGATCACGGGCGCGAAGGCGGAGGCTCCTCCGCACCTGCCGCCGCTGTGACCCCGTGGCACGATCGACCGCATGACGCTGCCGATCAGCCCGCCGATCCTGCCGATGCTGGCCAAGTCGGTCCCGGCCGTCCCCGACCAGCCTGACGAGCCGGCCTGGGACTACGAGCCCAAGTGGGACGGGTTCCGCGCCATCGTCTACCGCGACGGCGACGACGTGCGCATCGACTCGCGCAACGCCCGTCCGATGCAGCGGTACTTCCCCGAGGTGGTCGCGGCGGTGAAGGCGGCTCTTCCCGAGCGCTGCGTCGTCGACGGCGAGATCGTCATCGCCCGGCCGGGCGACGGCCGGGCACGCCTCGACTTCGAGATGCTCTCGCAGCGCATCCACCCGGCGGACTCCCGGGTGCGGATGCTCGCGGAGACGGTGCCGGCGAGCCTCGTCCTGTTCGACGTGCTGGCGGTCGGCGACGACGACCTGACGGGTCGCCCGCTGGCCGAGCGGCTCGCCGCCCTCGACGGGCTCGGCCTGGACGGCCCGCAGGTCTTCGCGACGCCCCGCACGACCGACCCGGCCGTGGCCCGCCGCTGGTTCGAGGAGTTCGAGGGTGCAGGCCTGGACGGAGTCGTCGCCAAGCCGCTCGCCGACCGCTACCAGCCGGACAAGCGCGTGATGCTCAAGGTCAAGCACGCCCGCACGGCCGACGTCGTGCTCGCGGGCTACCGGCTGCACAAGACGTCGACGGCGTCGACGCCGCTGATCGGGTCGCTGCTGCTCGGCCTGTACGACGACGCGGGTCAGCTCCAGTTCGTCGGGGTCTCGGCGTCGTTCCCGACGGCGCGGCGCGCGGCCCTCCACGCGGAGCTCGCGCCGCTCGTCGTGGAGCGGGGCGACGACGACCACCCGTGGTCCGACTGGCAGGATCCGTCGACCATGGGCGAGCGCCGCCCGGGGGCGCAGTCCCGCTGGAGCGCGGGCAAGGACCTGTCGTTCACGCCGCTGCGTGTGGAACGCGTGCTGGAGGTCGGCTACGACCACATGGAGGGCACGCGCTTCCGCCACACCAGCCAGTTCAAGCGCTGGCGCCCCGACCGCGACCCGGCGAGCTGCACGTACGCGCAGCTGGAGGAGCCGGTCGGCTACGACCTCGGGTCGCTGCTCCCCGGGGCCCCGGGTACCGCCTGAACGATGAGTCCGCCGCTCGGGGAGCGTCCACGAGGCATGGGAACCCTGAGGTACGGGATGAGCTGCTCGCTCGACGGCTACGTGGCCGACGCCGGCGGCGGCTTCGCGTGGACCGCCCCGAGCGTCGAGGCGCACCTGTTCGTCAACGCGCTGACCAGGGACGTGCGCACGTTCGTCATGGGCCGGAACATGTTCGAGACGATGCGCGTCTGGGACACGATGCCGCTCGGCGAGGAGCCGGCCACGGACGAGTTCGCCCAGATCTGGCGGGCGGCGGACAAGATCGTGTGCTCGGACTCGCTGACGGGGGTCGAGGCGCCGCGCACGTCGTTCGAGCCGCGCCTGACGACGGACCGGCTCGCCGAGATCGTGGCCGCGACCCACGGCGTGGTCGAGGTGTCCGGCCCGACGACAGCGGCCGATGCGCTACGCGCGGGCATGGTCGACGACATCCGCCTGTTCGTCGTGCCGCACGTCGTCGGCGGCGGGTTGCGCGCGTTCCCGGACGACGCGCGGCTGCCGCTCGAGCTCACCGACGAGCGGCGGTTCGACGACGGGACGGTCTACCTGCGGTACCGCCGCGCCTGACCTCAGCCTTTCGGCCGGTCCCGGTCCCGGCTCGGCTGCACCCGCTTGGGCTCGCCCGCCATCTTCGGGTACTCGGGCGGGTAGGGCAGGTCGCCCAGGCCGTGCTCCTCCTCGTCGCGGCGGGCCAGCTCGAGGGCCGCGTCGAGCGAGCAGTCCAGCGCCGGATCCCGGTCGGCGCGCAGCGGAGCGAACAGGTCGCCCACCTCGGCGAAGCGAGCCGGCATCGTCAGGACGTCGAAGTCCGCGGGCTGCACCTCGCCCACCTCGTCCCACCGCAGCGGCGCCGACACCGTGGCCTGCGCCCGCGCCCGGATCGAGTAGGCCGAGGCGATGGTGCGGTCGCGGGCCATCTGGTTGTAGTCGACGAAGATCTTCTGGCCGCGCTCCTCCTTCCACCACTTCGTCGTGACGGCGTCGGGCAGCCGCCGCTCGAGCTCGCGCCCGATCGCGATGGTGGCCCGCCGCGCCTGCCCGAACGTCCACTGCGGGGCCAGCGGCACGAACACGTGCAGCCCGCGCCCGCCCGACGTCTTGGGGTAGCCCGTCAGCCCCAGCTCGCCGAGCACCTCGCGCAGCATCGGCGCGACCTTGGCCGCGTCGTCGAACGTGGTGCCCGGCTGCGGGTCGAGGTCGATGCGCAGCTGGTCGACCGCCTCGACGTCGTCGCGCCGCACCGGCCACGGGTGGAAGGTCAGCGTGCCGAGGTTGGCCGCCCACGCGACGACCGCGAGCTCGCTGGGCGCGACCTCCGCGGCCGTGCGCCCCGACGGGAAGGCGATCGTGGCCGTCTCGACGTACTCCGGTGCACCCTGCGGCAGCCGCTTCTGGTAGAACGCGTCGCCGCGCGAGTCGGCGCGGGTGGCCATGACGGCACCGTCGAAGAAGCCCTTCGGCCACCGCTCGAGCGTCGTGGGCCGGTGCAGCAGCGCCCCGAGGATCCCGTCGCCCACGGCGAGGAAGTACTCGACGACCTGCAGCTTCGAGAGCCCGCGCTCCGGGAAGACGAGGCGGTCGGGGCTGGAGACGCGCACGGTGCGGCCGGCGACGTCGAGCTCGACGGCGGGCGCGGCGGACGGAGCCATGCGCCCCACGTTAAGGGCCTGCGGCCGCGGCGGCGAGCCGTTCGCGCGCGGCCGCGAGCACGGCACGGGCGGCGGGCCGCCCGACGACGCGGTTGCGGCGTTCCAGGAACCGCGCGGCCGCAGCGAGATCGGCGCCCCCGCGCGCCAGCTCCAGCACGAGCCCGAGCGCCTGCTCGTGCGGCAGCCGCGTCGCGACGTCGACGACGGTGCGTCCGACCGCGGTGACCCGGACGCCGCCGAGCCACGTGCAGTCGGACGCGAGCCGGAGCGTCCCGGTGCGGCGCACCAGGTCGAGCGGCTCCGGAAGGGCGCCGCCGCAGTGCACCCAGACGGCGCTCGGGCCGGTGACGACGGCGCCCGCCGGGACCCGCGGCGCGAGCGCCGCACCCCGGACCTCGGCCGTCACCGCGACGCCGACCGGCACCGCGGCGTCGTCGACCACCGCCCGGAGGGCGCCACCCCGCACCAGCACCTGCCACGCAGCCCGCCCGCCGACGTCGGACGGGCGCACCACGGGTTGCCGGGCGGGCGCAGGCGGCAGAAGAGCGGATACGACGACGGGCTCCATGCCCCGGACGCTAGCCAAGCCGCCCGGGGCACGGAGCCCGCCTGTGGATATCAGCCGCGCGAGTCCTCGGCCGCGCGCACGACCTGCTCGAGCCACGAGCGCCGCGCCGCGAGCGCCGTCTCGAGCTCCTCGACCTTGCGCTTGTCGCCCTTGGCCTGCGCCGCGGCGAGCTCGCCCTCGAGGCCCTCGATCGCGGACTCCAGCTGGGCGGCCGCGCCCTCGGCGCGCGCCCGCGTCTCGGGGTTGCTGCGCACCCACTGCGCCTGCTCGGCGTCCCGCACGGCCTGCTCGACGGCACGCAGACGGCCCTCGACGCGCTGGACGTCGCCGCGCGGCACCTTGCCGGCGGCCTCCCAGCGCTCCTGGATGCCGCGCAGCGCGGCCTTGGCCGCAGCGAGGTCCTTGACCGGGACGAGCGCCTCGGCGTCGACCAGGATCGCCTCCTTGACGGTGAGGTTCTCCGCGTACTCGGCGTCGACGGCAGCGTTCTCCTCGTCGCGGGCCGCGAAGAAGGAGTCCTGCGCGGCGCGGAAGCGGGCCCACAGCGCGTCGTCGTCACGGCGCGCCGCACGGCCCGCCGCCTTCCAGCGGGTCATGAGGTCACGGAACGCGCCCGCGGTGGCACCCCAGTCGTTGCTGGCCGCCAGCGCCTCGGCCTCGGCGACGAGCTGCTCCTTGGCGGCCTTCGCCGACGAGTTGCGCTGCTCGAGCTCCGCGAAGTAGTGCCGGCGCTCGCGGTCGAACGCGGTGCGGGCGTGGCTGAACCGCTTCCAGAGCGACTCCTCGGTGGCGCGGTCGATGCGCGGGCCCGAGCGCTGCGCCTCCTTCCAGCTGTCGAGCAGGGTGCGCAGCTCCTCGCCCGCGGGGCGCCACTGCATGCGCTGCGGGTCGGTGCCGGCGACCTTCTCGGCGGCCTCGACGATCGCGGTGCGGGCGGCGACCGCCTCGGCCTTGGCCGCAGCGCGCGCCTCCTCGAGGGCCGCGCGGCGCTCGGCTGCGACCGTGCCCAGCGCCTCGACGCGCGAGCGCAGACCGTCGAGGTCTCCGACGGCGGCCGGCTCGGCCGTCTCCTCGCCCAGCTTGGCGAGGGTCTGGTCGATCTCCTTGACGGACAGGTCCGCGCTCGACAGGCGGGTCTCGAACAGCGACACCTTGGCCGCGAGGTCGAGGTAGCGACGCACGTACAGGCTCATGGCCTCCGAAGGCGTCACGCCGGGGAACTGGCCGACGGCGCGTTCGCCGGCGGCCTCGCGCACGAAGACGGTGCCCTCGTCGTCGACCCGGCCGAACGTCTCGGCGGCCGACACGGCGGCGGCGTCGAGCGCCGGCGGGGCGACGACCGGCGCGGCCTCGGCGGCGGGCACCGCCGGGGTGGGACGGCGCAGCGGCGACGGCTTGGGGAGGCCCGACGGCTTGGGAGCGGCCGGCTTCGGGGTTTCGATGGAGGTCTCGGGGGAGGTCTCTGGAGTCTCGGCCGTCTCGGGAGCCGTCTCGGGAGCGGTCTCGGGAGCGGTCTCGGGAGCGGTCTCGGGAGCGGTCTCGGAGACGGTCTCGGAGACGGTCTCGGGGGTGGTGTCGGGAGCCTCGGGAGCCTCGGGAGTCTCGGCCGTCTCGTTCACGTTCTCGGTGACCTCGCCCTCGACGACGCCCTCGGCGGGTGTGGGGTCGTTCGTAGCGGCAGCGGGATCGCTCACTTGGTGTCAACTCCTTCGATGGTGACCGGCGTGGCCGGGGAGCCGTCGGAGCTCCCGTCTGCCACGCCCGCGTCAGCGACTGCCTGGACGATGTCCAGGCCGGACGTGATCCGTCCGAACACGGTGTACCCGCCCGCAGCATCGGACGGGATGGTGGAATCCTTGTACACGACGAAGAACTGCGAGCCCATCGACTCGCCGTTGTTCGGCTGGCGTGCCATGGCCAGCGTGCCGGCCGTGTACACGTCGTCGGGCGGCGCGTTCTCGATGGGTCCGAACGAGTACCCGGGCCCACCGGTCCCGGTTCCCGTCGGGTCGCCGCACTGCAGCACGAAGATGCCCGATGTCGTCAGGCGGTGACACGGGGTGCCGTCGAAGAACCCGCCCCGGGCGAGCGAGACGAAGCTGGCCACCGCCTGCGGGGCGGCCTTGCCGTCCAGCTGGACCGTGATGGCCCCGGCGGAGGTCGAGATCGTCGACGTCCAGGTGCGGCCCTCGGCGGCCGACGGGTCGGGCAGCGTGAAGGTCGGCGACGGCGACGGCCCCGGCGATGCCGTCTGCGTCTGCGTCTGCCCGGCGGCGCTCGGCGTGTCGTGGGTCGTCAGGCCGAGGATGAGCGCCGTGCTCACGAGGGCGAGCACCATGGCACCGGCCACGACGGCCGCGACCAGCTGCCGCCGCTGACGCGCCTTGGCCTGCTTCGCCTCCCACCGCGCCTGTTGCTTGCGCGCCGCAAGCTCACGCTCGCGCTTCGTGGACGCCAAACCTCGCTCCTCCCGGGCTGCACTCGCACGCGCACGCGTGCGGAGCACAGTCTAGGCACCGGGGGCGCGGGCCACACCGCCCGGCCCGGCGCACGAAGGCTACGGTGGCCGCGTGCAGGTCCACCTGGTCGTCGCGCCCGTGTTCGGAACCAACTGCTGCGTAGTGGTCGGCGGCGCGGGCGAGGAGGGCGCGGATGCCCTCGTCGTCGACGCCGGCGCCGGCGTCGCTCCCGCGGTGACGTCCCTGGTCGCGGAGCGGGGCTGGCGCGTGCGGGCCGTACTGGCGACGCACGGCCACGTCGACCACACGTGGGATGCGGCCGCGCTGTGCGAGCGCTTCGCGGTGCCGCTGCGCATCCATGCGGCCGACGCGTACCGGCTCACCGACCCGTTCGGCACGCTCGGCCTGCGCGCCGGGGGAGTGAGCGATGCGCTGCGCGCCGCGGTCGCCGGCCTGGGCCTGAGCGCCGACGACTACCGTGCGCCGGCCGACGTCGTCCCCTTCGACGCCGCGGGCGACGACGGCGCGGGCACGCTCGAGGCGGGGGCGTTGCGCCTGCGCGTCATCCCCGCCCCGGGCCACACCGAGGGCTCCACGCTGTACGTCGCCGACGGCGTCCTGCTCGCGGGCGACGTGCTGTTCGCAGGCTCGATCGGCCGCACCGACCTGCCCGGCGGCGACGACGCCGTCATGCGCGCGACGTTGCGCGACGTCGTCTCGCGGCTCGACCCGGAGCTCGCCGTCGTGCCCGGGCACGGGCCGACGACGACGATGGAGCGCGAGCTGGGGACAAACCCGTATCTCGGCTGACCCGCCCCGGCCGATCTGGGAGAATCGCGCGCATGGCCCGCATCGCCCCCCTCTCCGGATTCCCCGAATGGCTCCCCGACGGTCGCGTCGTCGAGCAGCACGTCCTCGGCACGCTGCGCCGCACGTTCGAGCTGCACGGGTTCGCCGGGATCGAGACGCGGGCGGTGGAGCCGCTCGAGCAGCTGCTGCGCAAGGGGGAGACGTCGAAGGAGGTGTACGTGCTCCGCCGTCTGCAGGCGGACCCGGACGCGGTAGACAACGACAAGCAGCTCGGCCTGCACTTCGACCTCACCGTCCCGTTCGCCCGCTACGTCCTGGAGAACGCCGGCAAGCTCGCGTTCCCGTTCAAGCGCTACCAGATCCAGAAGGTCTGGCGCGGCGAGCGTCCCCAGGACGGCCGCTTCCGCGAGTTCGTCCAGGCCGACATCGACGTCGTCGGCGCCGGCGAGCTGCCCTACCACTACGAGGTCGAGCTGCCGCTCGTCATGGCCGCCGCGTTCGACGCGCTCGCCGGCATCGGCCTGCCGCCCGTGCGCATCCTCGTCAACAACCGCAAGGTCGCCGAGGGCTTCTACCTCGGCCTCGGCCTCGACGACGTCGAGGGCGTGCTGCGCAACATCGACAAGCTGGACAAGATCGGGCCCGACGCGGTCGCGGCGGCGCTCGCGGAGGAGTGCGGTGCCACCCCCGAGCAGGCGAAGGCGTGCCTCGAGCTCGCGTCCATCTCGGGCTCGGACGCGACGGTCGTCGACCGGGTGCGCGAGCTGGCGGCGTCGTACGACGCCTCGACGGAGCTGCTCGAGACGGGCCTGACCGAGCTCGGCGCGCTGGTCGAGGCCGCCGCCGTGCGGGCCCCCGGCGTCGTCGTCGCCGACCTGAAGATCGCGCGCGGCCTCGACTACTACACGGGCTCGGTCTACGAGACCGTCCTGATAGGCCACGAGGCGCTCGGCTCGATCTGCTCCGGCGGGCGCTACGACACCCTCGCCTCCGACGGCAAGAACACCTACCCGGGCGTGGGCCTGTCGATCGGCGTCTCGCGCCTGGTGTCCCGCCTGCTGTCGGCAGGGCTGGTGCAGGCGACGCGCTCCGTTCCGACGGCGGTGCTGGTCGCCGTCGTGAACAAGGACGAGCGCGCGGCCTCCGACGTCGTCGCGGCGGCGCTGCGGGCACGCGGCATCCCCGCCGACGTCGCGCCCAAGGCGGCAAAGTTCGGCAAGCAGATCCAGTTCGCCGACCGGCGGGGGATCCCGTTCGTGTGGTTCCCGGGCGAGACCGACCAGGTCAAGGACATCCGCTCCGGCGAGCAGGTCGACGCCGACGCGGCGTCGTGGGAGCCGCCTGCCGAGGACCTGTGGCCGCGGGTGGTCCCGGGCGTCTGACGCCTACTCCTGGATGAGCGACAGCACGTTCCGTGCCGGGTCGCAGAACCAGGCGATCGTGGGGCCCTGCGACGGGTCCGTCGAGCGCGCGACGCCGTCGGGGTCCTGGTGCAGCCCCGGGTAGTGCTCGAGCCCCACGCCCGCGGCCTTGAGCTCGGCCACGGCGGCGTCGACGTCGGGCACCACGAGGTTGAGCACCGTGTAGGTCGCGGGGGAGTGCGCCTCGCCCTTGGGGTACACGAAGATCGGCTCACCGCCGGTGACGCGCAGCTCGAGACCCATCTCCGTGGAGCGGGCGTCGAGGCCGAGCGTGTCGCGGTAGAACGTGAGCGCCGCGTCGAGGTCGTCGACGGAGAAGCCGCTGAAGATGCGGGTGGTGCTGACCATGGGGGTCTCCTCTCTCCCTGTGAAGGCCGACGACGTAGAGACCCGGGACTCACCGCTCGACGGCGAGCTCCCGCAGCCGGTCGAGCAGGGCTGCGTGCGTCCCGGCGTCGGCGGCCGCGATCAGGCCGTCCGCCTCGGGGCCCAGCGGGCCGCCGTCGAGCGCGGTGACGACGGCGCCCGCGGCCTGGCACAGCGCGATACCGGCCGTGAAGTGCACCGAGCCGTGCAGGCGGCCACCCGAGACATAGGCGGCGGCCCGGCCGGCCGCGACCCACGCCAGGCCGAGGGTGCTGGAGACGACCCGCGGGAAGAACGACGCCCGGAACGCGACGTCGTCGAGCAGGTGCAACCCGCTGCGGCCGGGGTAGTGCGACTCGAGGTTGACGACGACGAGCCGCGAGCTCGCGGAGGGCCGCACGGGCGCGTCGCCTGCGGCCGTGCGCACGAACGCGCCGCCGCCGTCGCACCACGTCACCGTTCCCGCGGGCGGGTCGGCGACGGCGGCCACGGCCGGGACCCCGTCGACCTCGAGCGCCACGTTGACAGCGAAGAGCGGCAGGCCTGCGGCGAAGTTGAGCGTGCCGCAGATGGGGTCGACCAGCCAGCGCCGGGTGGTGCCCCCGGTGGACCCGAGCTCCTCGCCGACGACGCCGTCGTCCGGTCGTGCCGCGGCGAGCGAGGCCCGGATGGCGCGCTCGGCGGCGACGTCGGCGTCGGTCGCGAAGTCGACGCCCTCCTTGGCGTGATGGTCGAGGTCGGTGCCGAATGCGGCGAGAGCAACGGTGGCCCCGGCCTGGGCGGCGGCGATGGCGACGTCGGCATCGGCATCGGTGAGCATGGCGCCACGGTAGCGGTGGAAGGGATGGGCGATCCTACGGATCCGCGCGAGGTGCCCGCCAGGGTCTCCTCGGGGGTGCGCCGGCAGACCGGGCGGCGCACCCACCGGAGAGGTGAGTCTCATGCCGCTGTACATGGACGTCCACGAGCTCGACCACCCCGTCGCCCTGCCCGACGTCGCCGACCTCGCGACTCAGGAGGCGCACGATGGGCGCTTGCCATCGCAGGACACCAGTGACAGTGAGGTGGACGGCACTACCTCGTGGTCGCCGCGCCCTGGGCGATGGCCTCCAGCCGCTCGACGATCGCAAAGGGAGCTGGGAGAGCGAGGGTTGCCAGGCGTAGTGCCTCCGCGCGGCGCCTTGTCGACCGGTCGGCGCGAACGGAGGTGATGGTGTGAGCAATGGTGGCGGGGGTCGCCGTGATCGGGTCGAGGACTTGACCCAAGCCCAGGTCGCGGACGCGTTCGGCGGTGAAGGGATGGTCGGCTCCCATCGGGAAGACGATCTGCGCGGCTCCGCTGAGCACGGACCTGACGAACAGTCCGCTTCCTCCGTGGTGAAGCACGATGTCGGCGCGCGGAAGCGCTGCGTCAAGGTCGACATACTGCTCTACCTGGACATGCGACGGCTGCGGCCCGAAGCTGGCGGGATCCAGGTCTCGGCCGACTGCGACGGTTGCAGGCGTTCCGGCTGTGGCCAGTGCGGTCAGGATCCGGTCGAACAGATCGCCGGACTCGGTGTTGAACTCGGTGCCGAGCGTCGCGACGACGTAGGGCTCGGTGCGCGGAGCGGGTCCGGGTTCGGGACGCATCCAGAGGGCATCACCTGGTGCGGGAAAGCGCGGATCACGCATCGCTGGGGCGAACGGGACGACGAAGCAATCGCCGCGAGGGCGTATCGGCGCCGGCACGCCGAGCCTCAGGCGCAGGGCCTCCAACGCGCCGACGAGGCGGTCTGGCCGTACGAGGGCTCCGGAAGCGATGACCGCCACGACTGCGACCGGCACCCCTGCTCGCTGGGCGGCGGCCATCGCGCCGAAATCGACCTCGTCGCACACCACCAGGTCGACGCCGGCCAGTTCATCCCTCATCGCTGCCGCCGAACGGTGCGCGGCCTCGCCCGCGAAGTAGCGCTCGATGACGGACAACTCATGCTCGATGTCGACGGGGGTGAGCGGTGCGACTGTGTCGGCGAGCTGCGTTCGTCGATCTGGCCTGGTTGCGATCCGCGTGTAAACGCCAGCGGGCGCGACAGTGGCAGCGGACTCGCGCCCCACGAGCATGAGCTCATGACCCGCTTCGGCGAGAGCGACGTGCAAGGGGATCTGGGGCACAAGATGACCTGCACCACCAACGAACGAGCAGAGAACGCGCACGGGTTGACAGTAGCCACGCCGTCACCGCGCCGACTAAAAGCACCGATCGGCGGCGGAGTGCATATTCAACCAGCTCAAGCGGTGGCGGCCGTGGCCACGAGGTTCGGCAAGCTCCGACCCGCCGGGCCTGGCGCAGCGATTATCCGAGTGACGGGTGCCGATGCGGCGAACGGCCCGGGCACGACCTCGTCTCGTGGGATGCCGGAGATATCTGCGCTGAGGTCCAGATCAGACCCGTCGGGGTTGGTGTAGGCCATTTCGGCCTGGTAGCTCGTCCCGAGGCGCGCGGTCGTCACCGGGTCGACGACGTCGAGGCCCGCCACGGAGGTCACGTCGACGCGAACGGTGCCGGCTTCGGCGTCGAGCACCTCGACGCGCACCGGTGACGTGCCGATGACGAGGGCCGTGGGTTCCGCGCGGAACGGCTCCGCGCCCTCCGCGTAGAGGTTGCCCTCGACCCAGACCGGGAGGCGTGGCCCGGCCAACGCGCTGCCGTCCTCGTTCGGGTACTCCTGCGCCGTCGGGTAGGCGTCGTACTGCGAGGTGCCCACCGGGGTCGGCACGAAAGTGGCCTGGCCGGGCACGCCGTCCATGTCGATCCCGCCGGACCAGAAGCTCGCGAGCGCCGGTTCCTCCTGTGCCTGCGGTTCGGTGCCCTCGCGCCCACCTTCACCGACGAAGACGTTGTTGTAGAACCGGTTGTCCCCGCCGAGGATGTTCGAGACGCCGTAGACGGCTGTCGAGTGCGGGAGGTGGTACGGCGTGTACCGCTGGTGCTCGGTGCAGTTCGCGAGGCGACCTGCGATGTAGTTGTGCACGTAGGCGCCGCCGGTAGACATGTCCTTGACCGCCCACGGCGACAGGAACAGGTTCGAGTCCACGAGGTACGGGCCGTGGCAGACCTCGACCATGAAGTCCTCGGACGTTGAGGCGTAGAAGACGTTGCGCCGCACGAGGGTGCCCTGGGCCTGCCAGTCGAGCCACAGGGCTCGGTGCGTGTGATGGATGGTGTTTCCGCTGATCACCGTGTCGATGGCGGCGTGCAGCTTGATGCCGGACACCTCGGCGCCGTGCCACTGGCGCTTCACGTGGATGCGGGAGATGTGGTTGTCCGCGATGGTCGAGAACGCGGCTCCCAGGTGCCCGACGATGCCGGCCTGCTCGCAGTCCCGGATCGTGTTGCGGCGCACCGTGTGGGAGCCGACGTGGTCCCGGCCCCACGGGTGCGGCTCGCCAGCGGCGGGCCCACGCAGGGCGAGCGCCCGCTGGATCACCTCGCGCTCGCGCTGCGTGCCGCCCTTGGCGCCCTTCGGCCCCGCGGCCGCCTCGTTCTGCCCGGTGCTGGCCTCCTTGCCCAGCGAGACGCCGACGTTCTTCGAGTCGGTGATCGTGTTGTCCTCGATCACCCAGCCCTTCGACCAGTGCGGACCGATCAGGCCCTCTTGCAGCGCGGTGGGCGGGGCCCACTGCGTGGCGGCCTTCGTCAGAGTGAAGCCGCGCACCGTGATGTAGTCGATGCCCGTGGCCGCGGGCCAGAAGACGAACGTGCGCGCGTTGATCTCGATCTCGTGCGCAGCCGGGTCGGCGCTCCCGAAGTTCGCCCAGATCGTCGTGACGTCGTCGCCCACCTCGCAGTACCAGGTCAGCAGGGAGCCTGCCTGGTCGAACGAGTCCTTGGTGACCTCAGGGTGCTCGACGCCGGCCAGGGTCAGCGACTCGTACATGGACCTGCCGTCGAGATACACCTCGCCGGTGTGCCAGGTGTTGACCCAGTCGAAGAACCAGTCCCCGCCGATGCGTTCGGCGTACGGGTTGCGTGTCCTGAACAGGGCGTTCGGCACCGTCGCCACCCAGACCTGGCCTGTGGCCGCGGCGCCGGGGTGGGGATGCCAGTCGGTGATCACCTCTGCGCCGGAGATCGTGACCGGCTCGTACACGCCGTCCGCGCCCAGCGCGGCCTGGTAGGTGATCGGCGCAGCGGCCGTACCGCCGCGCGGCGGATTCACCCATTCGCGGTACACGCCTTCATGCACCACGACGGTGTCCCCTGGTTGTGCCAGCGCCGCGGCCGCGCCGATGGTGAGCAGGGGGGTCTCGGCGGTTCCGGCGGCGGTGTCGGACCCGGACTTCGCGACGTGTAGTTCCACGCGTGGAACCTTAGCGTCGGGCTATCGCCGTGCGCGTCTCCTGCCGCCGACCGGGACAAGAAAGTGCACCTGAACTCTGTTCGCGGAGTCGGTCGCAGCACGGACTCTTTGTCCGTCGGGCATCACGGTGAAGCAACCGCCCAGACCTCCAGACGGCCCCGCGGCTCCTACGCCTCGGTGGCGAGGACGGCCGCGAAGCCGAGGAAGGCCACCCCGGCCGCGGCGTCGATGCCTCGTCGGGCGCGGCGGGAGGCGACGGCACGCTTGGCAGCGTCCGCGCCGAGCACGACGACGAGGAGCACGAGCCCGCCGACGGCGGACAGCGTCAGCGCGTACACCAGCAGCGTGGACAAGCCTGCTCCTGCGCCGAGGAACTGCGGGAGCACCGCCAGATTGAAGACAAGGACCTTCGGGTTGGTGATGTTGCACAAGAAGCCCTGCCCCAGTGCGCGCCGCGACGACGTTCGAGGGGCCTCGATGGTTGCGGCCCAGTCGACACCCTTGGCGCGCAGCGCGGCTCGAAGGGCTTGCACGCCGAGGAAAGCGAGGTAGGCGACTCCCGCCCACCGGATCGCTTCGAACACCGGCTCGGCCCGGGCGATGATCGCGCCGAGTCCCGATGCGGCCAGCGTGCCCTGCACCAAGCCGGCGATCGTGATGCCCGCCATGGTCCACAGGCCCCGACTGTGCCCACCCGTCACCGTGCTCCGGAGGGTCAGAAAGGTGTCTGGCCCCGGCGCGATGGCAACCACCAGCGCGAAGGCGACGAGCGGCCAGTAGTGCGTCACGGCGGCGAACACTACTCCACTAGCAATTGCCTCGAACAGGTGTTCGAATAGGCGAATGAGGTGGGACGGACAGGCCATCACGGCCGACGAGGGGACCCTGCCCGGGCTGGACCGCCCGGCGCTCGAGCGTGCGGGCCTGCTGCGGTCGGTGCAGACGCCGGAGTTCGCGGGCATCACCTTCCACGAGGTGGCGGCGAAGTCGGCGTTGAGCCACCTCCCGGCGGTCGGCAAGATGCCGTTCCAGTGGACGATCAACCCGTACCGCGGGTGCTCGCACGCGTGCACCTACTGCGCCAGCCCGGACACGCCGGTGCTCATGGCCGACGGGACCGAGCTGCCGATCGGGGCCCTCGAGCCCGGCGACGCGATCGTCGGCACGCGGGTGGTGGAGGGGGCACCCCGCTACGTCGTCACCCACGTCGTGGACCGGTGGCGCGCGCGCAAGCCCGCGTATCGCATCGAGCTCTCCGACGGCGGCTCGCTGACGACGTCGGGTGACCATCGGTTCCTCGCCGAGGACGGCTGGCGATACGTCGGCCGTGGCCCGTCGCGGACGCACGTCCTCCGGGACGGAGTCGGCCTGCGCGGACCCGGTCGCGACGGAATCACCTCGGGGACCCCGCTCATCGGTCACGAGGTGGCCAGGGACGCGGCCGTCAAGGTCGAGTCGGTGACCTTCCTCGGCTCAGAGCCCGCCGACCTCGTCGATATCACCACCGGGACGGGCGACTTCATCGCCGACGGCGTGATCAGCCACAACTGCTTCGCGCGCCCCACCCACGAGTACCTCGACCTCGACGCCGGCAAGGACTTCGACACCCAGGTGATCGTCAAGACCAACGTCGCCGAGGTGCTGCGTGTCGAGCTCGCCAAGACCTCCTGGACCCATGAGCCGGTCGCGCTCGGCACCAACACCGACCCGTACCAGCGGGCCGAGGGCCGCTACCGGCTCATGACCGGCATCATCGAGGCGCTCGCGGACTCCGGCACGCCGTTCTCGATCCTCACCAAGGGCACGCTGCTGCGCCGCGACCTGTCGCTCATCGTCGACGCGGCGACGAAGGTCGAGGTGGGCCTTGGCGTCTCCATCGCGTTCGCCGACACCCCCGAGGCCCACGCGCTCCAGCACGCCGTCGAGCCCGGCACACCGTCACCGCGCGCCCGCCTCGACCTGGTGCGGACGGTCCGCGACGCTGGCCTCCCGTGCGGCGTCATGGTCGCGCCGGTCCTTCCATGGCTCACCGACTCGACCGGGCACCTGATGCGCCTGCTGGACCAGATCGCCGAGGCCGGTGCCACCGGCGTCACCGTCATGGCCCTGCACCTCAAGCCGGGTACGCGCGAGTGGTACCTGGGGTGGCTCGAGCGCGAGCATCCGGACCTCGCCGCCGGGTACGGGCGCGTGTTCGCCCGCGGCACCTACGCGCTCAAGGCCTATCAGGAGTGGCTCAAGGAGCGGGTGCGGCCGATGCTCGAAGAACGCGGCTTCGGGTCGGCGGGGCACCGGGTGCGGAGTGGTGCCACGGGCCGGTACCACGAGGAGCTGCGCGCGCGGGAGGCGCGCGGCGGTCCTTCGGCCGGAGCTCTGCCCGGCTTGCCCACCGACGGCACCGGCCTCCAGATCGCCGGCGCCGGCGTCGAGCAGGTGCTCTTCTGACCGCCGGCCGTGCGTCCCACTGCAGCGCCCTGAGGGGGCTCAGGCCAGCCGCGTCTCCAGGAGCGAGCCCGTGGAGTCATGGGTCAGGCGCCCGACCGCGCCGTTCACCAGGGTCATGTGCGGCGGCACGTGCCCGCACTCGACGTCGGCCAGCAGCGGGACGCCGAGCGCGCCGAGCGCGTCGAGCACGGCGTCGTCCTGGGTGAGCGTGGCCGCGTCCGGTGCGGTCGTGCGGCCGACGAGGATGGCGGCGGCGCCGTCGAAGAACCCGTTCAGGCGCATGCCGTAGAGGCTGCGGCAGATCTCGAACGCGTTGCTCTCGGCCGCCTCGACGAACACGAGGAGCGGCTCGTCGCCGTCGGGCCCGCGTAGCGCGGAGGTGTCCGCAAACCGGGTGCCGGCCAGGTTGCTGAGGGTCTCGATGCAGCCACCGATGATCCGGCCCGTGACATCGATGTCGCCGCTGCCGGCATCGAGCCGACGCCACGTTCCGCTGCCGTTCCACCGGTACTCGGTCGGGGTGGGGTCGTCCTCCCAGCGATCCCACTCGCCGGCGCGGTGCACTCCTGGCGGCTGCTGCCGGAACACCCCCGTCGATCGGCCAGAACCGGAGATCACCTCGAGCGGGTGCAGGAGGCCCGGTGCCTTCCGGTAAGGCGTGTCCATGAGGTTGCTGCCGTGGACAGTGGCCCATCCCGAGACGAGGGTCAGCGGTGTCAGCAGGGTCGAGATGTCGGAGAAGCCGACGACCCAGGTCGGTTCGGCGTCTCGCAGCTTGTCGAAGTCCAGCAACGGGACCAGGTCGATGCCCGTCTCGCCGCCCCACGGCGGGATGACCGCTCGAATCTCGGGGTCCAGCAGCATCCCCGTCAGCTCGTCCGTGCGCTCCTGCGCGGGAGCGCTGATGTGGGACTCGCCGTCCATGCACCGGCCCACCTCGACCTGGTAGCCGCGGTCACGCAACCACGACAGGACGAACTCAAGCCTCCGTTCGAGGCGCGCCGGAACACCAGTCGACGGTGAGGTGACACCGATCCGGTCGCCCGGCTGCAGGAAGCGTGGGTATCGCACGCGGACAGGATGCTCGGTTGCGCCTGCTGCCGCATCCGATTGTTGCCCCACCGTGCTGTACCGCCGCCCCGACCCGCGCAACGCTGTGGACCATGAGAGGCACCGTCGCCCCCCTCGCCGCCGCCACGGCCGCGATCGCGCTCGTGTGTGCCGGTTGCGCGGACGCAACCCCGCCCGCCGCCGACCCAGGCTCGCCCGCCGCCTCCTACTCGCGCACCGGCCCGTGGGGCGAGGGCGACGACGCGCTGCTCCAGGGCACGCTGGCCCTCGACGACGGCTGCATCGTCGTCGTCGGCCCTGACGGCACCGTGCGGACTCCCGTGCTGCCTACCGACTTCCGGTGGGACCCCGGCACGGAGACCTTGAGCGCGTTCGGCGTCCGCCTCACGGTCGGCGAGGCGGTGTCGCTGGGTGGTGGGGGCGGCGCGGACCCGAGCACCCTCGGAGGTCACGTCCCCGGGGCCTGCTCCCCGAGCGACGAGGACGGCTGGTTCGTCGTCAGCTCGACGGCCTGAGCCGCGTCAGCCGAACCCCTCAGCCGAACCGCGTCATCCCTCCGCAAGCCGCGCCGGGAACCCGCCCGTCGCGACCGGCCCCCACCGCTCGATCGTGATCCGCACGATCGCCTTGCCCTGCTTCAGCATCGCCTCGCGGTACTCGTCCCAGTCAGGGTGCTCGCCCGCCGCAGCCCGGTAGTACTCGACGAGCGGCTCCACGGACGCGGGCGGGTCGATCACCTCGGCGGTCCCGTCGACCTGCACCCAGGAGTCCCCGAACGAGGACCCGAGCGCCATCAGCGACGCCCGCGGGTCCCGTCGCAGGTTCGTGACCTTGGCCCGCTCGGGGTAGGTCGACACGACGATGCGCCCGGCGTCGTCGACGGCGAACGTCACAGGGGAGGCCTGCACGCCGTCGTCGGACCTCCGGGTGATGAGAATGCCGTCGCGTCGCGTGCGGAGCGTCGCGAGCAGACCCTCGCGGTCGACGGCGGTGTTCGTGGCGATGGTGCGTGGCACGGGTGCTCCAGGTGCTCGAGACGGCGGATCGCTCGCCATTCTCCAGGACATGCGGCGCGACGCGACAACCACGGGTGCTGCCCTGGTCAGGGCCGACGCGCGCTCGTTACCGTTGACCCTCATCCAGGAGACGCCGGCGGGGGAGGCTGCGTGTTGACCCTCGACCGCGTGCGCGCCACGACGAGTCGTCCCGTGGCACGCCCGGCAACGACGAGTCGTCCCGCGGCACGCCCGGCACAGGGCTCCTACCAGGACACCGTCGTCTTCGTCGTCCTCGTGGCGTTCTGCCTCGGTGCCGTCGCCCTCGGCTTCGTCTTCGACACCCCGGCCGAGCTGCTGAGCGGGACGGTGACGATCCTCACCTCGCCCAGCGGCCTGATCACCGACTACATGGCGATCGCCTCGGTGGGCTCGACCCTCCTCAACGCCGGACTGCTCACGCTGGCCAGCGTGGTGTACGTGCGGGTGAAGAACGTCGAGATGTCCGGTGCCGTGATCGCCGGCCTGTTCACCGTCTTCGGGTTCGCACTGTTCGGCAAGAACCTGATCAACTCGATCCCGATCCTGCTCGGAGTGCTGCTCTACGCGAGGCTCGAGGGCAAGAAGCTCTCCGACTACACGGTCGTGAGCCTCTTCGCGACGGCGCTCGCGCCCGCCGTGAGCCTCATGATCTTCGGCAAGGGCCTGCCGCTCTGGCTCGGCATCCCTCTCGGCATCACGGTCGGTGTGGGCATCGGCCTGGCCATCCCCCCGATGTCGAGCCACGTCCTCCGTTTCCACCACGGCCTCAGCCTGTACAACGTCGGCTTCGCCGCCGGCATGATCGGCATGGTTCTCGTCGCGCTGATGAACCTCATCGGGTACGACGTCGAGGAGGTCTATGCCGTCTCCTACGGCTACACAGGCATCCTCGCCGCGATGACGCTCGCCTTCTGCCTGGCGTTGTTCGTGGCCGGCTTCATGCTCAACGACACGTCCACCCGTGGGCTGGCGCGGCTCTTCCGCCGCTCGGGACGCATGCCGAGCGACTTCGTGTCCCAGGAGGGCCTCGCCCTGACGCTCATGAACATGGCAGCCATGGGGGCGCTGGCCGTCGGGTATGTGCTTCTCGTGGGCGGCGAGCTCAACGGCCCCGTGCTCGGCGGCGTGTTCACGGTCATGGGCTTCGCGGCCTTCGGCAAGCACCCCCGCAACAGCGTGCCGATCCTCATCGGCGTCGCGCTGGGCGCGACGGTCACCGGCGCCGACCTCAACTCCACCGGCGTGCTCCTGGCCGCGCTCTTCGGCACCACGCTCGCCCCGCTCGCCGGCGTCTACGGGTTCGGCTTCGGCATCGTGGCTGGCTTCCTCCACATGGCGCTCGTCGCCAACGTCGGGTTCCTGCACGGGGGTCTCAACCTCTACAACAACGGGTTCTCCGCCGGGTTCGTCGCGCTGGTGCTCATCCCGTTCTTCGACGCGCTCTTCCGCATCCGCGGCAAGAGCTCGAGGGCCGTGGACATCGACCGGCCGCCCGCCCCCGGCGACACTGCCGCGTCCGAGTAGACTCCCGCGGTGGCGCTGAGCGCCCCCAACCAGTCACCGACAGCAAGGAAGGACCCCTCCGTGCTTCGCACCACCACGGCCGGCTCCCTGCGGGCCGAGCACATCGGTCAGACCGTCACCCTCACGGGCTGGGTCGACCGCCGCCGCGATCACGGAGGAGTGGCCTTCATCGACCTGCGCGACGCCTCGGGCATCGCCCAGATCGTCATCCGCGACGAGTCCGTCGCCCACCCGCTGCGTGCCGAGTTCGTGCTCCAGGTGACGGGCGAGGTCGCCCACCGCCCCGAGGGCAACGCCAACCCGAACCTCGCCACCGGCGAGATCGAGGTCATCGCCACCAAGGTGGTCACGCTCAACACTTCCGAGGCGCTGCCGTTCCAGGTCTCGACGGCGCTCGCCGACACCGAGGTCATCGGCGAGGAGGCGCGCCTCAAGCACCGCTATCTCGACCTGCGCCGCCCGGCGCCGGCGCGCGCGCTCCGCCTGCGCGCCAAGGTGAACCAGGCCGCGCGCCGCGTGCTCGACGCCGAGGACTTCGTCGAGATCGAGACCCCGACGCTGACCCGCTCGACGCCCGAGGGCGCCCGCGACTTCCTGGTCCCGGCCCGCCTGAGCCCCGGCTCCTGGTACGCATTGCCGCAGTCGCCGCAGCTGTTCAAGCAGCTGCTCATGGTCGCCGGCATGGAGCGCTACTACCAGATCGCGCGCTGCTACCGCGACGAGGACTTCCGCGCCGACCGCCAGCCCGAGTTCACGCAGCTCGACCTCGAGATGAGCTTCGTCGAGCAGGACGACGTCCTCGAGCTGGCCGAGAAGGTGCTCGTCGCCCTGTGGGAGCTGATCGGGTACACCATCCCGACGCCGATCCCGCGCATGACGTTCGCCGAGGCCATGCGCCTGTACGGCTCCGACAAGCCCGACCTGCGCTTCGGCAACCCGCTCGTCGAGCTCACCGAGTACTTCACGGACACGCCGTTCCGCGTGTTCCAGTCGGAGTACGTCGGCGCCGTCGTCATGGCCGGCGGGGCCTCGCAGCCGCGTCGTCAGTTCGACGCATGGCAGGACTGGGCCAAGCAGCGCGGCGCCAAGGGCCTCGCCTACGTGACGTTCGCCGAGGACGGCACGCTCGGCGGCCCCGTCGCCAAGAACCTGTCCGACGCCGAGCGCGAGGGCCTCGTCGCGATCACCGGCGCGCAGCCGGGCGACGCCGTGTTCTTCGCCGCCGGCAAGACGTCGGAGGCCCGCGCGCTGCTGGGTGCCGCACGCCTGGAGATCGCGCGCAAGCTCGGGCAGATCGGCACGCCTGAGACGGATGACGCCTGGGCTTTCGTCTGGATCGTCGACGCCCCCCTCTTCAAGCCCACGGGCGAGGACGACGACGTCGACCTCGGCCACTCGGCCTGGACCGCGCTCCACCACGCGTTCACCTCGCCCAACCCGGAGTGGATCGACCGGTTCGAGGAGGACCCGGGCAACGCGCTGGCGTACGCCTACGACATCGTGTGCAACGGCAACGAGATCGGCGGCGGCTCGATCCGTATCCATCGCCGCGACGTGCAGGAGCGCGTCTTCGGCGTCATGGGGATCGGCCACGAGGAGGCCAAGGAGAAGTTCGGCTTCCTGCTCGACGCGTTCCAGTTCGGCGCCCCGCCGCACGGCGGCATCGCGTTCGGCTGGGACCGCATCGTCTCGCTGCTGACCAAGTCGCCGTCGATCCGCGACGTCATCGCCTTTCCGAAGTCGGGCGGCGGGTTCGACCCGCTGACCGAGGCGCCCGCCCCGATCACCCCGGAGCAGCGCAAGGAGGCCGGCGTCGACACGCCGCCCGAGACGAAGGGCGACGGCGCGGCGTGATCGCCGCGGTCGGCGTCGAGCTGCCCGAGCGCTGGGCGGCCCACCCCGTCGTCGTCACCGAGTCGGCCCACCACGCCTGGGACGCCACCGCCGCGTGGTGGGCCGACGACGCGCTGCTGCTCCGGCTGCACCACCGCGTGCCCTCGGAGCCGCAGGGCCTCGGCCTCTACGGCGTCGGCTCGCCCGAGGGTGTCGCGCGCCTGCTGCTGGGCGCCGGCTCGCTCGACCCCGTCGGCCGCACGACCATGCCGCGCGGCACCCGTGCAGCGCTCGCGCGGATCGTGGCGGCGAGCGGCGTCGTCGTGCCCGCGCCCTTCGACGCGCCCGCGCCGAGCCAGTGGGACTGGATGTCCGCCGACCACGTGCTCGTGCCCGTCCCGGGCGAGGACCACGTCGAGGAGCTGACGGACGAGCGTGGCCTCGCCGAGGCGCGCGCGGCGCTGGCCGTCGCGCACCCCGAGGGCGAGCTCGAGGTCGGTGAGCCGCGGTCGCGCTGGTGGGGCTGGCGGGACGACGACGGCGTGCTGCGCGCCGTCGTCGGCGCCGACCGGCGCGTGCCCGGGGCGCCGTGGGTGCTGGGCTCCATCGGCACGGACCCGGCGTGGCGGCGGCGCGGTATCGCGGCGGCGACGACGGCGGTCGCGGTGCGCGCGGGCCTGCGGGAGGCGCCGATCGTCGCTCTCGGCATGTACGCAGACAACGACGCCGCGCGCCGCACGTACGCGCGCGTCGGGTTCGTCGTGGTGCAGGAGTTCGAGAGCTCGCGCTGAACGCTCAGCCGGTGCGCCGCGTCAGCGCGACCACCGGTATCTGGCGCCCGGCCTGCTCCTGGTGCTTGGCGAAGAAAGGCGCCACCTCGAGGACGTGCGTCCACGCCCGCCCGCGCTCCTCTCCCTCCAGCGGGGTCGCCGTCGCGTCGAGGCGCTCGTCGCCTACCTCGACCACGACGTCGGGGTGGGCGACCAGGTTCGCGTACCAGTCGGGTGTCCGCGGGTTGCCGGCGTTCGACGCCAGCACGAGCCAGCGCTCGCCGTCGGGCACCACCATCATGGGCGTCGTGCGCTCGCGCCCCGTGCGGGCGCCGGTCGTGGTCAGCAGCAGCAGCCGGTCGCGGTTCATGCCTGGCGGCTCGCCGCCGGCACGTACCGTCTCGATCACGTTCCGGTTGATCTCCGCCATGTCGGGCTCGGCCATGCCGGCCACGCTACGCCGGGGCCGTCTGCTCGCCCGTCCAGTCGACGACCAGGTCGGCCGCGCTGCGCGTCGCGGCGACGAGCGTCGCGTTGACCTGGTCCGTGCCGTGCGCCCACGCGTGGGCGGCGTCGGGGGCGCGGCCGAACGCCTCGTGCCGCGCGACGAGCCGCTCCAGGCGGAGCTCGTGCGGTGGCTCGAGGTACCAGACCTCGGCCATGCGCGCCCGCGCCCGCGGCCAGGCCCCGGTCGGCACGAGCAGGTAGTTGCCCTCCGTCACCACGAGCGGCACGTCGTCCGGCACGACGACGCCCGCCGCGACGGGTTCCTCGATCTCGCGCCGGAACTCGGGCGCGTACACGGGCCCGTCGCCGGGGCGCTGCGCGGCCAGCCGCTCCATCAGGGCCGCGTACCCGCCGTCGTCGAACGTGTCGACGGCGCCCTTGCGGTCCCCGCGCTCGAGGCGCTCCAGGACGGCCTGCGCGAGGTGGAACCCGTCCATCCCGACGACGACGGCGCGGCGCGGCCCGAGCGCGTCCGCGAGCGCGTGGGCGAGCGTGGACTTGCCGGCGCCCGGGGCGCCGGCGATCCCGAGGACGGTGCGCCCGCCGGGCGCCGCGAGCGCCGCGGCGCGCTCGACGAGCGCGGCGGTGGAGAGGGCTGTCACGACGGCGAGCGTACGGCCCCGGGTGTGATGCCGGTCATACGATGTGCCGACATGGGCCGCACGACGACGGGGGACGGTGATCGCGGGCCGACGGCGGCCGACCGCCTCGGCGCCCTGGTGCGCATCCCGACCGTCTCCGCGCGCGGCGCCGACGTCGACCGGGCGGCGTTCGACACCCTCGCGGAGACGCTGGCCGAGCTCTACCCGCGCACGCACGGCGCGCTCGAGCGCGAGCGGCTCGCCGAGTCCGCGCTGCTGTTCCGGTGGGCGGCGACCGAGCGCGTCGACCCGCACCCTGTGGTCCTCCTGGCCCACCAGGACGTCGTCCCGGCGCCGCCCGACGGCTGGGCGGGCGACCCGTTCTCTGGCGAGGTCCGCGACGGGTTCGTGCACGGCCGCGGCACGCTCGACGACAAGGGCTCGCTCGTCGCCGTCCTCGAGGCCGTCGAGACGCTGCTGGCCGAGGGGTTCACGCCCGCACGCGACGTCTGGCTGTCGTTCGGGGCCGACGAGGAGGTCTCCGGGGTGAGCGCCCCCGCCGCCGTCGCGCGGCTGCGCGAGCGCGGCGTCGTCGACCCGTTCCTGGTGCTGGACGAGGGCGGCGCGGTCGTCACGGGTGCGTTCCCCGGCGTCGAGCGGCCGCTCGCAGTCATCGGCGTGACGGAGAAGGGCATCTGCGACGTCGAGCTCGCCACCCACGACGCCGGCGGGCACGCGTCCACGCCGTCGCGCGGCGGCGCGACGGCGCGCCTGGCGCGCGCGATCACGCGCCTCGAGGCGCACCCGTTCCCTGCGCGGCTTCCTGGGCCGGTGCTCGCGATGCTCGAGACCGTCGCACCGCACGCACGCGGGAGGGTCGGCGCGACGCTGCGGCCCGCGCTCGCGGCCGCGCGCCGCGCGCCCTGGGCCGTCAGGCCCGTGCTCGCGCGGCTGCTCGCCGCCGGGGGCGCGGAGACCAACGCGATGGTGCGCACCACCGTGGCCGTCACGACGCTGGAGGGCAGCCCCGGGGCGAACGTCGTGGCCTCCAGCGCTCGGGCCAACCTCAACGTGCGCGTCGCGCCGGGCGAGACCGTCGACGGCGTGCTGGCCCGGCTGCGGCGCGTCGTGGCCGACCTCGGGGCGACGATCACGCTCGTCTCGGGGGAGGACCCGTCGCCCGAGTCCCCGGCCGAAGGCCCCGCGTGGGACCTGGTCGTGGCAGCGATCGCGGAGTCGTACCCCGATGCCGTCGTGACGCCCTACGTGCTGCTCGGTGCCTCCGACGCGCGGTTCTTCCACACGACGTTCAGCCGCGTCTACCGGTTCAGCCCGTTGGCGATGACGCGCGAGCAACGGGAGTCGGTCCACGGGGCGGACGAACGCCTCGCCGTCGACGCGCTCGACCGCGGCATCGCGTGCTACCGCGCGCTGCTGCGCGGCGTCCCGGCGGCCGAGAGCGTCGGTGGCCGTCCTTAGGGTGGGGGCATGGACCTGTTCGACGCGATCACCACGGGCGAGCACGGCACCCCGGTGGTCGATCGTCCCGGCCCGGGGGCGCCGCTCGCCGTGCGCATGCGCCCGGCGTCGCTCGACGAGGTCGCCGGGCAGGAGCACCTGCTCGCCCCCGGCTCGCCGCTGCGCCGGCTCGTGGAGCCCGCCGACGACGCCGCCCGCCGCGCCGCGCCGGGCTCCGTGATCCTCTGGGGACCGCCCGGCACCGGCAAGACCACGCTCGCCTACCTCGTCGCGACAGTGTCGGGGCGGCGCTTCGTCGAGCTCTCCGCCGTGACGGCCGGCGTGCGCGACGTGCGCGCCGTCGTCGACGACGCCCGGCGGCGGCTGGCGACGTCGGGCGACGAGACCGTGCTCTTCATCGACGAGGTGCACCGCTTCTCCAAGTCGCAGCAGGACGCGCTGCTGCCTTCGGTCGAGAACCGGTGGGTCACGCTCGTCGCGGCGACCACCGAGAACCCCTCGTTCTCCGTCAACTCGCCGCTGCTGTCCCGGTCGCTGCTGCTCACGCTCAAGCCGCTCACGTCGGAGGACGTGCGGTCGCTCGTGCGCCGCGCCGTCGCGGACGAGCGCGGGCTCGGCGGCGCGGTCACGCTCGACGACGACGCCGAGGACCAGCTGGTCCGCATGGCCGGCGGCGACGCGCGCAAGGCGCTCACCGTGCTCGAGGCCGCCGCCGGCACCGCCATGTCCGAGGGCGGCGCCGCCGTCGACCTCGCCACGGTGGAGCGCGCCGTCGACGTCGCGGCCGTCCGCTACGACCGCGACGGCGACCAGCACTACGACGTCATCAGCGCGTTCATCAAGTCCATCCGCGGGTCCGACGTCGACGCCGCCCTGCACTACCTCGCGCGCATGGTCGCGGCGGGGGAGGACCCCCGGTTCATCGCGCGGCGACTCGTCATCTCCGCGGCCGAGGACGTCGGCATGGCCGACCCGTCGGCCCTGCAGACCGCCGTCGCGGCCGCCCAGGCCGTCCAGCTCATCGGCATGCCCGAGGGACGCATCGTGCTCGCCGAGGCCGTGGTGCACCTCGCCACCGCGCCGAAGTCCAATGCCGCCTACCTCGGCATCGACGCGGCGCTCGCGGACGTGCGGGCGGGCCGGGCAGGCTTCGTGCCGACGCACCTGCGCGACGCGCACTACGCGGGCGCCGACCGCATCGGCCACGGCAAGGGCTACCAGTACGCGCACGACGCCCCGCACGCGGTCGCCCCGCAGCAGTACCTGCCCGACGAGCTCGTGGGCCGCCGGTACTACGAGCCGAACGACCGCGGCTACGAGCGCCAGGTGGCCGAACGACTGACCCGCATCCGCGAGATCCTGGGGCAGGCGTGATCCTTCACCCCGACCGCCGCACGGTCGCTGACCGGGACGCGCGCGCCCGCCACGACGCGCTGCTCGACGCCCGCGTGCCGTGACGGCGCGGGCGCTGCGGTAGGATGTCCAGGTTGCTCTCCGGTGAAACCCGGCGGCGACTCCTGGGACCTCGGCCCTGTCTCCCCTCCTCGTGAGGGGCTTCGGCTGGTCCCGCACCCGGCACAGGTCCTTCTGCGGCCCGGGTGTGACCTCATCAGATCCTCCAACAGGACAGGAAGCACAGTGACCTCTGTGACCCGTTCGCGCCGCCAGGTCCGCCTGAGCCGCGCCCTGGGCATCGCCCTCACCCCGAAGGCCGTCAAGCACTTCGAGAAGCGCCCCTACCCGCCGGGTGAGCACGGCCGCGCCCGCCGCCGCACCGAGTCGGACTACGCGGTCCGTCTGCGTGAGAAGCAGCGTCTGCGCGCCCAGTACGCGCTGCGCGAGAAGCAGCTCGTCAAGGTCTACGAGAACGCCCGCAAGACCGCCGGCCTGACCGGTGAGGTCATGGTCGAGGACCTCGAGACCCGCCTCGACGCGCTCGTGCTGCGCGCCGGCTTCGCCCGCACCGTCCTGCAGGCGCGCCAGGCCGTCACGCACCGCCACATCCTCGTCGACGGCAAGATCGTGGACCGCCCGTCGTTCCGCGTGAAGCCGGGCCAGACCCTCCAGGTCAAGCCCAAGTCGCAGGCCACCACGCCGTTCCAGGTCGCCGCCGCCGGCGCCCACCGCGACGTGCTCCCGGCCGTCCCGGGCTACCTCGAGGTCCAGCTCGAGAAGCTGCAGGCCACGCTGGCCCGCCGCCCGAAGCGCTCCGAGGTCCCCGTGACCTGCGAGGTCCAGCTGGTCGTCGAGTTTTACGCTCGCTGATCCAGGCCTCACCGCCTCAGCACCGCACGACGCCCCGTCTTCCTGCACCGCAGGACGGCGGGGCGTCGTCGTCCGTCGGATAGGGTGACGTCGGCATTCGTCCGCACCGAGAGGGGAACACCGATGACCGTGGGTGACGTGGCCGGTCTCATCGCCGCCATCGCCTTCGTGCTCCTGGTCGGCCTGCTGGCCGTGCCGCTGATCAAGCTCGGCCGCGTCCTCGACGAGGCGACGCGATCGCTGCGCGAGGTCACGGAGCACTCGGTGCCGATCCTCGACGAGGCGGCGGGCAGTGTCGCCAGCGCCAACGTCCAGCTCGGCAAGGTGGACGTCATCACGACGTCGGCCGCGCAGGTCAGCGAGAACGTGTCGGCCCTGACGGGCCTGTACGCCGCGACGCTCGGCCGGCCGCTGGTCAGGGTCGCCGCGTTCTCGTACGCCACCCGCCAGGCGTTCTCCGGCGTCGTCGGCCGCAAGGGCAAGGCCACGCTCTGATGCGCCGCCTGTTCTGGATCGGCGTCGGCGTCACGGCTACCGTCGTCGTGTACCGGCAGGGACGCAAGATCGTGCGCCAGTACCTGCCGGCGACCATCGCCGAACGCGCCGGGAAGGCCGCCCAGGAGGCCGGGGAGCGCGCAGGCAGCGCCGCGCAGGAGTTCCGGGCGATCTTCTCCGAGGCCCGCGCCCGCCGCGAGGCCGAGCTCATGGCGGCCCTGCTGGCCGAGGGCCAGCCCGACCCTGCGGTCACCCGCGCGGCCCGAGCTAGCGGCGCCCGCGGCGTGATCGCCGCGGGCGGCCCCGACGTCGACGACGACGAGGCGGAGCTCGGCTACTCGTTCTGAGCCTGCCGGCCCGCGCCAAGCCTGACCTTTCCGTTTCCGAGCACCGCGCCGCGCGCGCGACAATGGCTCGAGCACCCCACTGACCTGCGAAGGACACCATGCGCACCGCCGACATCCGCCAGCGATGGCTCGACTACTTCGGCTCCAAGGAGCACGTGCTCGTCCCGAGCGTGTCCCTGGTCTCCCCGGACCCCTCGATCCTGTTCACCATCGCCGGCATGGTGCCGTTCATCCCGTACATCCTCGGCACCGAGCCGGCCCCGTGGCCGCGCGCCGCGTCCGTGCAGAAGTGCATCCGCACCAACGACATCGAGAACGTCGGCCGGACCACGCGTCACGGCACGTTCTTCCAGATGAACGGCAACTTCTCGTTCGGCGACTACTTCAAGACGGGCGCCATCGACTTCGCCTGGGACCTGCTGACCACCGAGCAGGGCAAGGGCGGCTACGGGTTCGACGGCGACCGCCTCTGGGTGACCCTCTGGAACGAGGACCACGAGTCGTTCGAGGCCCTGACCAAGGGCATCGGCCTCGACCCGAAGCACATCGTGCGGCTGCCGCGCGAGGAGAACTTCTGGGACACGGGCCAGCCCGGTCCGGCCGGCCCGTGCGCCGAGTGGCACTACGACCGCGGCCCGCAGTACGGCCCCGACGCCGCCGGCGGTGACGTCGACCCGGGCGGCGACCGCTACCTGGAGATCTGGAACCTCGTCTTCGACCAGTTCGTGCGCGGCGAGGGCACCGGGAAGAGCTACCCGCTGCTGGGCGAGCTCGACAAGAAGTCCATCGACACCGGTGCCGGTCTCGAGCGCATCGCCTTCCTGCTCCAGGGCAAGGAGAACCTGTACGAGATCGACGAGGTCTACCCCGTCATCTCGACCGTCGAGCAGCTCACCGGCAAGCGCTACGGCGCCGGCGGTGCCGGTTCGCACGAGGACGACGTGCGCATGCGCGTCGTCGCCGACCATGTGCGCTCGGCGCTCATGGTCATCGGCGACGGCGTGCGCCCGTCCAACGAGGGCCGCGGCTACGTGCTGCGCCGCCTCATCCGCCGCGCCGTGCGCGCGGTGCGCCTGCTCGGGTACGACGCCGAGGCGCTGCCCGCGCTGCTGCCCGTGTCGATGGAGGCCATGAAGGCGTCCTACCCGGAGCTGGAGACGGGCTTCGACCGCATCAGCGACGTGGCCTACGGCGAGGAGGACGCGTTCCGCCGCACCCTCACCGCGGGCACCACCATCCTTGACGTCGCCGTCGGCAAGGCCAAGCAGGCCGTCGTGGACCCCAGGGCCGTGCCTGTGCTGGGCGGCGCCGAGGCGTTCCAGCTGCACGACACCTACGGCTTCCCGATCGACCTCACGCTCGAGATGGCCGCCGAGCAGGGCGTCCAGGTCGACGAGAAGGCGTTCCGCGACCTCATGGCCGAGCAGAGGCAGCGCGCCCGCGCCGACGCGCTCGCCAAGAAGACCGGCCACGCCGACCTGCGTGCGTACGAGTCGATCGCCGGCGAGCTCGCCAAGCCGGTCGAGTTCCTCGGCTACACGCACGCCGACTCGGCCGTGAACGTCGTCGGCCTGCTGGTCGACGGCGTGCCCGCGCCTGCCGCGACCGCGCCCGCCGACGTCGAGGTCGTGCTCGACCGCACGCCGTTCTACGCCGAGGCGGGCGGCCAGCTCGCCGACCAGGGCACCATCGTGCTCGACGGCGGGGCGACGGTCGAGGTCGACGACGTGCAGCGCCCGATCAGGGGCCTCAACGTCCACCGCGGCCGCCTGGTCGAGGGCACCATCGCGCTCGGCGACCCGGGCACCGCCACGATCGACGTCGACCGCCGCGTGGCGATCAGCCGCGCCCACTCGGCGACGCACATGATCCACAAGGCGCTCCACGAGCTCGTGGGCGAGGACCGCACGCAGGCCGGCTCGGAGAACGCCCCGAGCCGGGTGCGCTTCGACTTCCGCTCGCCCGCCGCGGTGCCGGCCGGCGCCCTCGGCGAGATCGAGGAGCGCGTGAACGTCCGGCTCCAGGAGAACCTCGACGTCACCGACGAGCTCATGCCCATCTCCGCGGCCCGTGAGCTCGGCGCCATGGCGCTGTTCGGCGAGAAGTACGGCGACATCGTGCGCGTGGTCTCGATCGGCGGCGACTGGTCGCGCGAGCTGTGCGGCGGCACGCACGTCAAGGCGTCGGGCGAGATCGGCCGTGTCGCGTTGCTGGGCGAGGCGTCCATCGGCTCGGGCGTGCGTCGCGTCGACGCCCTCGTGGGCGACGGCGCGTACGGGTTCCAGGCCAAGGAGCACGCCCTGGTGGGCCAGCTCACCGGCCTGCTCGGGACGCGCCCGGAGGAGCTCGCCGACCGCGTCGGCTCGCTGCTGTCGCGCCTGAAGGAGACGGAGAAGGAGCTCGCGTCGCTGCGTCAGGGCCAGCTCCTGGCCGCCGCGGGCCGGCTCGCTGCGGAGGCGCCGCACGTGGGCGACGTCCGCGTCGTCACGTACGACGCCGGCGACGTGGCCTCGGCCGACGACCTGCGCGCGCTCGCGCTCGACGTGCGCGGCCGCCTCGG
Source organism: Xylanimonas sp. McL0601 (assembly GCF_049852175.1). Taxonomy (GTDB): domain Bacteria; phylum Actinomycetota; class Actinomycetes; order Actinomycetales; family Cellulomonadaceae; genus Xylanimonas. The sequence goes on from NZ_CP187527.1 coordinate 2,192,864, forward strand.
CGACTCCGCCCCGGCCGTGGTCGCCGCGGGCGGCGTGGCGGGCGGGCGCCCGCTCGTCGTCGTCGCGACGAACGCGTCCGCGCGCGACGCCGGCCTGCGCGCCGGCGACTTCGTCAAGGCCGCGGCCGGCGTGCTCGGCGGCGGTGGCGGCGGCAAGCCCGACCTGGCCCAGGGCGGCGGCTCCGACGCCACGGCCCTGCCCGCGGCGCTCGACGGCGTCACGGCGGGCGTGCAGGCCGCCGTCGGCGCGTGAGCGAGCAGACCTTCGAGGTGGGCGGCGCGGGGCTTCCCCGCGGCGCCCGCCTCGGCGTCGACGTGGGCAAGGCGCGCGTGGGGCTGGCCGCCTCGGACCCGGACGGGCTGGTGGCGACGCCCGTCGAGACGGTGCCACGCGTGCTGGACGCGCAGGGCGCGGACAGCGCTGACGTCAGGCGCATCGCCGCCGAGGCCGAGGAGCGGTTCGCCGCCGTCGTGTACGTCGGGCTGCCCCGGCACCTCTCGGGGGCGGAGGGCGCCGCAACGGCGGACGCGCGCGCGTTCGCGGCGCGCCTGGCCCTGGCGGTGACCCCGGTCCCGGTCCGTATGGTGGACGAGCGCATGTCGACAGTGACCGCGACCAGCCAGCTGCGTGCCGCCGGGCGAAAGTCGAGGAGCCACCGGCCTGTCATCGACCAGGCCGCGGCCGTTATCATTCTGCAATCTGCTCTCGACGCGGAGCGGGCCGCGGGGGCACGCGCCGGCGAGCTCGTGGAGGCGCCGCAGACCTGACCCCGACCGACAGGACCCGCGTGACCGACCGCCCCGAGCTTCCCGGCCCCCAGCCGCCGGCGTCCGTGAGCCGCCGCCCGGTGGCGCGGGACCGCGCGGCTGTGAAGCGACGGCGCGGGGGTCGGTATCGGACGGGGCTGGTCCTGGCCACATGCCTGTCCCTCGTCGCCGGGGTCTCCGGGGTCGCCGTCGGTGCCGTCGGTGATGGGGCCGGTCCCGCGCGCGCCCTGTTCTCCCGGGCCGCCGACTTCGCCGGACCCGGCGACGAGCCCGTCCACGTCGAGATCCCCGCGGGTGCCACGGGCGCGGCGATGGGCCACATCCTGGCCGAGGCCGGTGTCGTGGCCTCGGTCAGCGCGTTCACCGGCGCCTTCGCCCGTCACCCCGCCGCCGCCGGCATCCAGCCCGGCACCGTCGAGCTGCTCACCCGCATGCGCGCGGCCGACGCCGTGGCCGAGCTGGCCCGGAACGAGCGCGTCAAGAACCGGGTCGTGGTCCCGGAGGGCTTCACGGCGGAGCAGGTGCTGGAGCGAATCGTGGCGCAGACCCACATCTCCCGCGAGGACCTCGACGCCGCCGTGGCCGACCCTGCCTCGATCGGGCTCCCCGAGAAGGCCGGCGGCGTCGTCGAGGGCTGGCTGTTCCCGGCGACGTACACGGTCAAGGCCGCCGACACCGCGACGACCCTCCTGGCCCGCATGGTCGCGCAGACCACTGCCGAGCTCGACCGCCTCGGCATCCCGCTCGAGCGGCGGCAGTCGATCCTCACCGAGGCGTCGATCATCGAGCGCGAGGCCCCAGAGGGTTATCGTGGCAAGGTCGCTCGCGTCATCGAGAACCGGCTCGCGATCGGTATGCCGCTCGGCATGGACGCGATCGACTCGTACGGCCTGGGAATTCCGGCGCACCTGATCACCCGGGCGCAGTTCCGCGACCGCAACCTCCCGTTCGCCTCGCGTGTGCACCAAGGCCTGCCTCCCACGCCGATCGGCAACCCCGGTGTGGCCGCCATCCAGGCCGCGGCGTCACCCACGCCCGGTGACTGGCTATGGTTCGTGACCGTCGACCTCCACACGGGCGAGACGAAGTTCACCGACAACTACGACGATTTCCTCCAGTTCAGGCGTGAGTATCAGGCTTGGGCGGCCGAGAACGGCTTCTGAGCAGATACCCACCACGGCGTGCCGGGGCAACGACGCCCGGCCAGACGATGAATAGGCTTCTTGCGTGACCGACCTCTTCGAGCACCCAGCACTCGCGCAGCCGACCGGCCCCCACGGCCGCCGATCGGCCGCCCGCCAGCGCGCCGCGGCCAAGCGCCGCCGGCGTCGCCGCCTGCGCACCACGATCGTCGTCGCGGTGGTCCTGGCGGTCATCGGGGGCGTCGCGTGGACCACGTGGGACAACGTGTCGGGGCTGCTGCACAACCCGTTCGCGCGCTCCGCCGCGGACTATCCTGGCCCGGGCGACAAGCCCATCGAGGTCGAGATCCCCGAGGGTGCCACGGGCACCCAGATGGGCGGCGCGCTCAAGGACGCCGGCGTCGTCGCGTCGGTCGGCGCGTTCACCGACGCGTTCGCGCTCAACCCGGCCGCCGCGGGCATCCAGCCGGGCACGTACTCGCTGCTGGCCCACATGAAGGCCTCCGACGCCGTGGCCGCGCTCGTGAAGAACGAGAAGGTCGAGACCAAGGTGACGATCCCCGAGGGCTTCACCGCGGCGCAGGTGTTCGACCGGGTGGCGTCCGTGACCACCGTCACCAAGGACAAGCTCGACGCCGCCGTCAAGGACCCGGCGTCCATCGGGCTGCCCGCCGAGGCCGGCGGCAAGGTCGAGGGCTGGCTGTTCCCCGCGACGTACACCGTCCAGCCCGGCGACGACGCGACGACGCTGCTGAAGGCGATGGTCGGGAAGACGGTCGCGGAGCTGGACGGCCAGGGTGTGGCCCCGGCCGACCGCGAGGACGTGCTCAAGACGGCGTCGCTGGTGGAGCGCGAGGCCAAGTTCGCCCCGGACCGGCCGAAGATGGCCCGCGCCATCAAGAACCGGCTCGCCACGGACATGCCGCTCCAGATCGACGCGTCGGTCGCGTACGGGCTCGACAAGCCCGGCACCGAGCTCACGACCGCTGACACCAAGAACGCGGACAACCCCTTCAACACCTACGTGCACAAGGGCCTGCCGCCGACCCCGATCGCCAACCCCGGTGCATCCTCGATCGAGGCCGTGGTGCACCCCGCCGCGGGCGACTGGGTCTTCTGGACCGCCGTCAACCTCGACACGGGCGAGACCAAGTTCGCCGTGACGTGGCAGGAGCACCAGAAGAACGTCTCCGAGCTGCGGGCCTGGCAGGCCGCCAACGGGCAGCGCTGACCCCATGCCGACCGTCACCCGCCGGGCCGCCGTGCTCGGCCACCCGATCGCGCACTCGCTGTCGCCCACCCTCCACACGGCCGCGTACCAGGCGCTCGGCCTGGAGGGCTGGCAGTACACCGCCGTCGACACGACGACCGAGACGCTGCGCGACGTGCTCGACGACCTCGACCTGGGCTGGGCGGGCCTGAGCCTGACCATGCCGCTCAAGCAGACGGTCATCCCGATGCTCGACGACGTCGACCCGGTCGCGAGCGCGACCGGGGCCGTCAACACGGTCGTGGTGCGACCGTCATCGTGCGGCATCGCGCTGGGCGGCTACAACACCGACGTGCAGGGCCTGGTCGCGGCGCTGACGGAGGGGCTGCGCGGCCGCGAGGTCGCGCGCGCCGTCGTGCTCGGCGCCGGCGCGACGGCCGCGTCCGCCGTGGCGGCGCTCGCGCAGCTCGGCTGCGCGTCGCCGCGCGTGCTCGCGCGGTCGATCGCCCGGACCGCCGGGCTGCAGGAGGCGGCACGGCGGCTGGGGGCCACCCCGCGGTTCGAGGTGCTCGACGCCGTCTCCGCGCTCGGCCCGCTGCGGCACGCCGACGTCGTGATCTCGACGCTGCCCGCGCACGCCGCCGACCCGGTCGCCGGGATCCTGCTCGAGCGCGCCGGGTCCGTTCCGGGCGTGCTGCTCGACGTCGTGTACGACCCGCGGCCCACGGCGCTCGCGCGCGCCTGGGGCGAGCGGGGCGGCGTCGTCGTCGGCGGCGAGCGGATGCTGCTGCACCAGGCCGCGGAGCAGGTGCGGCTCATGACGGGGCGGCCGGCGCCGGTCGCGGCGATGGACGCGGCACTCGGCGCCGTGCTGGGCGTCACGCGCTGAGACGGGGCGTCCGACCCCCGGACGTGCGTGGGAGAATCGCCGCATGCTGCGCTGGTTGACGTCGGGGGAGTCGCACGGTCCGTCCCTGGTGGGGGTGATGGAGGGGCTGCCCGCAGGGGTCGAGCTCACCACCGCCGACCTCCAGGCCGCTCTCGCCCGCCGCCGGCTCGGCTATGGCCGTGGGGCGCGCATGAAGTTCGAGCAGGACGAGGTGCGCGTGCTCGGCGGCCTGCGCCACGGCCTCACGCAGGGCGGCCCGCTGGCCATCGAGATCGGGAACACCGAGTGGCCCAAGTGGGTCGACGTCATGGCCCCCGACCCCGTCGAGGACCAGGCGCTGCAGGTCGACGCCGGCACCGGCGACGTGCGCGAGGTCGGGCGCAACAAGAAGCTCACGCGCCCGCGCCCCGGCCACGCCGACCTGATCGGCATGCTCAAGTACGGCTTCGACGACGCCCGCCCCGTGCTGGAGCGCGCGAGCGCCCGCGAGACGGCGACCCGCGTCGCGCTCGGCGTCGCCGCGGCGAAGTTCCTCGAGCAGGCCGTGGGCGTGCGCCTGGTGTCGCACGTCGTCGCGATCGGTGAGGCCGAGGTGCCGGAGGGCACCGCGCTGCCCACGCCGGACGACGCCGCCCGGCTGGACGCCGACCCGGTGCGCTGCTTCGACGAGGCCTCGAGCGCCGCGATGGTCGCCGAGGTCGACGCGGCCCACAAGGACGGCGACACCCTCGGGGGCGTCGTCGAGGTGCTCGCCTACGGCGTGCCCTCGGGCCTCGGCAGCTACGTCCAGGGCGACCGCCGGCTCGACGCGCGCCTGGCCATGGCCCTCATGGGCATCCAGGCGATCAAGGGCGTCGAGGTCGGCGACGGTTTCCGCACCGCCCGCCGCCGGGGCTCGGCGGCGCACGACGAGATCGTGCGCGGCGCCGACGGCCGCGTCGAGCGAGTGACCAACCGCGCGGGCGGCATCGAGGGCGGCATGTCCAACGGCGAAGTCGTGCGCGTGCGCGCCGCGATGAAGCCCATCTCGACGGTCCCGCGCGCCCTGCGCACGATCGACACGGAGACCGGCGAGGCGGCGACCGCCAACCACCAGCGCTCGGACGTGTGCGCGGTGCCGCCGGCGGCCGTGGTCGCCGAGGCGATGGTCGCGCTCGTGCTGGCGGAGGCCGTGGTGGAGAAGTTCGGCGGCGACTCGGTCGCCGAGGTGCGCCGCAACGCCGAGGCCTACCTCGCGGCGATCCCGGAGCTGCTGCAGTGAGCGCACGCCCGCTGGTGGTGCTGGTCGGTCCGCCGGGCAGCGGCAAGACGACCGTGGGCACCCTCGTCGCCGACGGCCGTGGCGTCGTCTTCCGTGACACGGACCACGACGTCGAGGTGGCGGCGGGCAAGCCGATCGCCGAGATCTTCCTCGACGACGGCGAGCCGGCGTTCCGCGCGCTCGAGCAGGCGGCCGTGGCGCGGGCGCTGACGGAGCACGAGGGCGTCCTGTCGCTCGGCGGCGGCGCCGTGCTCGACCCCGCGACGCAGGAGCTGCTGGCCGCCTACACGGCGGCCGGCGGCGTCGTCGTCTTCCTCGACGTGACGCTGTCGCACGCGGCGCCGCGCGTCGGGTTCAACCAGTCGCGCCCGCTGCTGCTGGGCAACCCGCGCGCGCAGTGGGCCGCTCTCATGGAGGCGCGGCGTCCCGTCTACGAGCGGGTCGCGACGGTGCGTGTGCTCACGGACGGGCAGGAGCCCGGGGCCGTGGCCGAGTCGATCGAGAAGGAGCTGCCGGCATGACCGTCGCGACAACCCGGGTGACCGTGCAGGGCGCCGCGCCGTACGACGTCGTCATCGGCCGGCACCTGCTGGGCGAGCTGCCCGCGCTGCTCGGCGAGAAGGTGCGCCGCGTGCTGGTGATGCACCCTGCGTCGCTCGCCACGACGGGCGAGGCGATCCGCGCGGACCTCAGCTCGCAGGGCTACGAGGCGTTCGCCGTCGAGCTACCGGACGCCGAGGAGCAGAAGACGGCGCAGGTGGCGTCGTTCTGCTGGCAGGTGCTCGGGCAGGCCGACTTCACGCGTTCGGACGCCGTGGTGTCCGTGGGCGGCGGCGCGACGACGGACCTCGCCGGGTTCGTCGCGGCGACGTGGCTGCGCGGCATCAAGGTGGTACACGTGCCCACCACGCTGCTGGCGATGGTCGACGCCGCCGTGGGTGGCAAGACGGGCATCAACACCGCCGAGGGCAAGAACCTCGTTGGCGCGTTCCACCCGCCGGCGGGCGTGCTGTGCGACCTGGAGTCGCTCGCGTCGCTCGACCGCTGGGACCTGGTCGCCGGCCTCGCCGAGGTGGTCAAGACGGGGTTCATCGCCGATCCGCGCATCCTCGAGCTCGTCGAGGCCCACGCCGCGGAGCTGCGGGACTGGAAGGGCGCGGACGCGACGCCCGGGACGTGGGCCGTGCTGGCCGAGCTCGTGGAGCGGTCGGTCGCGGTCAAGGCGCGCGTGGTGGGGGAGGACCTCACGGAGCAGGGGCTGCGCGAGATCCTCAACTACGGGCACACCTTCGGGCACGCGGTCGAGCTCGTCGAGCGGTACCAGTGGCGCCACGGCGCCGCGGTCGCCGTCGGCATGGTGTTCGTCGCCGAGCTCGCGCGGCTCGCGGGCAAGCTGCCCGACGACGTCGTGGCCCGCCACCGGCAGATCCTCACGTCGCTGGGCCTGCCGACGTCGTACCGCGGGGACCGCTGGGACCAGCTGATGGCGGCCATGCGCCGCGACAAGAAGTCGCGCGGCGACCTGCTGCGCTTCGTGGTCCTGGACGCGGTGGCGAAGCCCGTGCGCCTGGAGGGCCCCGACCCCACGCTGCTGGCGGCCGCCTACGCGGAGGTCTCGAAGGAGCCCCCGACCGGCCCCGCCGGCACCCCGGTGACGTTGACCCTCTGAGATCCCAGGGCGCGTCAGGGCCAGAGGCGGCGCGACTCCAGGACCTCCTTGAGGAGGTCTGCGCGGTCCGTCACGATGCCGTCCACGCCCAGGTCGACGAGGCGCTCCATCTCCGGCTTGTCGTTGATCGTCCACACGTGGACCTGGCGGCCGGACGCGTGCGCGGCGGCGACGGTCGTCGCGTCGACGAGGGTGACGCGCGCGGGCCCCAGCTTCCGGTCGACCGGGACCTGGAGCGCGTCGACGCTCGCCAGCGCCGCCCGCGCGATCACCGGCACGCGCGTGCGCGCCCCGAGCAGGAACCGCACCACCTCGCTCGTGCCCGCGCTGGTGGCCACGCGCCGGGACAGCCGCGCGAGGGTCGCCCGGCGACGGCCCGTCGAGAACGACGTCACGCACACGCGGTCGTGTGCCGCGGTCCGTTCGATGGCCCGCGCGATCGGGGCGATGCCCGAGGCCGCCTTGACGTCGACGTTGACGAACAGCGACGGCCAGGTGCCCAGCACGTCCTCGAGCGCCGGCACCGGCTCGACGCCGCCGATCTTCGCCTGCCTCACCTGCGACCACGGCAGCTCGGCGACGAGCCCGTGGGAGTCGGTGGTGCGGTCGAGCGATGCGTCGTGCAGCGCGACGGCGACGCCGTCGGACGTCCCGTGGGCGTCGGTCTCCACGTAGCGGAACCCGAGCGCGACGGCGGCCTCGAACGCCGTGAGCGAGTTCTCCAGGCCGGAGTCGACGCCGCCGGGGCGCGCGAACCCGCGATGGGCGAGGGCGGCGACCCCGCGGCGACCGTCGGGGAGCGTCGTGTCGAAGTAGGGGTGCGTCACGGGAGCACCGTAGTGAGCCAGGCCAGCATCTCGCTCAGGTAGGCCCGCCGCGGGCCCTCCGCCGAGAGCGACAGGTCGTGCACGCCGCCGTCGATGCGCAGCACGGTGACCCGGCGTCCGAGCTTCGGCGCGCGGGCGGCGATCTGCGCGACGTCGAGGATCGTGTCGGTCGACCCGACGAGCGGGTTGTCCGGCCCGTCCGGGCTCGACGCCGCCGAGGTCGCCAGCAGCACCGGGCAGGCGATCGCCAGCCCGCGCGCCACCCGCGCCTGCGCGCGCCGCGCCGCCCGCAGCCACCCCGCCCGCAGCGGCACCCCACCCGGACGCTTGAGCGTGGTGTCGAAGTCCCACTCGCCGCCGTTCTCGCGCACCAGCGCCGTCGCATACCAGGACGGCCCGTGCGACAGCGCGGCCAGCGGTCGCAGCAGCCCCACCCGGTCGAGCACCGGCGTGCCGACCGCCTTCTGGAACGACGACCCCGGCAGCTCGAGGAACGGTGAGTCCAGCACCAGGGCGTCGGGCCCCGCCGCGACGCCGGTCGCGTGCCGGTGCGCGTGCGCCCACAGCGACGCCGTGAGCCCACCCGTGGAGTGCGCGTGCACCACCAGCGGGAGGTGCGGGTACGCGCCTCGCAGCGCCGCCGCCGCGGCCGCGACGTCGGTCGCCTGCTCGCGCAGGTCCGTCACGTAGTGCGGCACCTGGTCGCGCCGCAGCGACCGCCCCGCCGCGCGCAGGTCGACGGCGTGGAACAGGTAGCCGGCGCCCGCGAGCGCCCGCGCCAGGTGCTCCTGGAAGAAGTAGTCGTTGTACCCGTGCACGTGCAGGACGACGCCGCGCGCGGCGGCGACGTCGTCGGGCCCGGGTCGCAGCCGCACGAGCGTGGCCGGGCCGAGCGGCGCCTGCTCGAACGGCGTGCCGAGCAGCTCGTCGGTGCGCCAGGCGAGACCGCCGGCCAGGGTCACGATGTCGGGCACCTGCGCACTGTATGCCCCGACCAGCGGCGATGTGGCACGATCGCGCCGTGACGCACACCGACGTGGGCCGCTCCGTGCAGAGCGCCGTGTACCGGGCAGGCGTGTACGGGCGCCGCCCCGTCGTCCCCGTGGCCCCGGGTGCGCTCGAGGCCGCCGCCCGGCGCCGCATGACCGCCCGCGGCTGGGGCTACATCGGCGGCGGAGCCGGCGCCGAGCGCACCATGGCCGCCAACGTCGCCGCCTTCGCGCGGCACCCCATCATGCCCCGGCAGATGGTCGACGTCGCCGAGCGGTCCCTCGCCACGACGCTGCTGGGGCGGGAGCTGCCCGCGCCGCTGCTGCTCGCCCCCATCGGGGCTCTCGAGCTGGCCGTCCGCGGCGGCCCCGCACACGCCGAGCCGCCCGTCGCGCGCGCCGCCCGCGACCTCGGCGTCCCCGTCGTCATCTCCTCACAGGCGTCCACGCCCATGGAGGCCACCGCCGCCGCCCTCGGCGACAGCCCGCGCTGGTTCCAGCTCTACTGGTCCAAGGACGACGACGTCGCCGCGTCCTTCGTCGAGCGCGCCGAGGCCGCGGGGGCCGAGGCGATCGTGGTCACCCTCGACACCCACGTGCTCGGCTGGCGTCCCCGCGACCTCGACCTCGGCTACCTGCCGTTCGTGCGTGGCGAGGGCATCGCGCAGTACACCTCGGACCCGGCGTTCCGGCGGCTGGTCGCCTCCCGCCCCGCGCCGGCCGGCGGCGGCGAACGGCCCACGCCGTCGGCCGTCCGCGCGCTGCTGACCATGCGCCGCCACGGCGCCACACGCGCCGACGTCGAGACGTTCCTCGACGTCTTCTCCCGCTCGTCCCTCACCTGGGCCGACCTCGCCTGGCTGCGCGAGCGCACCCACCTGCCGATCCTCGTCAAGGGCGTCCAGCACCCCGACGACGCCCGCCGCGCCCTCGACGCCGGCGCCGACGGCGTGGTCGTCTCCAACCACGGCGGGCGCCAGGTCGACAACGCCGTCGCGTCCCTCGACACGCTGCCCGCCGTCGCCGCGGCCGTCCGCGCCGCCCGGCCCGACGCACCCGTGCTGTTCGACTCCGGCGTGCGCACCGGCGCCGACGTGTTCGTCGCGCTCGCGCTCGGCGCGGACGCCGTCCTGCTGGGCCGCCCCTGGGTCTACGGGCTGGCGCTCGCGGGCCAGGACGGCGTGCGCGCCGTCGTGCAGCACGTGCTGGCCGAGCTGGACCTCACGATGGCGCTCGCGGGGGTGCGGAGCGTCGGCGAGATCGGCCCGGAGCAGCTCGCGCCGGCCGCCGCGAACTGACCCGCGTCCGCGTCTTCTCCGCGTCACCAGGTTCGGGCATCATGCTCGCCATGAGCGACTCATCGCCCCCGTCCGCCCCGATCGGCGTGACCGAGGGCCACCCGGCCGAGCCCCAGCCCATCCCTGCCAAGCGCGTCCGCTCCTGGGCGCTGTGGGACTGGGCGACGCAGCCGTTCAACTCCGTCATCCTGACGTTCGTCTTCGCGCCGCTCTACCTGGTCTCGACGAGCTTCCTCGCCCCGCACATCGCCGACCTGCCCGAGGACGCGCCGGAGCGCGTGCGCGGGCTGGCCGAGCTCTCCAGCCGGTACGGCGCGTGGACGGCGATCGCGGGCCTGCTGATCTTCTACCTGGCCCCGGTGCTGGGCTCGCGTTCCGAGACGTCCGGCGGGCGCAAGCGCTGGCTCGTCGCCGCCACCGGCGGCCTCGCGCTCGTGCAGTTCCTGCTCGCGTTCGTCCAGGAGGACCCGCGGTACTTCACCTACGGCGCGATCCTGCTCGCGCTCGGCTCCGTGGTCTCCGAGATCGCGGGCGTCAACTACAACGCGATGCTCCACCAGGTCTCGACCCCGGCCACCGTCGGCCGTGTCTCGGGCCTGGGCTGGGGCATGGGCTACCTCGGCGGCATCGTCGCGCTCGTCATCGTCGTCGTGCTGAACGCCGTCCACTGGTTCGGCATGGACACGGCCAACGGCATGGTCTACCGGCTGATCGCCGTCGGCGCCGCCGTGTGGACGATCGTGTTCTCCATCCCGCTCGTGCTCAACGTGCCCGAGTACCGCAAGCAGGCCGAGGCACGCCGCGGGTTCTTCTCCGGGTACGTCGACCTCGTGGCCGACATGATCGCGCTCTACAAGCAGTCCCGGCCCACCTTCTGGTTCCTGTTCGCCAGCGCCGTCTACCGCGACGGCCTCGCGGGCGTGTTCGCGTTCGGCGGCGTGCTCGCCGCGGCCGGGTTCGGCTTCTCGAGCGACCAGGTCATCATCTTCGGCATCGCCGCGAACGTCGTCGCCGGCGCCTCGACGATCTTCGTCGGGCGCATCGACGACCGCGTCGGCGCGCGCAAGGTCATCGTCGTCGCGCTGAGCGTGCTCGTCGCCATGGCCGTGTTCGTGTTCGTCGCGGCCCCGCTCGGAGACGTCGTGTTCTGGGTGGGTGGCTTGACCCTGTCGGCGTGCGTCGGGCCCGCGCAGGCCTCCAGCCGCGCGCTGCTGTCCAAGGTCACGCCCGAGGCGATGCAGGGCGAGGTCTTCGGCCTCTACGCCACCACCGGCCGCGTCGCCAGCCCGCTGTCCCCGGCCCTGTGGGCCGCGTTCATCGCGTGGTTCGGCGCCACCCGGTACGGCGTGCTCGGCATCGCGATCGTCCTGGCGCTCGGCCTCGTGCTGCTGCTGCTCGTGAAGATCGACTCCCGCCAGGTCGCGGACCACGCGCTGGAGCCGCTCACCGGCTGGAACCGCAACGCGATCGCGGCGCTGACGATCGCGCTGTTCCTCGGCGTCGGCGGCGTGGTGCTGCTGCTCACCGGCGCCCACGACCTGCCGGCCGGCGCGTACGTCACCGCGGGGCTGCTGCTGCTCGCCGGCCTCGCCGTCGTGCCCGGGCACAAGGCGCTGGCCGCGGTGGGTACGAGCGGGGAGGAGGGCGGCGCCGCCGCCCGCGCCGCCGTGACGATCGGCTACGTGGCGCTCGCCACGGCGGCGGTCGTCGCGCTCGCCGCGATCTTCTGACCGCCCGGGTCGCGCGTGTCCGAGCGGAGGCTCCGGGCACGCGCGACCATGGCGGCCATGGGAGACGTCAGCGAGTACCTCAGCAGCATCGGCGGGGCCGAGCACGACGCCGTCGCGCGCGTGCTCGAGCGCGCGCCGGCGCTCGTCCCCGACGTCGAGGAGGGGCGCAGCTACGGCATGCCGGCCCTGCGCTACCGCGGCAGCCCGCTGCTGTCCGTCATGGTGACCAAGAACCACCTCGGGCTGTACCCGTTCAGCCCGGCGGTGCTCGAGGCGCTCGCCGGGGACCTCACGGCGTTCCGCACCACCAAGGGCTCGGTGTCGTTCCAGCCCGACGCACCACTGCCCGACGACGTCGTGGACCGCATCGTCCTGGCGCGGCGCGACGAGATCGACGCGCGCCAGAGGTCCTGAGCCGTCAGCGCGCCGTCCGCGTGCGCGACGTCTGCGCCGCCGCGAGAAGCGCCACGACGCCCGCTGCCGCGAAGCACACCGCGTACGCCGCCAGCCCGAGGCTCGCGCGGAGCGCCCACAGCGCCTGCCCGACGACGGCGAGCGCCGCGGCCACGGCGAGCGCGTCGGCCACCTGCATCGCCGACGACGCCGCGCCCTGCCCGCCGGGCGGCGCCAGCTCGAGCGCGAGGATGCTCAGCGTCGGGTAGATCAGGCCCATGCCCAGCCCGGCCAGCGCCCACGGAGCGGCGGCGAGCCACAGCGACACGCCGGGCGCGGCGAGCAGCGCGACGCCGGCGGTGCCGGCCGCGAGCAGGAGGCCGCCCAGCCGCAGGTATCCGGCGTTGCTGAGCCCGCGGCGGCGTCCGCGCACCGCGGACCCGGCGGCCCAGCCGAGCACGCTCAGCGTCAGCACCGACCCGGCCGCTGCCGGCGCCAGCCCGCGCTCGTGGACGAGCACCAGCGGGATGAGCACCTCGCCGGCGGCGAAGGCGGCGGAGGCGAGCACGCGCACGACGACGGCGGCGCCCAGGCCGCGCCGCGCCCGCAGCACGGTGCGCGCGACGGAGCGGGCCGGGCTGGCCGCGGCGGGCGTGGCGCCGTCGGACCCGCGTGCGGCCGCGAGGCCGGGCCGCATCAGCGCGAGCGTCGGCAGCGCGAGCAGCACCACGCCGCCGAACACCCACCGCCACCCGGCGTGCTCGACGACGAGCCCGGCGAGCAGCGGCCCGACGACGCCGGGCACCACCCAGGCTGCGGCGAACGCGGCGAACACCCTCGGGTGCCGCTGGGCGGGGAACACGCGGGCGACCAGCACGTACAGCGCGACGCCCGTGAGCCCGCCGCCGACGCCCTGCAGCAGCCGCCCGGCGAGCAGCACGGCCCAGCTCGGCGCCAGCGCCGCGGCTAGCAGGCCCGGGACGAAGATCGCGGCCCCGGCCGTCATCGGCGCGGCCGGCCCGCGGCGGTCCGTCCACCGCCCGGCGGCGAGCATGCCGACGACGCTCGCGGCGGCCGAGCCCGAGAACGCGAGCGTGTACCAGCGCAGGCCGTCGAGCGCGACGGCGACCGTAGGCATCGCGGTGGACACGGCGAGCGACTCGAACGCGACGACGCTGATCCACGCGACCATGCCCGCCTGGACGACGCGCTGCGTGCGGGGGTCGAGCGAGCAGGTCGGGCAGGGGACCTCGGCGACCTCGGCGGCATCCATAGGGGTTACCCTGAAACCTGAACCAAGGTTGAGGTCAAGTCCTTCAGAGGATCACCATGCCCGACGACGTCCCGTGGGACCACAACGAGCTGACGGTCGGCGAGCTGGCCGCGCGCAGCGGCGTGTCGGTCTCGGCGCTGCGCTTCTACGAGCGCCAGGGCCTCATCACCTCGCGGCGCACGCCCGGCAACCAGCGCCGCTACCGTCGTGACACCCTGCGGCGGGTGGCGTTCGTGCGCGTCTCGCAACGCGTGGGCATCCCGCTCGCGGCGATCGCCGCGGCGCTCGCGAGCCTGCCGGGGGACCGGACGCCCACGGCCAAGGACTGGCGGCGCCTGTCGCAGGCGTGGCAGGCCGACCTCGACGCCCGCATCGCGCAGCTGCAGCGCCTGCGCGACCACCTCACCGACTGCATCGGCTGCGGGTGCCTGACGCTGCGCAAGTGCCTGCTGAACAACCCCCACGACTCGCTCGGCCATGAAGGGCCCGGCCCGCGCACGCTGCTGGTGGACCGTTACCGCGACGCCGGGCTCGGGTAGGGGCCGGGCACCACGCTGACGCGCCTCCTGGTCACGCGCCTCACCGAAGCCGCCGCGCCCGTTACCCTGACGCCGTGACCCGCGTGCTCGTCCTCAACGGACCCAACCTCGGCCGGCTCGGCGTGCGCGAGCCCGAGATCTACGGCGCCGACACCTTCGCCGACCTCGTCGCCGCCGCCTCCGGGTGGGGCAAGGAGCTCGGCCTCGAGGTCGACGCGCGCCAGACCGACGACGAGTCGCAGCTCATCGGCTGGCTGCACGAGGCCGTCGACACCCGCGCGCACGTGGTGCTCAACCCGGCCGCGTTCACCCACTACAGCTACGCGCTGCGGGACGCCGCCGCCCAGATCACCAGCGTGGGCCTGCTGCTCGTCGAGGTGCACCTGTCCAACCCGCACACGCGCGAGTCGTTCCGGCACTACTCGGTGGTCTCCGGGGTGGCGACGGGGACGATCGCGGGCTTCGGCTTCCAGTCGTACCGGCTGGCGCTCGAGGGGATCGCGGCGCGGCTGGCGGGCTGAGCGCCGTCTCTCCAGGTACGGACCTGACTTCTTGCGGTGATCGCGACGAAATAGTGTGCCAAGCGCACCCGCCACGCTTAGCCGTCTCGCCCTTGGAGAGCGCCCGTGACCCCGCCCCCCGGCCGGGGGAGGACTAGCCTCACGCCCGTGACCCGCGTACCTGCCGCGACGACGTACCGCGACTACATCTGGGACCTCGGCGGCACGCTGCTCGACAACTACGCGAGCTCCACGACGGCGTTCGTCGACACGCTCGCGGAGGAGGGCATCACCGCGACGCGCGCGGAGGTCTACCGCGCACTGCGCGTCTCGACGGCGTACGCGGTCGAGACCTTCGCCGCGGACGTCCCCGGGTTCCTCGCCGAGTACAAGAGCGCCGAGGCCGGCGAGCTCGCCACCCCGATGCTGTTCGACGGGGCCTACGAGGTGCTGGGCGGCGTGGTCGAGGCCGGGGGCCGCAACTTCCTGGTGTCGCACCGTGACCGGCAGGTGCTGCACCTGCTCGCAATGACGGGCATCGACGGGCTGTTCACGGCGGTCGTCACCGCCGACGACGGGTTCCCGCGCAAACCCGACCCGTCGTCCATCCGGCACCTCGTCGAGAGGTACGACCTGACCGACGTCGTCGCCGTCGGCGACCGGCCGATCGACGTGGAGGCCGCCGTGGCGGCCGGGATCGACGCGATCTACTTCAACGGCGGCCGGCCTTGCCCGGGCGCCGAGCGCGCCATCGCGTCCCTCCGGGAACTGCTGCCGATCCAGGCCTGATACTGGATCGACGGCTTTCCAGGCACGAGCCTTGACACTGCCCTCATCCATGATGCAGCCTGGCAACGTGATCGTCATCACGGCCGACCAGCGCGACAGCACCCACACCACCGACCGCGTGCCGGACGCCCTCGAGCTGGTGTCCCGCGTGTGCGCCGGTCGCGACGGCGTCGTCCTTCCCTTCGACCGGACCGTGGGCGACGAGCTCCAGGGGCTGCTCGACAGCACCCCGGACGGCGCCGCGCTGGCCGTCGATCTCGCGCTCGCGCTCGCCCGCGACGGGAGCTGGTCGGTCGGCATCGGCGTCGGCTCAATCTCCGAGCCGCTGCCCGCGGCCTCGCGCGAGGCGTCCGGCCGCGCGTTCGTGCACGCGCGCCGCGCCGTCGACCGCGCCAAGCGTCGCGGGGCCGCCGGCCCCGGCGCCGGGGGGATCTCCGTCGTCGCCGACGACGCGGCCGCCGCCGGCGCGGTCGAGGCCCTGCTCCGCATGATCGCCGCCCTGGCCGCCCGCCGCACCGACCGCGGCTGGGAGGCCGTCGACGCCGTCGCGCGGACCGGCTCGCAGAAGGCGGCGGCCACCGCCCTGGGCGTCACGGTGCAGGCCGTCAGCCAGCGGCTGCGGGCCGCCCTGGCGGGCGAGGAGGCGGCGGTCCGTCCCGTGGCTGCGCGCCTGCTGGCGACGATCGCCCGCTGACCGGCACTGCGCCCCGGCGGCCCAGGTCACCGCCCACGCGCCGAGGA
Source organism: Xylanimonas sp. McL0601 (assembly GCF_049852175.1). Taxonomy (GTDB): domain Bacteria; phylum Actinomycetota; class Actinomycetes; order Actinomycetales; family Cellulomonadaceae; genus Xylanimonas. Next base: position 2,208,882 of record NZ_CP187527.1, read on the forward strand.
TCTCCTCGAGCCGGCCGGCGTCCAGGCGGGCGAACACGCGCCGGAACGTCGACTCGTCGGCCACCCGCACCACCCCGAGCACGGCCAGCCGGCCTGGCCCGGCGTCCTTGGCCCACTGCGCGATGGCGGTGAACCCGGGTGCCCCGGTCAGCACCGCAGCGATCGCGACTGCCACCAGCGACGCCACCGGGTGCCGCCGCCCGCGCCGGTGGCGTGGGTCCGGCAGACCGGCAAGAAGATCCACCGACAGCCGCTCGCGCGAGAGAGGGTTGATGACGGGTGACGACGTGGGCGACGATGCCTTGGCGTGGGCGGGCTCCCGCTCGGTGAGGCCGGATGGTGTGAGAACCCCGATCCAACCCGGCACCAACCCGCCCGCGCACCCCATCTCACCTGCCGGAGCCCTGCCGGTCGACCTGCTTGACACAATGGCCCGGCGTACCACGGCGTCGTTCGCCGAGCGCGAGGAGATCGCCATCCTCAACGCCCAAGACGTCGGTGTGCGTGAGATCGCCCGCCGGATCCAGCGTGACCCGGGCACGATCTCGCGCAAGCTGCGTCGCAATGCCGCCACGCGCGGCGGCCGGCACCGAGTCCTACCGCCTCCACACCACCACGCGCCGCCGGAGCCAAAATCCGTGACGACAAGTGGGGCCAGAACACTTGACCACACGCACTCCCCAGCGCGACCATCCTGGGGTTCTGCGAGGTCGCGCCCGCTCCCCTCTCGGCCCCGGTCGACTTGCACCGTCTGGGGTTCATCGTCGTTCGCTGCGGCAACCTTCATTAGGGGACGTCAACGAGATCGGTCTCCAACATCGCAGGCACCCGTGATCGAGTCTCCATATCTCGAGGAACCGGGTTTCTCGATCTTGCTGCGGCTCGATGCGATCCTATTCTTGACGACTTGAGCTTCCATCGTCCGTACGATCCGATCGTCCACTTAGAGGATGTCTCACGTGGTTCACCCTGGTTCGGCGTGTTTGCCCGGTTCGCGATGCTTGGGGCGGCATGATCCGGGGGCGTGAGCGATCCGTTGTCGTTGCGGCTGGTCCCGGACGAGCTGTGGGAGCTTGTCGAACCCGACCTGCCCGCCTTCGAGCCGCGTCCGCAGGGCGGCGGGACAGCGCCGGTGGACGCGCGGGCGGTGTTCACCGCGATCGTGTACGTGCTGACCAGCGGCTGCGCGTGGCGGATGCTGCCGGGCTCGTTCGGGGTCTCGCCGGCCACGGCGCACCGCCGATTTACGGACTGGGCCCGGGCCGGGGTGTTCGCCCGCGTGCAGCGGCGGGTCCTGGACCGGTGTGGGGCGGCCGGGATGGTGGACTGGAGCTCGGTGATCCTGGACGCCGCGAGCGTCCGGGCCAAAAGGGGGGCTCGCTGACCGGGCCCAGCCCGGTCGACCGGGGCAAGAAGGGCTCCAAGATCCACGTCATCACCGACGCGAACGGACTGCCGCTGGTCGTCGGCGTCTCGGCGGCCAACCTGCACGACTCCCAAGCGGCCGAGCCGATGGTCCGCGGCATCCCGCCGCTGAAGTCCCGGCGCGGCCCGCGCCGGCGCCGCCCGGACAAGCTGCGCGCCGACAAGGGCTACGACTACGACCACCTGCGCACCTTCCTGCGTCAGCGCGGCATCATCCCGAAGATCGCCCGCCGCGGCATCGACTCCTCCGAACGCCTCGGCCGTCACCGCCGGAAGGTCGAACGCACCCTGGCCTGGCTCACCGGCTACCGCCGCCTGACCATCCGCTACGAACGCCACGCCAACCTCTACGCCGCCTTCGTCGCCCTCGGGGCAACCATCACGGCATTCAAGAAGCTCCAGGCCGCCACGTGAGACAACCTCTTAGGCGAGGTAGCACCCATTCAGGGAAGTCCACTGGGTCGACGGCGATCTCGACTTCATCAAAGGGCGTATCCGCCCAATAGACATTCTGTTGCCTGTAGCGCAACAGCTCCGGATCACCATTCTCAATGATGCGGTGCGGCTCGCTGCTTATTGCGTCAATATCAATCGGCACCCGAATTCTGCGGAGACCATGTCTCGTCAGGAGAACGCGGTCATAATGCATCGCCTTGCAGACTATCGTCCAGTTGCCAGCATTCTATCCGCGGTCAAGTGGGCCGATCTGGTCAGTCCAGCTTGCTCTCACTGCAGCCCAGACCTTGTTCTTTGACTTCCGTCGGCGAGTCCGCAAGAAGTCGAACTTCTGATCGAGACACACCAACCCCACTACCACACCGACCGCCACCGCTGCAGCGAGAATAAAACTTGTCAACTCAGGCACGGCTAATCCACATCCTGCCGTCGCCAAGGCTGGATATATGCACCAGCAACCCCAGAGAGTTGACCCGGCTCGCCGCGACGTACGGGTGCGGCTTGCCTACGCCCCGCGTTGAAGAGGTTCCCATCGTTCACACCCCGCCTCTCCATCGGGGACCTCGACCCGCCCATCGGCAGTACCCTGCTCACCCTTTCAATCGAGACCAAGAAACGGTCTCGCATCTGGATGAACGACCGAAGTGCGATGAGCGCTAACAAGTGCCTGACCCAACGCGCGACGAATCTCGGCGTCGCTGTCATCGGTAGAAAGGTCAATCTGGCCGCCTGCTGATTGCACATGAATCACCTCACCCGAGAATGGGATGTAGCCGACCGTAACCGAGTTGACGTTGCGCAGGCGGAAAGCCAAGGGGTGACCGAACGGGCCGATCCTCTTGATGGTGTCATCTGTTACTTCGACCCGTTCGCCGGGAAAGAAGAGCGCATATGTGCAACCAGCCAGTATGCCTACTCCAATCACCACGAACCGAAGTGTCCCGGGAATCATACTGAGCGCGATTGGGATTCCAATCACCAACGAGAGAGCGACCAGCGCCCAGCGGCTAGCCGGTCCAGATGAAATCGACTCGATCTTGATCGTTTCATCCCCCCGCGTCTAGAACCACGATTTAGATGGTTCCTCTAGATCACACTTTGCAGCCGCCGCGTGTTCGAAAAGCGTCGGTACCCGCCGCATCACCTGCGAACGAGCCTAGGTCTCTAGCCTCTCCTCCGCCAGAACTGCAGTCTGGCTGCCCACGCTCAGGAGCCCTGCTGGATTCTTTGGCCGACCATCGTTCATGTCTCACACATCCGAGGTACGTGACGAGCGTGCCAGGGCCCGAATGAGTCAGACTAAGGGCTATCATCTACCTTCGCTTATACACGCCAGGTCCGTAGGCACTCACCGTGTAATGAACCATTGCAATATGTGCTCTGAACACAAAGCGGCCATCCGAACTCCTGATTCTCCGCGAGTTGCTCCACGCCATGCCCATAAGCCCGCCGGAGAAGCGGTCGATCGCCTTACGGCACCTATCCGAGGTAGACGGAGTCGGATCCTCACCACAAAACTCCCACGAGGTCGACTTCCTTAATGCGACCAAGCGCATTGAGTGTGTCTTCGTACAATGACAGGACCTCTGCGGGCGGGGTGAAAAGCTCCAGGTTCCCGAGCGCGTAGCGGGCAGCGATGATCGCGTTCTGTTCATCGATGTAGCATGTCACTGCGCCCTCCTGTTCTTGTATGTTGTCAGGAGGAACGGTCCAAAGGAGTCGGCAAGCCTCAGCATTCGCGGTTGCCACCCGCCAGTCTGCAGCATACTCCGTAATGATCGTCGAAATCTGCAGGACCGTCGCGGTTTCCGGCACTGGCTCAACGGGCATGTGCATGTTGCTACTCTTGTCAGGCGTTGAACGGTCAGACACGTCACACGCAGTGTTGCTGAGCGCAATCCCAGCGCCAACAATTACTGCGGTGACGAGCGCGGATACTTTCCGCCTGTTCGGGGTGTTCATTCGGATTCCTCCAGACACATCCCGGAGATATGCTTACTTCTGAAATGCGGCGAGTCCTCCAGTTCGGAACACTCACGACGCACTCATTCGGTCAATCGGTTACGCGGCTATAGATGAGGTGTGTCGCCCAGTTGGTGAACACATGACAGTTCAGCTCAAGAAATACATGACCACGCACGCGACGAACGGAGTCGCCGCAAGAATCAACCCCACGACAATGAGAAGCCGCCGCCCTCCGCTTCTTCGGCTTGTTCGACCCCGCATTGAGGCGGCGCGTTCAACAAGACTGATGGTTGCGCCTGCCGGGTCGATCGAAGCAAAGTGCGCGGGATCTCTAGACGGCAAGCAACTCTGTCCGTGACTCATTGCCGAGTTCTTCGACGACCCTCTTGACGATCTCACAGACAACCTCCTTGTGTATTACCTGACGCCTGCTGCGAGGTCCACTGCCCGTCGGGCAGCGCGAACACGCTTCCGAACTCGGTCCGCTGCGACAGGTCCTCAACCGCCCTGCCAGACAAGCGCGCATTGATCGCCGCAGACAACGAGTCCGCCGCCGTCAGATCACCCTGCGGATCGTCCACCCCACCCGCGCCGCCCGCCGCCGCCGCAACTGGCGCGGACGCGTTCGCGGGCACTGCGAACCCGGTCACAAGCACCGCAACCGACGTCCCGGCCGGCGCATCACCGGCCTGAGCGACCAGCGACCCGGCACACCCACAAGCGACACCAATGCATGCACAGCGCACTCCCACGACGGGCCCGGCGCCAGACCGGGGCAGCAGCCGCCTTCACCACGAAGCCGAAACCAGCGCCAACCCGCCACACCGCGGGTCCCACCGGTGTCCGGAACCTAACCAGGCGGCTCACATCGCGCAGCAAACTGGCGCTACACGATCCATCCCGGGTACTTGCCGGCCAGGCGTGCGGCACGCAGAGGGCGCTTCGTCACCTGGCAGGTTGGTGGCGATCGCGCTCCACTGCTCATCCGTCAGAACGCCGTCATCGCGTCCGAGCGAGAACGACGTGTGCGGTCACCTCCGACATGCACCGCGCGACGCCGGCCGAGTCAGCGCGTCGCGGCGTGATCGCGCCCGGCTGTGGGGGGCCGCCGCTAACCTCACGCCCATGAGCGTGGGGGAGCTGTTCGCGAGCGGCGGCGTGTGGGTCGGCGCGCTCGCGCTGTCCGTGGGGCTGGGTGCGGTGCTCGTGCCGTGGGTGCTGCGCCGCACCGAGGGCAGGCCGGACGCCGAGGCCGAGGCCGCGCGCGTGCTCGCGGGCGGCGTCTGGATCGGCCTGCTGGAGCGCGGCGCGATCACGCTGAGCATCCTTGCGGGCTTCCCCGAGGGGGTCGCCGTCGTCGTCGCGATCAAGGGCCTCGGGCGCGTGTACGAGCTGCGCGACCGGCCCGCGGCGCGCGAGCGGTTCGTCGTCGGGACGCTGGCCTCCGTGGTGTGGTCGGCGGCGTGCGGACTGGCGGGGCTGGGTGTGACCTACCTGCTGGTCACCGGGATCGGCTGAGCGGCTAGACTTGCTCGGGCTCTTCGGGCCCTCGAAGCTTCACGCGCACCCATACTGCCCCGACACCTGACGTAGGGAAGATCCGAACGTGGCTACCTCCAACGACATCAAGAACGGCACCGTGCTCCGCATCGACGGTCAGCTCTGGACGATCATCGAGTTCCAGCACGTCAAGCCGGGCAAGGGTGGCGCGTTCGTCCGCACCAAGATGAAGAACGTCCTGTCGGGCAAGGTCGTCGACAAGACCTTCAACGCGGGCATCAAGGTCGAGACCGCGAGCGTCGACCGCCGCGACTTCCAGTACCTGTACATGGACGGCGCCGACTACGTCTTCATGGACAACGACACGTACGACCAGATCCACGTCCCGGGCGAGACCGTCGGCGACGCCAAGGACTACATGCTCGAGGGCATGAGCGTCCTGGTCGCGTCGAACGAGGGCACGCCGCTGTACGTCGAGCTGCCGTCGTCGGTCGTGCTCGAGATCACCTACACCGAGCCGGGCCTGCAGGGCGACCGCTCGACGGGCGGCACCAAGCCGGCCACGCTAGAGACGGGCAAGGAGATCCAGGTCCCGCTGTTCCTCGAGCAGGGCACCAAGGTCAAGGTCGACACGCGTGACGGGTCGTACCTGGGCCGTGTGAACGACTGACGTGGGCGCACGCACCAAGGCGCGCAAGCGCGCCGCCGACATCCTCTTCGAGGCCGAGCAGCGTCGCGTCGACGCCGTCACGCTGCTGCGCGAGCGCGTGGAGAAGCCGATCACCGAGGCGCCCGTGCCGCAGTACGCGGCCGACGTCGTCGAGGGCGTCGCCGCCCACCGGGACCGCATCGACGAGCTGCTCGAGACGTACTCGAACGGGTGGACGCTCGAGCGCATGCCCGCAGTCGACCGGACGCTGCTGCGCATCGGCGCCTGGGAGGTCCTCTTCAACGACGACGTGCCCGACGCCGTCGCGATCGACGAGGCCGTGGACCTGGCCGCCGAACTGTCGACGGACGACTCGCCGTCGTTCGTCAACGGGCTGCTGGGCCGCATCGTCGAGATGAAGCCGACGCTGCTGGCCTGACGCTGCTGGCCTGACGAGGTCGAGCCGACGGAGAAGGTCCGGACGCGCGCGTGTCCGGGCCTTCTCCTGTGCGCTCACCCGACGTGGACGTGCGGGCGGCGGCTGCGGTGCGGCTCGGTGGCGCGCAGGACCTCGTGCGTGACCGTGGAGATCTCCCCGGTGCCCAGGAAGAGGAACCGGAGCATGTTGCGCACCGGGTTGCCCTCGCTCCACTCGAAGTAGATCTCGGGCACGATGCCGGTCGCGTCGCGCGCGGCGAACAGCACCGAGGCGATGGCGTTGGGCACCGAGCCACTGGTCACATGGAGCACCTGGTAGCCGTCGACGTCGGTGCCCGTGACCTCCAGGTCCTCCTCGAAGTCGGACGCGTCGCCGTGGTGGACCTCGAGGAACAGCGGCACGGACCCGAGGGGGATGCCGTTGAACCGGCGCTCGTTGCGCAGCTTCTCCAGGTACTCGGGCGCTGACTCGCTGGCCGGCTCCTTGGCGATGATCCGGATCGTGCCGCCGCGGTCCGCAGTCGCCTGGACCATGGCGAGGGCGGTGTCGTCGAGCGTGACGCTGCGCGCGCGCACCTCGAACGAGCGCAGGACCCGCGACAGCAGCGAGGTCAGGATGATCGCGGCGATGAAGACCGTCGCGATCTTCACACCCTCGGGTCGCTCGAAGACGTTGAGCACCGTCGTGTAGAGGAAGACCGCCGTCACGGCGGCGAAGCCGAGGAACGCCCGGCGCTGCCGCCGCCGTCGGGCCGAGATGGTGACGGCCACGGCCGCCGAGGTGATGAGCACCAGCACGCCCGTGGCGTACGCGCCGCCCTGCGCGTCCACGGACGCGCGGAAGATGATGGTGATGACCAGCGCGATCGCCGTGAGGATCAGGACGAGCGGCCGGGTGGCGCCCGCCCACTGCGGGGCCATGCCGTAGCGCGGCAGGTACCGCGGGATGAGGTTGAGCATGCCGGCCATGGCGGACCCGCCGGCGAACCACAGGATCAGGATCGTCGAGACGTCGTAGACCGTGCCGAAGCCCTCGCCCAGCAGGGCGTGCGCCAGATAGGCGAGCGCGCGCCCGTAGGCCTGGCCGCCCGGCTGGAACTGCTCCTGCGGGATCAGCAGCGTCGTGACGACGCTCGAGGCGATGAGCATCGTCGACATGATGAGCGCGGCGGCCAGCAGCAGGCGGCGCGCGCCGCGGATGCGTCCGTGCGGGGCGTCCTCGGTCTCGCCACGGTCGCCGGTGATCTGCGGCATGACGACGACGCCGGTCTCGAAGCCGGACAGGCCGAGCGCGAGCTTGGGGAACACGACCAGGGCGACCAGCACGATGCCGAGCATCGACGAGTGCGTGGTGAACAGGGCGTGCCACCAGTCGCCGACGACGACGGGGTGGCGCGCGACCTCCCAGAAACTGCGCACGACCACGACGACGTTGACGGCGAGGAACGCCGTCACCAGCACGGTGGCGATCGAGATGGCCTCGCGGAACCCCCTGAAGAACACCGCGCCGAGCAGCAGGCAGAAGACCAGGGTGATCGGCACCTCGTGCCCCTGGAACCACGACGGCGTGAACGGGTTCTCGACGATGTGCGCGGTCGCGTCCGCCGCCGACAGCGTGATGGTGATCATGAAGTCGGTCGCCGCGAACCCGAGCAGCACCAGCACGACGAGCTTGCCGCCCCAGCTCGGCACGAGCCGCTCGAGCATGGCCAGCGACCCCTCGCCGTGCGGGCTCTCCTTCGCGACGCGCCGGTACACCGGCAGCGCTCCGAGCAGCGTGAGCGCGACGAGGACGAGGGTCGCGATCGGCGCCACGAGGCCCGCGGCGAGCGCCGCGATGGCCGGCTGGTAGCCCAGCGTCGAGAAGTAGTCGAGGCCGGTCAGGCACATGACCCGCCACCAGGGAGCGGTGCGGTGCGTGGTCTCGGCGGGGGCGTCGACGACGGCGGTCGGCGTCACGGGATACTCCTCGGTGGGTCAGGATCGGCGGCCGCGTTGGCCGCAGAGCCACCGAAGGATAGGCGCGGCCTGCTTGTCGCGAACCCCCTGACGGCGTCAAGGTTCCGTCAATATTCCGACGGCGTGACGCGACGCCGCGAAGTCGACGCTGTGACGCATGTCGCGCCCCGGAAGCGCCCGCCCGGATCGGAACGGGCGGGACGGGCGGGATAGTCTGTCCACGCAAGACACCCTTTAACACCGTCCCGTGAGGCGGAGAAGGAGGTCCGGTGAGCCTCGGCCTGCCATCGGTCACGACAGTCCTCGGTGCCGAGGACATCCAGCGGGCACTGACCCGCATCGCCCACGAGGTGGTCGAGCGCTCCAGGGGAGCCGGCGACGTCGTCCTCCTGGGCATCCCCACCCGCGGCGTCCCGCTCGCGCACCGCCTGGCCGAGCGCCTGGCCGCGATCGACCCCGACTTCGACCCCGTCGCCGCCCTGGGCGAGCTCGACGTGACGATGTACCGCGACGACCTGCACCGCAACCCCACCCGCGCCGTCGGCGTGACGAGGCTGCCCCAGGTCGGCCTCGACGACAAGGTCGTGGTGCTGGTCGACGACGTCCTCTACTCCGGCCGCACCATCCGCGCCGCGCTCGACGCCATCAGCGACCTGGGCCGCCCCCGCGCGGTGCGCCTGGCCTGCCTGGTGGACCGCGGTCACCGCGAGCTGCCGATCCGCCCCGACTTCGTGGGGAAGAACCTGCCGACGTCGACGGGCGAGCGCGTGCTGGTGCGTCTCGCCGAGGTCGACGGCGAGGCCGACGCCGTCGTGATCAGCGGCCGCGACCCGAAGGGGGAGGCGCTGTGAAGCACCTGCTGTCCGCCCAAGACCTGACGCTCGACGAGACGATCCTGATCCTCGACACGGCCGCGCAGATGGCGGCCACCCAGTCGCGGGAGATCAAGAAGCTCCCGACGCTGCGCGGGCGCACCGTGGTCAACCTGTTCTTCGAGGACTCCACTCGCACGCGCATCTCGTTCGAGACGGCCGCCAAGCGCCTGTCCGCGGACGTCATCAACTTCTCGGCCAAGGGCTCGAGCGTGTCCAAGGGCGAGTCGCTCAAGGACACCGCGCTGACGCTGCACGCGATGGGCGCGGATGCCGTCGTCGTGCGCCACTGGGCGAGCGGCGCGCCGCACCAGCTGGCTCATTCAGGCTGGCTCGGCAGTGTCGACAACCCGGTGGCCGTGCTCAACGCGGGCGACGGCACCCACGAGCACCCGACGCAGGCGCTGCTGGACGCCTTCACGATCCGCCGCCACCTGGTGGGCCGCGCGGGCGGCGCCACGGGCGACGGGGTGGGCCGCGACCTCAAGGGCCTGAAGGTCGCCATCGTGGGCGACGTGCTGCACTCGCGCGTGGCGCGCTCGAACGTGCACCTGCTGCGCACCCTGGGCGCCGAGGTCACGCTGGTGTCCCCGCCCACGCTGCTGCCGGTCGGCGTCGAGACGTGGCCGTGCGCGACGTCGTACGACCTGGACGAGACGCTCGCGCGCTGGCAGCCGGACGCCGTGATGATGCTGCGCGTGCAGCGCGAGCGGATGTCCGGGGGAGCGGGGGCGTTCTTCCCGAGCACGCTGGAGTACGCGCGCCGCTACGGGCTGGACCAGCGCCGCCTGGCCATGCTGCCCGCGCACACCGTCGTCATGCACCCCGGGCCGATGAACCGCGGCCTGGAGATCTCTGCCGAGGCCGCCGACTCGACCCGCTCCGTGATCGTCGAGCAGGTCGCGAACGGCGTCGCCGTGCGGATGGCCGCCCTGTACCTGCTGCTGGCCGGGGGCTCCTCGGCCGAGGGGAGCTCGATCTGATGCCTGCCTACGTCCTGAGGAACGTCCGCCCGCTGGGCGGGGAGCCCGCCGACGTCGTCCTGTCCGGCGGCCTGGTGGCCGAGGTCGCCGCGCCCGGCGCCGCGACGGCGCCCGAGGGGGCCGTCGAGCTCGACGGCGCAGGTCACGTGCTGCTGCCGGGTCTGGTGGACCTGCACACGCACCTGCGCGAGCCGGGCCGCGAGGACGCCGAGACGGTCCTGTCGGGAACGCGCGCCGCGGCCGCCGGCGGCTTCACCGCCGTGCACGCCATGGCCAACACCTCGCCCGTCGCCGACACCGCCGGCGTCGTCGAGCAGGTGTGGCGGCTGGGCCAGGAGGCCGGCTGGGTCGACGTGCACCCGGTGGGCGCCGTCACGGTGGGGCTCGGCGGCGAACGACTTGCGGAGCTTGGCGCGATGGCCGACTCCAAGGCCCGCGTGCGGGTCTTCTCCGACGACGGCAGGTGCGTGCACGACCCGGTGCTCATGCGCCGCGCCCTCGAGTACGTCAAGGCGTTCGACGGCGTCGTCGCCCAGCACGCGCAGGAGCCGCGCCTCACCGAGGGCGCGCAGATGCACGAGGGCGTCGTCTCCGCCGAGATCGGCCTGGCCGGCTGGCCGGCCGTCGCCGAGGAGGCGATCATCGCCCGCGACGTGCTCCTTGCCGAGCACGTCGGCTCGCGCCTGCACGTGTGCCACCTGTCCACGCGCGGCAGCGTAGAGATCGTGCGCTGGGCCAAGGCGCGCGGCATCGACGTGACCGCCGAGGTCACCCCGCACCACCTGCTGCTCACCGACGACCTGGCCCGCGGCTACGACCCGGTGTTCAAGGTCAACCCGCCGCTGCGCACGGCCGACGACGTCGAGGCGGTCCGCGAGGGCCTGGCCGACGGCACGATCGACATCGTCGCGACCGACCACGCCCCGCACGCCCGCGAGGACAAGGACTGTGAGTGGGCCGCGGCCGCGTTCGGCATGACGGGCCTGGAGACGGCCCTGAGCGTCGTCCAGCAGACCATGGTCGACACCGGGCGCCTGACCTGGGCCGGCGTCGCCCGGGTGCTGTCGGCGAACCCCGCCCACATCGGCCGGATCGACGCCCAGCACGGCCGCCCCATCGCCGCGGGCGAGCCCGCGAACCTCGTGCTCGTGGACCCGTCCGCGACCCGCGTGGTCGACGGCGCCGTCCAGGAGACGGCGTCGGCCAACACGCCGTTCCAGGGCCGCGAGCTGCCGGGGCGCGTGGTCGCGACGTTCCTGCGCGGGCGCGCCACGGTGCTCGGCGGCGCCCCGGTCGAGGCCACGGGAGCGGTCGCGTGAACCTGCCCCTGCCCGTCGCGGTCGGCCTGTGGGTCGCCGTCGGCGTCGTGCTGCTGCTCCTGATCCTCGGCGGGCGCCGCCGGCTCACGCAGCGCACCGGCCAGCTCGTCCCGCAGCCGCCGGCCGCGCCGGCGGACCTCGGCGCGCCGCGCCTCGGCCCGCTCGAGGCCACCTACGTCTCGACGACGCTCGCGGGCGACTGGCTCGCCCGCGTCGGCGCGCACGGCCTGGGCGACCGCGCGGCCGCCACGGTGACCGTGCACGACGCCGGGGTGCTCGTCGAGCGCGCCGGCGCGCCCACCGTGTTCCTGCCCGCCGACGCCCTGCGCGGCGCCGGGCTCGCCCCCGGCATGGCCGGCAAGTACGTGGGGGCCGACGGCCTCGTCGTGCTGACCTGGCTTGCCCCCTCGGACGGGCGGGTGCGCGCCGTCGAGCTCGACACCGGGCTGCGCACGCGCCACCCCGCCGACAAGTCCCGCCTCGTCGACGCCGTGCGGCACCTGCTCGCCGCCCCCGGCGAGGCCGCCGACCCCCTGCAGAAGGAGAACCCGTGACGAACGCCGCCACCTCCCCCGACAGCTCAGCCGACAAGGCGGTCCTGGTCCTCGAGGACGGCACCGTCGTCCGCGGACGCGCCTACGGCGCCCGGGGCGCCACGCTCGGGGAGATCGTCTTCTCTACCGGCATGACCGGCTACCAGGAGACGCTGACCGACCCGTCCTACCACCGCCAGATCGTCGTCATGACGGCGCCGCACATCGGGAACACCGGCGTCAACGACGAGGACCCCGAGTCGGGCCGCATCTGGGTGGCCGGCTGGATCGTGCGCGACCCCGCACGCCGCGTCTCGAACTGGCGCGCCCAGCGCTCGCTCGACGAGGAGCTGGCCGCGCAGGGCGTCGTCGGCATCAGCGACGTCGACACCCGCTTCCTGACCCGCCACCTGCGCGAGCTCGGCGTCATGCGCGCCGGCATCTTCTCCGGAACCGACCTGCTCGACGCCTCGGGTCACGAGCGCCCCGTCGGCGAGCTGGTCGCCGTCGTCCAGGCCGCCCCGCTCATGGCCGGCGCCGACCTGGCCCGCGAGGTCTCCACCTCCGAGCCCTACGTCGTCGAGCCCGCCGGCGAGTTCGCGGGCCAGGAGCCCGTCGCGACCGTCGTCGCCGTCGACCTCGGCATCAAGGCCATGACGCCGCACCGGCTCGCCGAGCGCGGCGTGCGCGTGCACGTCGTGCCCCAGTCGTCCACCTTCGCGGACATCGAGGCGCTGCTGCCCGCCGACGGCGCCCGCGGCGTCTTCTTCTCCAACGGCCCCGGCGACCCCGGCGCCGCCACCCACGAGGTCGAGCTGCTCCGCGAGGTGCTGGACGCCGGCATCCCGTTCTTCGGCATCTGCTTCGGCAACCAGCTGCTCGGCCGCGCCCTGGGCTACGGCACCTACAAGCTCGGCTACGGCCACCGCGGCATCAACCAGCCCGTGCTCGACCGCACCACCGGCAAGGTCGAGGTCACCGCGCACAACCACGGCTTCGCCGTCGACGCGCCCGTCGACGCCGTGAGCGTCGCGCCCCACAAGGAGGCGTACGGCCGCGTCGTCGTCGCCCACGTCGGCCTCAACGACGACGTCGTCGAGGGCCTCACCGCCCTCGACATCCCCGCCTTCTCGGTGCAGTACCACCCGGAGGCCGCCGCCGGGCCGCACGACTCGGCCTACCTGTTCGACCGCTTCGTCGAGCTCATGCAGACCCGCACGCCCGTGAACGTCCCGGCCTCTGTCGTCGCAGAGCTCGCCGCCACCCAGGAGAACTGATGCCCCGCCGCACCGACATCCGCTCCGTCCTCGTCATCGGCTCGGGCCCCATCGTCATCGGGCAGGCCTGCGAGTTCGACTACTCCGGCACCCAGGCGTGCCGCGTCCTGAAGGAGGAGGGCCTGCGGGTCATCCTCGTGAACTCCAACCCGGCCACGATCATGACCGACCCGGAGTTCGCCGACGCCACCTACGTCGAGCCGATCACCACCGAGGTGCTCACGACGATCATCGCCAAGGAGCGCCCCGACGCGCTCCTGCCCACCCTCGGCGGCCAGACCGCGCTCAACGCGGCCATCGCCCTCGACGAGGCCGGCGTCCTCGAGAAGTACGACGTCGAGCTCATCGGCGCCAACATCCCCGCCATCCAGAAGGGCGAGGACCGAGAGCAGTTCCGCGACGTCGTCGCCCGCTGCGGCGGCGAGTCCGCCCGCTCCCACATCGTGCACACCGTCGACGAGGCGCTCGCGGCCGCGGGCGACCTCGGCTACCCGATGGTCGTGCGCCCGTCGTTCACCATGGGCGGCCTCGGCTCGGGCATCGCGTACGACGAGGCCGACCTGCGCCGCATCGTCGGCCAGGGCCTGCACTACTCGCCGACCACCGAGGTGCTCCTGGAGGAGTCCATCCTCGGCTGGAAGGAGTACGAGCTCGAGCTCATGCGGGACCGCAACGACAACGTCGTGGTCGTCTGCTCCATCGAGAACGTGGACCCGGTCGGCGTGCACACCGGCGACTCGGTCACCGTCGCGCCCGCGCTCACCCTCACCGACCGCGAGTACCAGCGGCTGCGCGACATCGGCATCGCGGTGATCCGCGAGGTCGGCGTCGACACCGGCGGCTGCAACATCCAGTTCGCGATCGACCCGGCCGACGGGCGCATCATCGTCATCGAGATGAACCCGCGCGTCTCGCGGTCCTCGGCGCTCGCGTCGAAGGCGACCGGCTTCCCGATCGCCAAGATCGCCGCGAAGCTCGCCGTCGGGTACACGCTCGACGAGATCCCGAACGACATCACCCAGGTCACGCCCGCCTCGTTCGAGCCGACCCTGGACTACGTCGTCGTCAAGGTGCCCCGGTTTGCGTTCGAGAAGTTCCCGGCCGCGGACGACACGCTGACCACCACCATGAAGTCGGTCGGCGAGGCCATGGCCCTGGGCCGCAACTTCACCGAGGCGCTCGGCAAGGCGCTGCGCTCCATCGACAAGGCGGGCGTGCAGTTCCACTGGGACGGCCAGGCACCGCAGGGCGCCGAGCTCGAGCAGCTCCTCGAGGCCATCAAGCGCCCGACCGAGTTCCGCATGGTGGGCGTGCAGCAGGCGCTGCGCGCGGGCGCCACGCTCGAGCAGGTCTTCGAGGCCACCAAGATCGACCCGTGGTTCCTCGACCAGATCCAGCTCATGAACGAGCACGCCGAGGCGGTCGCCTCCGGCCCGACGCTGACCGCCGACGTCCTGCGTGACGCCAAGCGTCACGGCCTGTCGGACCGGCAGATCGCCTCGCTGCGCGGCATGGGTGAGACAGGTGAGCAGTCGGTGCGCGAGATCCGGCACGCCCTGGGCATCCGCCCCGTCTTCAAGACGGTGGACACCTGCGCGGCCGAGTTCGCGGCCAAGACGCCGTACCACTACTCGTCCTACGACCAGGAGACCGAGGTCGCCCCGCGCGAGCGCGAGGCCGTCATCATCCTGGGCTCGGGTCCGAACCGCATCGGCCAGGGCATCGAGTTCGACTACTCGTGCGTGCACGCCACCATGACGCTCGCCGAGCAGTACGAGACCGTCATGGTCAACTGCAACCCGGAGACCGTCTCGACGGACTACGACACCTCCGACCGCCTGTACTTCGAGCCGCTGACCTTCGAGGACGTGCTCGAGGTCTACCAGGCCGAGCTCGCCGCCGGCCCGGTCAAGGGCATCATCGTGCAGCTCGGCGGCCAGACGCCGCTCTCGCTCGCGCAGCGCCTGGCGGACGCCGGCCTGCCGATCCTCGGCACCACGCCCGAGGCCATCGACGCCGCCGAGGACCGCGGCGTGTTCGGCCAGGTGCTGGCCGACGCCGGCCTGCCGGCGCCCGCGTTCGGCACCGCCCGCACGCTGGGCCAGGCCGTCGAGGTCGCCGAGCGCATCGGCTACCCGGTGCTCGTGCGCCCGTCGTACGTGCTCGGCGGCCGCGGCATGGAGATCGTCTACTCCCGCGAGCAGCTGACCACCTACGTCCAGCGGGCGATCGCCTCGGCGCAGGAGACCGCCGCGACGTCGGGCACCATGCTCTCGGCGCCGCTGCTCATCGACCGCTTCCTCGACAACGGCATCGAGATCGACGTCGACGCCCTGTACGACGGCGAGGAGATGTTCCTCGGCGGCGTCATGGAGCACATCGAGGAGGCCGGCATCCACTCGGGCGACTCCGCCTGCGTGCTGCCCCCGGTGTCGCTGAGCGAGCACGAGATCGAGCGCATCCGCCGCTCGACCGAGGCCATCGCCAAGGGCGTGGGCGTGCGGGGTCTGCTCAACGTGCAGTACGCGCTGGTCAGCGACGTGCTGTACGTGCTCGAGGCCAACCCGCGCGCGTCGCGCACCGTCCCGTTCGTCTCCAAGGCCACGGGCGTGTCCCTGGCCAAGGCCGCGGCGCGGGTGATGGTCGGCGCCACGATCGCCGAGCTGCGCGCCGAGGGCGTGCTGCCCGCCACGGGCGACGGCGGCACCCTGGACCTCGGCGCTCCGATCGCGGTCAAGGAGGCCGTGCTGCCGTTCAAGCGGTTCCGCACCGCCGACGGCCAGGTCGTCGACACGATCCTCGGCCCGGAGATGCGCTCGACGGGCGAGGTCATGGGCTTCGACGCCGACTTCCCGCGGGCCTTCGCCAAGTCGCAGGCCGCCGCGTTCGGCGGGCTGCCGACGTCGGGCCGCGTGTTCGTCTCGGTCGCCGACCGCGACAAGCGCGCCATCGTGTTCCCGATCAAGAAGCTCACCGAGGTCGGCTTCGAGGTGCTCGCGACGGCGGGCACCGCGCAGGTGCTGATGCGTAACGGCATCCCGGCCACCGTGGTGCGCAAGCACTCCGAGGGTCGCGGCGCCGCGGGAGAGCCGACCATCGTCGACCTGATCACGGCCGGTGACGTCGACCTGGTGATCAACTCCCCGTCGGGGCAGGGCGCCCGCGCGGACGGCTACGAGATCCGCGCGGCCACGACCGCCGCCGACAAGCCGATCGTCACCACGGTCGACGAGCTCGGCGCCGTCGTGCAGGCCATCGAGGCGATCATCGCCGGGCCGTTCGACGTCGCGAGCCTGCAGGAGCACACGGCGAGGACGAAGGCGCGCCTGCAGCGGGAGGCCCTCGGTGGCTGAGCCCTTCGGCGCACGCCTCGCGGCGGCGATGGACGACCTCGGCCCGCTGTGCGTCGGCATCGACCCGCACGCGTCCCTCCTGGACGCCTGGGGGCTGGGCGACGACGTCGCCGGCGTGCGCGAGTTCTCGCTACGCGTGGTCGAGGCCGTCGGCGGGCGGGTCGCGGCGTTCAAGCCGCAGGCCGCGTTCTACGAGCGGCACGGCTCCGCCGGCGTCGCGGTGCTCGAGGAGACCATCGCGGCGGCCCGCGCCGCCGGGACGCTGACGATCGTGGACGCCAAGCGCGGCGACATCGGCTCGACCATGGGCGCCTACGCCGACGCGTTCCTGCGCGACGGCTCGCCGCTCGCCGGTGACGCGCTGACCGTGTCGCCGTACCTCGGGTTCGGGTCGCTCACGCCGGCCGCCGAGCTCGCGGCGGCCACGGGCCGGGGCCTGTTCGTGCTGTGCCTGACCTCCAACAAGGAGGGGTACGAGGTGCAGCACGCGGTGTCGCCCGACGGCGTCTCGGTCGCCGCGTCCATGGCCGCGCAGGCCGCCGTCCTCAACGCGGGCGCGAGCCCGATGGGGTCGATCGGCCTGGTGGTCGGCGCCACCATCGGTGACGCCGCCGGTGCCACCGGCACGAACCTCGAGGCCGTCAACGGCCCGCTGCTGGCGCCGGGCGTGGGCGCGCAGGGCGCGGGCGCGGCCGAGCTCGCCGCCGTGTTCGGGCGGGCGCGCCGCCAGGTGCTCGCGTCGTCGTCGCGCGGCGTGCTTCAGGCCGGGCCCGACGCCACGGCGCTGCGGGCCGCGGCGGACACCGCCGTCAGCGAGGCGCGGGCCGCGCTGCGGGGCTGAGCGGCACGCCCGCCGGAAGCGATTCCGGCGGGCGTGTTGAGTTTCGGGTGCCTGCGTCGTCATCCCTGGTGTCGTCGACATCGCGTCGACCGAGCCGCCAGGAGGAGCCATGACCACCGACCCCGCCACGATCGACGCCCGCACCCCCGTACCGCCCGTCGTCGACCGCGCCACCTGGGACGCCGCCTACGAGGATCTCCTCGTGCGCGAGAAGGCGCACACCCGCGCCGGCGACGCCCTCGCCGCGGCCCGCCGTCGCATGCCGATGATGGAGCTCCCGGTGGTCGACGTCGTCGGACCGGACGGTCCCGTGAGCCTGCTCGACGTGTTCGACGGCCGCGACCAGCTGGTCGTGTACAAGCACATGGCGCACGTGGGGGAGCCCATCGAGAACCAGTGCGAGGGCTGCACGCTGTCGGTGTACGGGCTGCACGAGCCGTCGTACCTGCACGCGCGCGGCATGTCGTTCGCCGTGTTCTTCGAGGGCCCGTGGGAGCTGGCGAGCGAGCTGCGCGAGTTCATGGGCTACACCGTCCCGTGGTACTCGGTGGCCGGCGTCGGCGACCCGACGCTGGGCACCGAGTTCGGCGAGTGGCTGTGGCTGATGCGCCGCGGGGACCGCGTGTACCTGACGTACCGGGTCACAGGGCGCGGGACCGAGGCGATCATGCCGTCGATGCAGCTCATCGACCGCGGCGTCTACGGCCGTGGGGAGCGGTGGGAGGACTCGCCGGAGGGCTGGCCGCAGCCCTACGCGCCCAGCGGGTTCTGGCGGGTCGACGGCCGACCGGTGCCGCAGTGGACGCGTCCGGGCGCCACGCCGGTCGCCGCGCAGGCCCACCACCACCACTGACGCAGGGGCCGCGCGCGGGCAGTACGTGCCATCCGGCGCGCCCCGATTGCCGCTCACGCAGGTCACGGTTAGTTTCGACGGAGCAGTACCGC
The DNA here is from genome assembly GCF_049852175.1 of Xylanimonas sp. McL0601. Lineage (GTDB taxonomy): Bacteria > Actinomycetota > Actinomycetes > Actinomycetales > Cellulomonadaceae > Xylanimonas. The sequence goes on from NZ_CP187527.1 coordinate 2,227,397, forward strand.
CCCATCGGCTCGACTGAGTAGGTGACTTGCGTGGCCCTTCCTCCTCTTACCCCGGAGCAACGTGCGGCGGCCCTCGAGAAGGCTGCCGAGGCGCGCCGTGCGCGCGCGGAGATCAAGAACCGCCTCAAGTACTCCCAGGGTTCGCTCAAGGATGTGATCGAGCAGGGGCAGACCGACGACATCGTGGGGAAGCTCAAGGTCGTCGCCCTCCTCGAGTCCCTCCCGGGGGTCGGTAAGGTGAAGGCTCGAGCGATCATGGAAGAAGTCGGGATCGCCGAGACCCGTCGCGTCCGGGGCCTGGGACCCCACCAGGCCGCGGCGCTCATCGAGAGGTTTGGCTGACATTTCCGCAATCCCCGCCCCCAACGGCCCTGCTCGCCTGACCGTCCTCGCCGGGCCCACGGCCGTGGGGAAGGGCACAGTCTCCGCCGACGTCCGCGACCGCTACCCGCAGGTGTGGCTGTCGGTGTCGGCGACGACGCGCGCGCCGCGCCCCGGTGAGGTGCACGGCGTGCACTACCTGTTCGTGTCGCCCGAGGAGTTCGACCGCATGGTCGCCGAGGGCCAGATGCTCGAGTGGGCGGTCGTGCACGGGCGCAACCGGTACGGCACGCCCCGTGGCCCGGTGGAGGCGCACCTGGCCGCGGGCGTGCCGACGTTGCTGGAGATCGACCTCCAGGGGGCCCGGCAGGTGCGCGAGTCGATGCCGGACGCCCACTTCGTGTTTCTCGCCCCGCCGAGCTTCGCGGAGCTCGAGCGCCGGCTGGTCGGGCGCGGCACCGAGGGCGCCGAGGAGCGCGAGCGGCGCCTGGCCACCGCTCGCGTCGAGCTGGCGGCCGAGCCCGAGTTCGACGTGACGATCGTCAACGACGAGGTGCACCGCGCCACCGACGAGCTCGTGAGCGCCATGGGCCTCGCCGCGGGGAGGAACGCGCAGGTCGGCGGGTAGACTGTCCGGCAGTCCCTGTCCTTCCTCCCCCTGGAGCGTGAACCATGGCCGGAACCGTGGCCCAGCCCATCGGCATCACCGACCCGCCGATCGACGAGCTGCTCGAGAAGACCGACTCCAAGTACGGGCTGGTGCTGTACGCCGCGAAGCGTGCCCGCCAGATCAACGCGTACTACTCGCAGCTCAACGAGGGCCTGCTGGAGAACGTCGGGCCGCTGGTCGACGTGCGTGCGCAGGAGAAGCCGCTGTCGATCGCGATGCGTGAGATCAACTCGGACCTGCTGACCTCGACTCCGGTCGAGGAGACCGACGCCGAGGACCGTCCCGACGGATTCTGAGATCCCGTGAGGATCCTCCTGGGTGTCAGCGGGGGCGTCGCCGCGTACAAGGCGGTGCTCCTGCTGCGTCTCCTGCGCGAGGCGGGTCATGCGGTGCGGGTCATCCCGACCGAGGCGGCGCTGCGCTTCGTGGGCGCGCCCACGTGGGAGGCCCTGTCGGGCGAGCCCGTCTCCGCCGAGGTGTTCGACGACGTCGCGCACGTGCCGCACGTCGCACTCGGGCAGGGCGCCGACCTGCTCGTCGTCGCGCCCGCGACGGCCGACCTCCTGGCGCGCGCGGCCACGGGCCGCGCCGATGACCTGCTGACCTCCACGCTCCTCACGGCCCGCTGCCCCGTGGTCATGGCGCCCGCCATGCACACCGAGATGTGGGAGCACCCGGCCACGCGGGCCAACGTCGCCCTGCTGCGCGTGCGCGGGGTGCACGTCATCGAGCCGGCCAGCGGCCGCCTGACCGGCAAGGACACGGGCGCCGGGCGCCTGCCCGAGCCCGAGGACATCGCGCGCGAGGCGCTGGCCGCTGTCGCGGCCGCCCGCGCGCCGCAGGACCTCGCGGGCTGCCGCGTCGTCGTGTCCGCGGGCGGCACGCGGGAGCCCATCGACCCGGTGCGCTGGATCGGCAACCGCTCCACGGGCCGCCAGGGCCTGGCGTTGGCCGAGGCCGCGCGCGCCCGCGGCGCGCACGTCACGCTGGTCGCCGCGAACCTCGAGATCCCGGGCGCCGACGCCGCGGCGGACACGGTCGTGCGGGTCGAGTCGACGGCCGAGCTCCGCGAGGCCGTGCGGGCCGCCGGCGCGGACGCGGACGTCGTCGTGATGGCGGCCGCCGTCGCCGACTTCCGGCCGGCCGCGCCCACCGAGGCGAAGATCAAGAAGGTGCCCGGCCAGGGGCCGGCGCCCATCGAGCTCGTCGAGAACCCCGACATCCTCGCGGAGCTGGTCCGTGACCGGCTGCGCTCCGGGCAGGTCGTGGTCGGGTTCGCCGCCGAGACCGGCGACGCCGCGGGCGGCGTGCTCGACCACGGGCGCGAGAAGGCCCGCCGCAAGGGTGCCGACCTGCTGGCGGTCAACGCCGTCGGCGCCGGGCGCGGGTTCGGCACCGCCGACAACGAGGTGTGGGTGCTGGACGCGGCGGGGGAGCAGCTCGTGCACGCGACCGGCACCAAGCGGCAGGTGGCCGACGTCCTGTGGGACGCCGTCATCAAGCGCCGCGGCTGACGGCGTGTCGTGGGACACGCCGCAATGCCGTCCCGAGGTGCGAGACGTCACCGTGAGCACAGCGTGACCAGCGCTGCGCCCGCCCCGTAGGGTGACCCGCATGACCGATGCGCTGCGGCTGTTCACGTCCGAGTCCGTGACCGAGGGGCACCCGGACAAGGTGTGCGACCAGATCTCGGACGCCGTGCTGGACGCGCTGCTCGAGCAGGACCCGAGGTCCCGCGTGGCCGTCGAGACGATGGTGACCACCGGCCTGGTGCACCTCGCGGGCGAGGTCACCACGAGCGCCTACGTCGAGATCCCGCAGATCGTGCGCGACGTCGTCAAGCGCATCGGCTACACGTCGTCCGCGATCGGGTTCGACGGCTCCTCGTGCGGCGTGTCCGTGTCGATCGGGCAGCAGTCGCCCGACATCGCGCAGGGCGTGGACAAGTCCGCCGAGCAGCGTGACGACGCCGCCGACCACGACCCGCTCGACGAGCAGGGCGCCGGCGACCAGGGCCTGATGTTCGGGTACGCCTGCGACGACACGCCGCAGCTCATGCCGCTGCCCATCTGGCTCTCCCACCGGCTCGCCGAGCGCCTCGCCGCGGTGCGCCGCACGGGCGAGGTCGCGGGCCTGCGCCCCGACGGCAAGACCCAGGTCACCATCGCCTACGACGGCGACCGCCCGGTGCGCCTGGACACCGTCGTCATCTCGACGCAGCACGACGCGGACGTGCTGCAGGAGACGCTCTACAAGGAGATCGCCGACAAGGTCGTCGCGCCCGTGCTCGAGTCGGTCTCCCTCGACGCCGCCGGGCACAAGCTGTACGTCAACCCGACCGGCAAGTTCGTCGTCGGCGGCCCGCAGGGCGACGCCGGCCTGACCGGCCGCAAGATCATCGTCGACACCTACGGCGGCATGGCCCGCCACGGCGGCGGCGCGTTCTCCGGCAAGGACCCGTCGAAGGTCGACCGCTCGGCCGCGTACGCCACCCGGTGGGTCGCGAAGAACGTCGTGGCCGCCGGGCTGGCGCGCCGCTGCGAGGTGCAGGTCGCGTACGCGATCGGGCGGGCGCACCCCGTGGGCCTGTACGTCGAGACGTTCGGCACCGAGACCGTGCCGGTCGAGCGCATCAGCGCCGCGATCCAGCAGGTGTTCGACCTGCGCCCGGCCGCGATCATCGCGGACCTGGACCTGCTGCGGCCCATCTACGCCAAGACGGCGGCGTACGGGCACTTCGGCCGGGAGCTGCCGGAGTTCACGTGGGAGCGGACGGACCGGGTCGAGGCGCTGCTCGCGGCGGTGTAGCGGGCACCACCAGCCCGGACTCGTGGCGAGCACCACGGCCAGGACGACAAGCACCACCAGCGGCGTCCGGCGGTGCCACGACCGCCGCCGCGGTCGCGCGAGCCCGCCCGCCGGGTCCTCACCCCACGCGGCGATCCTTCGCGGCGGCGCAGCACTGCGGCAACGCACGGGACGCGTCAGCAGGGCCGGGCCCGCCGTCACCGTCTCCCGCGCGTGGTGAGATGGTCCGCGTGAGCGCCCCTTCCAGCGACGACGTCCCGCAGCAGGACGCGCTGCTCGCGCTCGACGAGGTCGCCGCCGCCCCGCGCCGCGGCCGCCGCAAGCCGCCGCTCGGCGCCCAGGAGATGGCGTCGGAGCTGCCGGTCGCCCGCGTGCTGCTCGACCTGCAGCCCGCGCACCTCGACCGCGAGTACGACTACCTCGTCCCGGCCGCCATGGCCGACGACGCGCTGCCCGGGGTGCGGGTGCGGGCGCGGTTCGGGGCGCAGGAGGTCGACGGGTTCGTCGTCGCGCGGCTCGCCGAGTCGGAGCACGAGGGCCGGCTGCTGCCGCTGCGACGGCTCGTGTCGGCCGAGCCCGTGCTGACGCCCCCGGTGCTGCGGCTCGTGCGGGCCGTCGCCGAGCGATGGGCCGGGACGACGGCGGACGTGCTGCGCCTCGCGATACCGCCACGGCACGCGCGCACCGAGAAGGAGGAGGTCCCCGACCCCGGCCCCGGGGACGGCGCGCTCGGTGCCGCGCCTGGTGCCGCGCCCGAGCCGTGGGCCGGGCTGTGGTCGCCGTACCGCGGCGGGGACGCGTTCTCGGCGCACGTGTCGGCGGGCGGTGCGCCCAAGGCCGTGTGGACGCCGCTGCCCGGGCTGGCGCCCGCTGCCGACCCGGGCGGCGTGCCGAGCCTGCCGCACTGGGCCGCGGCCGTGGCGACCGCCGCCCGGGCCGCGGTGGCCGCAGGGCGCGGGGTGCTCGTCGTCGTCCCGGACGCGCGGGACGCCGGGCGCGTCGGGGCGGCGCTCGCGGCGGCGGGGGTGCCCGACGTCGCGCGCCTGCTCGCCGAGGACGGGCCGGCGCCCCGGTACCGGGCGTTCCTCGCCGCCGCCCGCGGGCGGGCCCGCGTCGTCGTCGGCACGCGTGCGGCGATGTTCGCGCCCGTCGCGGACCTCGGGCTGGTCGTGCTGTGGGGCGACGGGGAGGACACGCTGGCCGAGCCGCACGCCCCGTACCCGCACGCGCGGGAGGTGCTCGCCCTGCGCAGCGACCTCGAGGGGGCGGCGTTCCTGCTCGGGTCGCCGGGGCGCACCGTGCAGGCGCAGGCGCTGCTCGACGGCTGGGCGCGGGAGGTGGCCGCGCCCCGCGACGTCGTGCGCGCCCGCGCGCCGCGCATGCGTGCGCTGACGTCGGTCGAGCTCGCCGCCGAGGGGCCGGGCGCCGCGGCCCGCATCCCGACGGCGGCGTGGCGTGCCGCGCGCGACGCGCTCGCCCAGGGCCCCGTCCTGGTGCAGGTGCCGCGCACCGGCTACCTGCCGGTGGTGGCCTGCGTGCGCTGCCGCACGCCCGCGACGTGCGACGCGTGCCACGGGCCGCTCGGGCTGGGCGGGGCCGGCGCGGCGCCGCAGTGCCGCTGGTGCGGCAGGCTGGCGGCCGGGTGGCGGTGCGGCGAGTGCGGCTCGACGGCGCTGCGCGCGGTGCGCGTCGGCTCCGAGCGCACCGCCGAGGAGCTGGGGCGGGCGTTCCCCGGCGTGCCCGTGCGGCTGTCGGCGTCGACGGCGCCCGGTGGCGTGCTCGACCGGGTGCCGGCGCGCCCCGCCGTCGTCGTCGCCACCCCGGGTGCCGAGCCCGTGGCCGACGGCGGGTACGCGGCCGCGCTGCTGCTGGACGCCGCCGTCGCGACCGCGACCCTGGGGCTCGCGACCGGGACGCAGGCCGTGCACCGCTGGCTCGCGGCCGCGCACCTGGTGCGGCCGGCGACCGCGGGCGGGCAGGTGCTGCTGGTCGGGGACGCCGCCCCCGGCCCGACGGGCGCGCTGGTCCGGTTCGACCCGGCGGGCTTCGCCGCGCGCGAGCTCGCCGAGCGGGCCGAGCTCGCGCTGCCGCCCGCGGTGCGGGTCGCGGCGGTGACGGGGGACCGGGCGGCCGTGGGCGCGCTCGTCGCGCGGGTGGGCCTCGCGACGCCCGAGGCGACCCTCGGCCCGGTGGAGACCGAGCCCGCGGGCGCCGGGGACGGCAGCCTGTTCGACGGCGCGCCCGTGCGCGTCGTCGTGCGGGTGCCCGCGCCGGCGGGGGTCGAGCTCGCCCGGCAGCTGCGGGCGTCGCTGGCCGTGCGCTCGGCGCACCGTGAGCCGGGTACGGTGCGGGTGCAGCTCGACCCCGAGGAGATGGTGTGACCGCGATCGACACCGTGGTGTACGACTTCGGCAACGTGCTGGTGCGGTGGGACCCGCGGGGGGCGTTCGCCGTCCTGGACCCGGCCGAGGTCGAGGAGTTCTTCACCGCGTTCGACTTCGCCGCGTTCAACCACCGGCAGGACGCCGGCCTGCTGCCCTTCGCCGAGGCCCGCGCCGAGGTCGCCGCGGCCTTCCCCCGGTGGGCGCCCTTCCTCGACACCTACCTCGAGCGGTACCCCGGCACGCTGCTCGGCCCCGTCGAGGGGTCCGCCGCCCTCGTCGCCGAGCTGCGCGACCTCGGGCTGCGCCTGTACGGGCTGACCAACTGGTGGGCCGAGACCTTCGAGCACGCCGAGCCCGCCGCGCCCGCGATCGGGCTCATGGACGGTGTCGTCGTCTCCGGCCGGGTCGGGCTCGCCAAGCCCGACCCAGAGATCTTCCGGCACCTCGCGGCGACGTTCCGGATCGACCCGGAGCGGGCCGTGTTCGTCGACGACTCGCCCGCCAACGTGGCCGCGGCCGCCGCCCTGGGCTTCCACGCCGTGCGCTTCACCACGACCGCCGCGCTGCGCGACGCCCTGCGCGATCTCGGCGTGGGCGTGCGGCCCGGGCAGGACGCCTCGGAGGCCCCGGGAGACGCTCAGTAGGTGGGCGCCGCCGGCAGCCCGATGTGCTCCTCGAGGCTCCGCGCGCCCGACGCCGCGACGTCGGCGGCCGCCCGCACCCCGACGTACCGCAGGTGCCACGGCTCGTCCGTGTACCCCGTCACGGCCTGCTGCCCCGCCTGGTACCGCACGACGAACCCGAACCGGCCGGCGTTCTTCGCCAGCCACGCCGCCTGCGGCGTCGCGCCGAAGCACCCAAAGTCCTGGCACGCGCCGCCGCGCGGCAGCACGTCCACCGCCAGGCCCGTCTGGTGCTCCGAGAACCCCGGCCGCGCCGACTGCGCCTCCGCCGACGCCGAGCCCAGCGTGCGCACCCACCGGCGGTGCGTGCGCACCTGGTCCGCGTACGAGCGGAACCCGCTGCGCGCCTCGACGGGCGCCCCGGCGGCCTCCGCCGCCGCCGACAGCCGCTCGAACGCGTCCGCCGCCTCCGTCCGCAGCAGCACGCCATCCGCCGGCCGCAGGTCCGCCGGCGCGTACGTCACCGGGTCCAGCGGGCGCTGCTTGTTCACCACCACCAGCAGGCTCGCCGCGTCACCCGCCTGCGCCCGCCAGGCCGGGACCCGGGCCAGCGCCGCGGACCGCGCGACCCGCCGGGCGTCGAGCCCGGCCGAGTGGGGCCCCGGCAGGGGGAACGCCGCCGCACCAACCGGCGCCGCCGGCAGCCGCCCGCCGCCCGCGGCCGCCACCGGGGCTGCCAGCGGGACCAGCGCCGCGGGCAGGTGCCCCGCCCCGACCGACATGTCCGGCAGCGGCCGCACAGGGGCCAGGACGGGGACCGGCGCGGCGGCCGCGGCGCACAGCATCAGCGGCACGGTCAGCGCGACGACGCGCAGCACACGCACGGCAGTGAACACGATCCACCACGCTACCCGGACCTGCGGCGACGCACCACGGCCGTCCACCGGGCCGGGAACGTAGGATCGCGGGGTGCGTCTGCTCTTCGCCGGAACCCCCGAGGCCGCCGTCCCTTCCCTGGAGGCCCTGATCGCCTCACGGCACGACGTCGTCGCCGTCCTCACGCGGGCCGACGCGCCCGCCGGGCGCGGCCGGCACCTCCTGCCCTCGCCGGTACGGGTCGCGGCCGAGGCCGCCGGCCTCCCCGTCATCACCGACGTGCCCCGCGGCGAGGACTTCCTCGCCCGCCTGCGCGAGCTCGGCGTCGACGCCGCCCCCGTCGTCGCCTACGGCCACCTGCTGCGCCCCGACGTGCTCGCCGCGCCCCGCCACGGCTGGGTCAACCTCCACTTCTCGATCCTGCCCGCCTGGCGCGGCGCCGCCCCCGTGCAGCGCGCCGTCATCGGCGGCGACGAGATCACCGGCGCCACCACCTTCCTGCTCGACGAGGGCATGGACACCGGCCCCGTGCTCGGCACCCTCACCGAGACCGTCCGCCCCCGCGACACCTCCGGCGACCTCCTCGACCGCCTCGCCCACGCCGGCGCCGGCCTGCTCGTCGCCACCCTCGACGCCCTCGAGGACGGCGCCCTCGACCCGCAGGAGCAGCCCGCCGACGGCGCCTCCCTCGCCGCCAAGCTCACCACCGCCGACGCCCGCGTCGACTTCCACGACCCGGCGCTCGCGGTGGACCGGCTGATCCGCGGGTGCACGCCCGCGCCCGGCGCGTGGACCACGGTCACGGGGCCCGACGGCTCCGCTGCCCGCCTCGGCCTGGGCCCGGTGATGCCGCGGCCCGACGTCGTCGACCTCAAGCCGGGCGAGCTGCGCCCCGGCAAGCGCGAGGTGCTCGTCGGCACGGCCACGCACGCCGTCGAGCTGGGGCAGGTGCAGCCGGTGGGCAAGAAGCCGATGGCCGCCGCCGACTGGGCGCGCGGGGCGCGCCTGGAGGCCGGCACGATCCTCGGGGCGGAGGACGCGCGGTGAGCGGCGCCCCGAACCGCCCCGGGCGCGACGACGACCGCCGCGACACCCGTGGACGCCAGCGGGGCGCGGCCCGCGCGCGCGGGGACCAGTCCCGCACCGCCGTCGCGCCGTCGCAGCGCCGCCGCGGCACCGACCCGGCCCGCACGGCCGCGTTCGACGTGCTGCGGGAGGTCGACGGCTCGGACGCCTACGCCAACCTCGTGCTGCCGCCGCTGCTGCGCGAGCGCCGGATCGTCGGGCGCGACGCCGCGTTCGCGACCGAGCTCGCGTACGGGACGCTGCGCCTGCGCGGCCGCTACGACGCGATCCTGGCACTGTGCGTCGATCGGCCGCTCGACCGGATCGACCCGCCGCTGCTGGACGTGCTGCGGCTGGGCGTGCACCAGGTGCTGGGCATGCGCGTGCCGCAGCACGCGGCCGTCTCCGAGACCGTGGGCCTGGCCCGCGACCGCGTGGGTACGGGCCCGGCGCAGATGGTCAACGCCGTGCTGCGCAAGGTGGCCCGCACGCCGCTGGCCGACTGGCTGGAGGAGCTGCGCGCCGACGCCCCCGACGCGGTGACCGCCTCCGCGGTCGTCGGGTCGCACCCGGTGTGGATCGCGCGCGCCCTGCGCGAGGCGCTGGCCGGCGACGGCCGCGACCCGGCCGAGCTCGACGCGCTGCTGGAGGCCGACAACGCCGCCCCGCGCGTCACGCTCGTGGCCCGCCCGGGTCTGGTCGGCGCCGACGAGGTGCGCGCCGAGGCACCCGAGGGCGTGCGCCTCGAGCCCGGCCGCTGGCTGCCGACGGCGCTGGTGCTGGGCGGGCAGGACCCGATCGGGGTCCCCGCGGTGGCCGACGGGCGTGCGGGCGTGCAGGACGAGGGCTCGCAGGCCGTCACGCTCGCGCTGGCCGCGGCCCCGCTCGAGGGACGCGACGCCCGCTGGCTCGACCTGTGCGCGGGTCCCGGCGGCAAGGCCGCCCTGCTCGCGGCCCTCGCGGCGCAGCGCGGGGCGACGCTCGTGGCCAACGAGGTGGCGCCGCACCGCGCCCGGCTCGTGGAGCGGGCGCTGCGCGCGGTGCCCGACGGCGTCGTGGAGCGCGTGCGCACCGGGGACGGGCGCGAGATGGGGGAGCAGGAGCCGGGCGCCTACGACCGCGTGCTGGTCGACGCCCCGTGCACGGGCCTGGGCGCGCTGCGCCGCCGCCCCGAGTCGCGCTGGCGCCGCACCCCGGCCGACGTGTCGGTGCTCACCGGGCTGCAACGCCAGCTGCTCGCCTCCGCGCTCGACGCGGTGCGCGTCGGCGGCGTGGTCGCCTACGTCACCTGCTCGCCGCACCTGGCCGAGACCCGCGTGGTCGTCGACGACGTGCTGCGCCGCCGCACCGTCGACGGCGCCGCCGGCGCCGAGCGGCTGGACGCGCCCGCGGCGTTGCGCGCCGTCGTCGTGCCGGGAGCGGACATCCCGCTCGGGGAGCGCGCCGACGCCCAACTGTGGCCGCACGTGCACGGCACGGACGCGATGCACCTGACGCTGCTGCGCCGCCTGCGCTAGCAGCCCCAGGCCCAGCTGATCTCAGGGGCCCGCCGATCTCAGGAACCCTGCGAAATGCCTCCTCGGCCCGCGGCAGGCGCGCGCGGCCCCCTACGCTGGGCGTCATGGCAGCCCTGATCAGCCCGAGCATCCTGTCCGCAGACTTCGCCAACCTGGAGCGGGACCTGCACGCGATCAAGTCCGCGGACTACGCCCACGTGGACGTCATGGACAACCACTTCGTGCCGAACCTGACCCTGGGCCTGCCCGTGTTCGACCGGCTCGCCGCCATCTCGCCGCTGCCGCTCGACGCGCACCTCATGATCGACGACCCCGACCGCTGGGCCCCCGCGTTCGCCGAGGCCGGGGCCGCGTCCGTCACCTTCCACGCCGAGGCGGCGCAGGCGCCCGTGCGCCTCGCCCGCGAGCTGCGCCGCCTGGGCGCCCGCGCCGGCGTCGCGCTGCGCCCCGCCACCCCCGTCGAGCCGTTCCTCGACCTGCTCGCCGAGGTCGACATGATCCTCGTCATGACCGTCGAGCCCGGCTTCGGCGGCCAGACCTTCATCGACGGCACGCTGGCCAAGATCCGCCGCGCCCGCCAGGCCATCAGCGACTCCGGCCTGGACGTGTGGATCCAGGTCGACGGCGGCGTGTCCCGCTCCACGATCGAGCGTGCCGCCGACGCGGGCGCCAACGTGTTCGTCGCCGGGTCCGCCGTGTTCGGGGCCGAGGACATCCCGGCCGAGATCGAGGCGCTGCGCGACCTCGCGAGCGCCCACACCCACTGACCGGAGGCCGGTAGGCCCGACGCACAGCCCCTCGCACGACGGCGGCGCTCGCGCTCGCCGTGGCGCTCGCCGCGCTGGCCGGCTGCTCCGCGGTGCAGTCGCAGGCATGCGTCGACTGGGTGCTGTTCGACACACCGGCCGACGCCGCCCGCGACCATCTGGTGGTGCGCGCGGACGCCTGGCCGCCCAGCCACCCCGCCGTCTGACAGCGCGTCCCGCTCACGGGCGCCTGGCGACAGCGCGTTGCACCGCCGTGGCCGCGGCTGGCACGATCGGCCGGAACATGCTCCGGGGTCGGTGAAAGTCCGAGCCGGCGGTGACAGCCCGCGAACCACGCGAGAGAGATCTCGCGTGGCCGACCTGGTGGAACTCCAGGGCCGACGGTGAAAGTCCGGATGGGAGGACGCATGGGCGGCGCGCGCCATCGCGCGCCGTGACGCGCTGCGGCGCGCCCCTGGTGGGCGTGCCGTCGGTCGTCGACCCCGGAGCGACGAGGCTCCGGAGGACCGATGGGAACGACGCCGCAGGCCACGCACGTGGCAGACGTCCCCGCCGCCATGGACCGCGCCCTCGCGCTCGCCGCGCTCGGCCCCGCCCACGGGCCCAACCCCCGCGTCGGGTGCGTGCTCCTCGCCCCCCAGCGCCACGGCGACACCCACCGCACCGTGATCGGCGAGGGCTGGCACCGCGGCGCCGGCACCCCCCACGCCGAGGTCGCCGCGCTCGCCGACGCCCGCGCCCGCGGCAACGACCCGCGCGGCACCACCGCCGTCGTCACCCTCGAGCCCTGCAACCACACCGGCCGCACCGGCCCCTGCGCGCAGGCACTGCTCGACGCCGGCGTCGCCGAGGTGGTGCACGCCCTCGACGACCCGGGCGCCGCGTCCGGAGGAGGGGCCGCGCACCTGCGCGACCACGGCGTCCCCGTGCAGCCCGGGCCGCGTCAGGCCGAGGCGCTCGGGCTCGTCCGCGCCTGGCACCACGCCGTCCGCACCGGCCGGCCCTACGTCACCCTCAAGCTCGCCACCACCCTCGACGGCCGCGTCGCCGCCCTCGACGGCACCAGCCGCTGGATCACCGGCCCCGACGCCCGCGCCCACGCCCACGCCGTCCGCGCCACCGTCGACGCCATCGCCGTCACCACCGGCACCGCCCTCGCCGACGACCCCGCACTCACCGCCCGCACCCCCGACGGCACCCGCACCGAGCACCAGCCCCTGCGTGTCGTCGTCGGACACCGCGACCTGCCCACCACCAGCCGCCTGCACGGCCCCGGCGGCGAGCTCCTCCACCTGCACACCCACGACGTCCACCACGTGCTCGACGAGCTCCACACCCGCCACGTGCGGCACCTGCTCGTCGAAGGCGGACCCGCGCTCGCCACCGCGATGCTGCGCGCCGCCCTCGTCGACCAGGTCCACGCCTACATCGCACCCATGCTCCTCGGCACCGGACCCACCGCCGTCAACCCCCTCGGCATCACCACCCTCACCGCAGCCCCCCGCTGGCAGACACACCACCTGCAGCAGCTCGGCCCGGACGCCCTGCTCGTCGCCCGCACCACCGACACCTCCCACACCCCAGACCAGGAGAGCTGATGTTCACCGGCATCGTCGAAGAGCTCGGCCGCGTCCGCGCACTCGACCACGGCACCGACGGCCGCGACGCCGTCCTCACCATCGACGCCACCCACACCACCCAGGACGTCCGCCACGGCGCCTCCATCGCCGTCGACGGCGTGTGCCTCACCGTCACCACCCTCGACGACGACGGCTCCTTCACCGCCGACGTCATGCCCCAGACCCTCCGCCTCACCACCCTCGGCACCCTCCGCGCCGGCGACCCCGTCAACCTCGAACGCGCCGTCCCCGCCGGCGGACGCCTCGACGGGCACATCGTCCAAGGCCACGTCGACGGCACCGCCACCCTCACCTCCCGCCGCCCCGGACCCCGCTGGGACGAGCTCACCTTCGACCTCCCCACCCACCTCCACCGCTACGTCGCCCCCCAGGGCTCCATCGCCCTCGCCGGCGTCTCCCTCACCGTCACCCACGTCACCGACACCGGCTTCGGCGTCGCCCTCATCCCCACCACCCTCGCCGCCACCACCCTCGGCACCCTCCGCCCCGGCGACCACGTCAACGTCGAGGTCGACGTCCTCGCCAAGTACGTCGAGCGCATGCTCACCCTGGGGGAGCGATGACCCGGGCAACCGCGAACACCCTCGAACGGGCGCTCGCGGCGCTCGCGGCCGGGCGCCCCGTGCTGGTGGCGGACGCCGACGACCGCGAGGCCGAGGTCGACGTCGTGCTCGCCGCGCGGCACGCCGACGCGCGGTGGGTCGCCTGGACCGTGCGGCACACCTCCGGGTACCTGTGCGCGCCCATGCCCGCCGCCCGCGCCGACGCCCTGGCGCTGCCGCCGATGGTCGCGGACAACCGCGACCCGCGCCGCACGGCGTACGCCGTGTCGGTGGACGCCGCGACGGGCGTCACCACGGGCATCTCCGCCGCCGACCGCGCGCGCACCCTGCGCGTGCTGGCCGACCCCGCGACGACGCCGGACGGCCTGATCCGCCCCGGGCACGTGCTGCCGCTGCGCGCCGTGCCCGGCGGCGTCCTCGAGCGCCCGGGACACACCGAGGCCGCCGTCGACCTGGTCCGCCTCGCGGGCGCGGGCGACGTCGGCGTCATCGCGGAGCTGGTGCACGACGACGGCGACATGCTGCGGCTCGCGGACGCGCGCACGCTGGCGGCGGCCGAGGGGCTGGAGCTGCTGACCATCGCCGAGCTGGCGGCGTGGCGGGAAGAGCACGACCCCGTCCGGCAGCGGGAGCTGGCCCCTCGCGTCGAGCACGTCGCCGACGCGCGCCTGCCCACCGAGCACGGCGTGTTCCGGCTGCACGCGTTCCGGGACGCGCTGACGGGGGCGGAGCACGTCGCGCTCGTCGCTCCCGTCGAGGCGGGCGAGGTGCCCTGGGTGCGGGTCCACTCCGAGTGCCTCACGGGCGACTCGTTCGGCTCGCTGCGCTGCGACTGCGGCCCCCAGCTGCAGACCGCCCTCCGCGCGGTCGCGCGGCACGGCGGCGCCGTCGTGCACCTGGGCGGGCACGAGGGCCGTGGCATCGGGCTGGCGGCCAAGGTCGCCGCCTACGCGCTGCAGGACCAGGGCCGCGACACGGTCGAGGCCAACCTCGACCTCGGGCTGCCGGTCGACGCGCGCGAGTACGGCGCCGCGGCCGCGATCCTGCAGGCCCTGGGCCTTGCCCGCGTGCGGCTGCTGACCAACAACCCGCTCAAGGCCGAGGGCCTGCGCGCGGCAGGCGTCGACGCCGTCGGGCGGGAGCCGCTCGAGGTGGGCGCCGGGCCCGAGAACCAGCACTACCTGACCACCAAGAAGCGATCGATGGGCCACCTGCTGGAGCTGCACGCCCCGGCGGTCACGACCAGCCCCCACGGCATTGCCAGGACGAAGGAGAACGCATGAGCGGCGCCGGAGCACCCACCCTGACGGTCGACGGACGCGGCCTGCGCGTCGTCGTCGTCGCCGCGAGCTGGCACGAGCGCGTCATGGACGGCCTGCTCGACGGCGCCCGCCGCGCGCTGGCCGACGCCGGCGTGACGCAGGTGACCGAGGTCCGCGTGCCGGGCTCGTTCGAGCTGCCCGTCGCGGCCGCGCGCGCCGCCGGGGGAGGGGCCGACGCGGTCGTCGCCCTCGGCGTCGTCATCCGGGGCGGCACGCCGCACTTCGACTACGTCTGCTCGGCGGCGACGACGGGCCTCACGGACGTGAGCGTGCGCACCGGCGTCCCGGTGGGCTTCGGCGTGCTCACGTGCGACGACGACGCCCAGGCGCTCGACCGGGCGGGGCTCGAAGGCTCGCACGAGGACAAGGGCTACGAGGCCGCCCAGGCGGCGGTGGCGACCGTCGTCGCGCTGCGCGCTCTGCCCTGATCGTTCCTGTCGAACAAATAGTGTGCCAAGCGTCCCGAGGAGAGCGATCCCACCGTCCCGAAGAGCGAACCGAGCCCGGGCGCCGGGGGCCCTTCGCCTAGGCTGAGCGCCGTGAAGACCTTCGACGCGCTGTTCGCCGAGCTGACCGAGAAGTCCGTGACCCGCCCGGAGGGCTCGGGCACCGTCAAGGAGCTCGACGCCGGCGTGCATGCGATCGGCAAGAAGATCGTCGAGGAGGCGGCCGAGGTCTGGATGGCGGCCGAGCACGAGGGCGACGCCCGCACGGCGGAGGAGATCTCGCAGCTGCTCTACCACCTGCAGGTGCTCATGGTGGCCAAGGGCCTGACCCTGGACGACGTGTACACGCATCTGTGAGCGGCTCCGCCGCGCCGTCGTCCACCCAGTCAATGACCACCTGAACGAGGTCCCAGATGCTCCGCATCGCCGTGCCCAACAAGGGCTCCCTGTCCGAGCCCGCCGTCGAGATGCTGCGGGAGGCGGGCTACAAGCAGCGCCGTGACTCGCGCGAGCTGGTGCTCGCCGACCCCGACAACGACGCCGAGTTCTTCTTCCTACGCCCGCGGGACGTCGCCGTGTATGTCGGCGCGGGCACCGTCGACGCCGGCATCACCGGCCGCGACCTGCTGCTGGACTCGGGGGCGGACGCCGTCGAGCACCTGCCGCTCGGGTTCGCGCGCTCGACGTTCCGCTTCGCGGCCCCCGCGGGCACCATGACCGACGTCGCGGACATCGCCGGCAAGCGCGTCGCGTCGTCGTACACCACGCTGGTGGGCCTCCACCTCGCCGACCAGGACGTGGAGCCTGCGGCGATCGTGCACCTGGACGGCGCGGTCGAGAGCTCGGTGCAGCTCGGCGTCGCCGACGTGATCGCCGACGTCGTCGAGACCGGCACCACGCTGCGCGCGGCCGGCCTCGAGGTGTTCGGGGAGCCGATCCTGCGCTCCGAGGCGGTGCTGATCCGCCGGGTCGACGCCGAGCTGACCAACGGGATCTCGGTGCTGACGCGTCGGCTGCAGGGCGTGCTCACGGCCCGTCAGTGGGTGCTCATGGACTACGTGGTTCCGAACGACCTGCTCGAGGACGCGGTGGGCATCACGCCGGGCTTCGAGTCCCCGACGGTGTCGCCGCTGCACGAGTCCGGCTGGTCGGCGGTGCGCGTGATGGTCGAGCGCTCGACGATGAACCGGACGATGGACGCGCTGTACGACGTCGGCGCGCGCGGCGTGCTGATCACGTCGATCCTGGCCAGCCGGCTCTGACGGGGGAGAGGGCCACGTCCGGCGACGAGTTCCGCACGTTCCGCCCGCTCTGGGCGACGGTGGCGGCGTGGGCCGTGGGCCTGCTCGCCGTCGGCGGCACGCTGTTCGTGGGGTTCACGGCGCACGCCCCGCTCGCGACGCTGGCGGCCAACCGGTGGAGCTTCGTCGGGTTCGCGGTCTGCGTGGCCCTGCTGCTCTGGCGGCTGGGGGGCGTGCACGCGAAGCCGTCGTCGCGTGGGTTGCTGGTCCGCAACCTCGTGGCGACGCGGCGGCTGGCGTGGCCCGAGGTGCTCGCGGTGCACATGACGGTCGACGACCCGTGGGTCGTCCTCGACCTCGCTGACGGCGGCACCCTCGCGGTGATGGCGATCCAGCGGGCGGACGGCGAGCGTGGCATGCGCGAGGCCCGCCGCCTGGCCCACCTGGTCCGGACCCTGGGAGAGGCTCCCGACCCGGCGTAGCCGTGGACATGACTTCGTAGCTCGTGGGAGCGACTTCGGCCCGGTCTCTGTGAGAGACCGGGCCGAATTCATGCCTGCAGCGGTGCTGCGGAGGTCACCAGCGGGGCTTGCGCTCCCCGAAGGAGGCGCGCTCGGTGCGCGGCTTGCGCTCCGGGCGGTCCGAGCGGTCGAACCGGTCCGAGCGCTCCGGGCGGTCGAAGCGGGACGGGCGCTCGTCGCGGTCGAACCGCGCGGGACGGTCCGCGCGCGGCGCACGCGCCCCCTCCGGGGCGCCGTGGTCCACCGTGATGCGCAGGGCGCGGCCGGCGACGCGGGCACGCGACAGGCGGTCGATCTGCGTGTCGCTCAGCGGGGCGGTGATGTCCACGAGCGAGAACGAGCCGAAGATGTCGATCTTGCCGACGTCGGAGCCGGTCAGGCCGCCCTCGCCGGTCAGCGCACCCACGATCCCGCCCGGGTTGACGCCGTCATTGTGGCCGACGGCGACGCGGTACCGCGTGCCGGCGGCCGGGCGGCGGATGCCCGTGCCACGCGTGAACGTGCGCTCGTCACCGTCGCGCGCGGGGCGGCGCTCGGTGCGCTCGAACCGGTCGCCGCGAGCGCCGCGGTCGCCGAGCTCGTGCTTGCGGGTCTCGCGGGCCTGGCGGGCGGCGCGGCCTTCGGCCTGCTCCTTCTCGTACTCCTCCTGCTCGGCGCGCATGCGGGGGCCGTCGTCGCCGACGGCGAGGGCGAGGAGGGTGGCGGCGAGCTCGACGGCCTTGGCGGGGTCGATGATGCCGGCCTGCTCGCCGTCGCCGGTGGTGACGTGGTCGCGGACGAGCTGGGTGTAGAGGTCGAGGCGGCCGGCGTCGCGGCGGGCGGGGACGCCGCCGAGCATGGTCTTGGCGCGGTGGGCGGAGACGTCGCGGGGGGAGGGGATGTCGAGCTCTTCGAGGGTGGCCTTGATGGTGGCCTCGATGTGCTTGAGCTTGCCGCGCTCGTGGGGGGTGATGAAGGAGACGGCGCGGCCGGTGCGGCCGGCGCGGCCGGTGCGGCCGATGCGGTGGACGTAGGCCTCGGGCTCGCGGGGGATGTCGAAGTTGACGACGAGGCCGACGCGGTCGACGTCGAGGCCGCGGGCGGCGACGTCGGTGGCCACGAGCACGTCGAGCGCGCCGGACCGCAGGCGCTCGACGATCTTCTCGCGCTCCTTCTGGGCGACGTCGCCGGAGATGGTGGCGGCGGAGATGCCCTTCTCGATGAGGGCTGCTCCGACCTCTTCGGCGGCGGACCGGGTGCGGGTGAAGACGATGGCGGCGTCGGCGTCGGAGGTGGCGAGGATGCGGGTTAGGGCGCCGACCTTGTGGCGGAACGGGACGACGGCGTACGTCTGGTGCACGGACGCGACGGTGGAGGACTGGCGGGCGACGGCGACCTCGACGGGGTCGGTGAGGTGGTCGTCGGCGATGGCGCGGATGGCGGGCGGCATGGTGGCGGAGAAGAGCGCGACCTGTCGCTTGGCGGGGGCCTTGGAGAAGATCTGGTCGACGTCTTCGGCGAAGCCCATGCGGAGCATCTCGTCGGCCTCGTCGAGGACGAGGAACCTGGCGCCGTCGAGCACGAGGGATCCGCGCTCCATGTGGTCCATGACGCGGCCGGGGGTGCCGACGACGACGTGGACGCCGTCGCGCAGTGCGCGCTGCTGGGGGACGTAGGGCGCGCCGCCGTAGACGGCGAGGACGCGGACGCCGGGCAGGTGGGTCGCGAAGGACTCGATGGCCTCGGACACCTGGATGGCGAGCTCGCGGGTCGGGGTGAGGATCAGGCCCTGGACGGAGCGGTCGGCGGGGTTGACGGCGGCGAGGAGGGGGAGGCCGAAGGCGGCGGTCTTGCCGGTTCCGGTCTGGGCGACGCCGGTGATGTCGCGGCCGGCGAGCAGCGCGGGGATGGCCTGGGCCTGGATGGCGGAGGGGGTGGTGAAGCCGAGGTCGGCGACGGCGGCCTCGAGCTCGGCGGGGAGGCCGAGGGTGTCGAAGCCGGGCAGGACGGGGGCTTCGGTGGGCTCGGCGGGCGCGACGACGTCAGGGCTGGTGGGCATGGGTGCACCGTTTCTGTTCGGGAGCGGGAGTCCTGCCCGTCACGGAGGACGGGCGGTCGCGGCTCCCGGGACACAGACACACACCTGCCCGCTTCCGGGCTCAGAGGCCGGGAGGGGCGCACGACGATGCGGGAAGAGCGACGAACTCCAGAATGGGGTCGGTCCATCCTACGGTCACGGCGCGCCAGCGGGGGTGCGCGGGGCGGTGAGTTCGGTCACCGTGGGGTCGGGGCGCGCGTGTGAGCGGCGGGGTCGCGGTGCATAGGATGGCGCCAGCCGCGGCGGGCGGCGCTGGTGAGGGGATGGTGGGCGTGCAGCAGGATCAGGAGGTCGGCTCCTCGGTCTGGACCGTGCCCAACGTCATCAGCTTCCTGCGGCTGGCGCTGGTGCCGGTGTTCGCGGTGCTGATCGTGTCCCACCATGACGTGTGGGCGCTGATCGTGCTGGCGTTCTCCGGTTTCACCGACTGGCTCGACGGCGTGCTCGCCCGCCGCCTGCACCAGGTCAGCCGGCTGGGGCAGATGCTCGACCCGGCCGCGGACCGCCTGTTCATCTTCGTGTCCCTCGTGGGCCTGGCCTGGCGCGACGTGGTGCCGCTGTGGCTCGTCGTCGTGATCGTGGCGCGCGACGTCATGCTGATGTGCCTGCTGCCGGTCCTCGCCCGCCACGGGTACGGTCCGCTCGAGGTCAGCATCGTGGGCAAGGGCGGCACGTTCGCGCTGCTGTACGCGTTCCCGCTGCTGCTCCTCGCGGAGGCCCCCGGCGTCCTCGGCACCGTGGCGCACGTGGTGGGGTGGGCGTTCACGTTCTGGGGCGTGGGCCTGTACTGGCTGGCCGGCCTGCAGTACGTCGTGCAGGCGCGCAAGCTCGTCGCGGCGGACGCCGCCGCGGGGGCCGCGTGACCGCGGCGCCCCCTCCGGGCACGCCCGGCGCCCCGCCACGGCGCCCCGACGCGTCCATGACGCTCCTCATCGAGGTCATGGAACGCCCCCTCGACCCTGGGTACGCCGAGGCCGCCGCCCGACGCCGGGCCGCCGCGGCCGCAGGCACGCTCCGCCGCCGCACCCCCGCCACCTGGGTCGCCGTCGTCGTCCTGGCCCTGGCGCTCGGCGTCACGACCGCGGCCGCCTCGCACCAGCTGCGGGTCCCGCAGCCGTCGGTCACCGAGGCCCGCACCGTCCTCGAACGCCAGATCACCGCGCGCAACGCGCAGGTCGCCACCCTGTCCGCGAGCGCCGAGCAGCTGTCGCGGGAGATCGTCGACCTGCAGCGGTCGGCGCTGGAGACGCAGGATCCGGGGCTGCTGGACACGATCCGGCGGGACAGCCTGCGTAACGGCACGGACGCGGTGCATGGTCCGGGGCTGGTGGTGTCGCTGACGGACGGTGGTGGCGGCCTGGTGGGGGAGCCGGACCCGAACTCGCTGGTGCGTGATGCCGACCTGCAGACCGTGGTGAACGCGCTGTGGGACGCGGGGGCGGAGGCGATCAGCATCGACGACCAGCGGCTGACGTCGAAGTCGTCGATCCGTAACGCGGGGCTGGCGGTGCTGGTGAACCTGGTGCCGTTGCCGGGCCCCACGTATGTGGTGCGGGCGGTGGGGGATGCGGACGCGATGCAGACGGCGGTGGCGCGTTCGGGGCTGCCGGCCTACCTGGAGGTACTGGGTTCGACGTACGGGATCCGGTCGTCGACGGTGACGCAGTCGGGGCTGGAGCTGCCGGGTGCGGGGGCGCAGCCGTTGCAGTACGCCCAGCCGGTAGGCTCCGAGCCATGATCGCCGTCGTGGGGCTCGTCGTGGGTGTGGTCGCGGGTCTGCTGTTGCAGCCGACCGTCCCCGTCGTGCTGCAGCCGTACCTGCCGATCGCTGTGGTCGCGGCGCTGGACGCGCTGTTCGGCGGGTTCCGGGCGATGCTGGACGGGCTGTTCGACGATCGCGTGTTCCTGGTGTCGTTCCTGTCGAACGTGCTGGTGGCGGCGTTCATCGTGTTTCTGGGTGACCAGCTGGGCGTGGGGTCGCAGCTGTCGACCGCGGTGGTCGTGGTGCTGGGTATCCGCATCTTCTCCAACGCGGCGGCGATCCGCCGGCACGTGTTCAAGGCGTGAGTGTGACGGACGCGGTCGAGAAGCCCGGGGAGACGCAGGAGACGCCTCGCGAGGAGGCGCACGCGCCGACCGGGGCGGGGGCTGTGCCCCGCGAGACGGGAGCCGTTCCGGGGGAGGCGGAGGCCGCGTCCGCTGAGGCGGAGGCGGAGGCTGCGCCTCCCGCGGAGCCCGAAGCCCCCGCGGAGGCGGTCGCCCCGGACGAGGCCGAGCCGCCGGCGGAGGTCGCGCCTCAGGACGAACCGGAGCCCGCCGAGCCCACCGAGCCAGGGGAGCCCCGGGAAGAGCAGCCGACCCTGCCGCCGGCGGAGGTCGCGCCGGAGCCGCCCTCGACCTACCGGCGTCTGGCGCGCGGCCTGCGCCCCACGTTCTCCCGCTCGCAGCTGCTGGCGGGCCTGCTGTGCGCGCTGCTGGGGTTCGCCCTGGTGGTGCAGGTGCGGCAGTCGGGGCAGGACGAGCTGTCGTCGCTGCGGCAGGACGACCTGGTGCGGCTGCTGGACGAGGTCACGGGCCGTGCCGAGCAGCTCGACGCGGAGGTGTCGCACCTGCAGGCGAGCCGGGACGAGCTCGCGTCGGGCACCGGCAAGGCGCACGCGGCGCTCGAGCTGGCACAGCAGCGCGCGACGTCGGAGGGCATCCTGTCGGGCCGGCTGCCCGCGCAGGGGCCGGGCGTGGTCGTCGAGATCGGGGACCCGCAGCGGCAGCTGCGCGCGGCGCAGATGTTCAACCTGTTGGAGGAGCTGCGCAACGCGGGCGCGGAGGTGGCGCAGGTCAACGACGTGCGGCTCGTGACGTCGTCGGCGTTCGTGGACGGTGCGGGCAGCATCGTGGTGGACGGCACCACGCTCACGCCGCCGTACCGGTGGACGGTGATCGGGGACCCGGCGACGCTCGACCGGGCGCTGGAGATCCCGGGTGGTGCGCTGCCGACGATCCGGCAGGCGGGTGCGAGCGCGTCGACGACGCGCGAGGACCAGGTGACGGTCGATGCGACGGTGCGGCTGACCGACCCGCGGTTCGCGCGCCCGGTCGAGCCCGACAACGGCTGACGCTGCCGCGGGCGGGCGTGCCGCGGCGACACGACCTGGCACGACGTGCGTCGGCACCCGTCGTGGGTTCCCGCTCGGCGTGGTCACGGGGTAGGTTGAACGGACGACGGCGCAGCACGCGCGGCAAACTCTCAGGAGGACTGATGACGGACCCCCGCTCCCAGCCGCAGCCCCATGCCGCGGACGTCACGGCGACGCTCGGGCGGATCGTCGCGCCCGCCGCCGAGGAGCAGGTTCCGCGGCTGCCCTTGACCTCGGAGGACGCCGCCGCCGTCGGCGCGCTCCCGCGCCACTCGGCGCTGCTGGTGGTCCAGCGCGGCGCCGGGGTGGGGGAGCGGTTCCTCCTCGACTCCGACCGCGCCGTCGCCGGTCGCAGCGAGCAGGCCGACATCTTCCTCGACGACGTCACCGTCTCCCGCAAGCACGCCGAGTTCGTGCGCGACGGCGACCGGTTCGTCGTGCGGGACATCGGCTCCCTCAACGGCACGTACGTGAACCGTCAGCGCATCGACGCGGCGGTGCTCACCACCGGCGACGAGGTGCAGATCGGCAAGTTCCGGATGTCGTTCCAGGCGAGCCCGCAGGCTCAGCAGGCGCCGCGGGAGACGACGGCGCCCGGCTCGTGACGCGGCTGCCCGCGCGCGCCGACGCCGCGGGTGTACAGCTCGACGAGACGCACGAGCCCTGGCCGCGAGGCATCTCCCGCCAGGCGACGATGCGGATCTCCGACGTGCTCGCGGCCCTCGGCCCCGAGTTCGGCGGCATCAGCCACTCCAAGCTGCGCTTCCTCGAGGAGCAGGGCCTCATCCACCCGGTGCGGACACCCGCCGGGTACCGGCAGTACAGCCCGGCCGACGTCGAGCGGCTGCGGTTCGTGCTCACCGAGCAACGCGACTCCTACCTGCCGCTCAAGGTCATCAAGGAGCGGCTCGCCGCGATGGATGCCGGCGAGCCGGCACCGGGCCCCGCCCCGCGGCTGGCCGGCGGCACCGCCGTCGCCCCGGACGGCTCGCGCCGCGTGTGGACCACGACGACCGTCGCCGAGGCCACCGGCGTCGACCCTGCGTTCGTCCACGCACTCATCCACGCCGGCCTGCTGAAACCCGGCCCCGGCGACCGCCTCGACGCCGGCGCTCCCGACGTCGTGCGGCTGGCCGCCCAGCTCGCGGAGCACGGCATCGAGCCGCGGCACCTGCGCACCCTGCGCGCGTCCGCCGACCGGCACGTCGCGCTCGTCGACCAGCTCGTCGCGCCCCGGCGCCGGCAGCAGACCCCGTCGGCGCAGGCCCAGGCCGCGACGCTCGCCAGCGAGGTCGGCGAGCTCCTCGCACGGCTGCACTCGGCCTGGCTGCGCCGCGGCGTCGAAGAGCTCACCTGAGCACGCAGCACCCCAGGGTCGCGGCGTAGCGTGACCCCATGGCCGATGGACCCTTCGACGAACGGGACGTCTCCGGCGACGTCCCGATGGTGCCGGTCGAGGTGCTCGGCGTGCGCCAGCAGCAAGGGGGCGGCGCCGTGGAGAACGAGATCGTCGTGCTGCTGCTGGACGCCGCCGCGGACCTCGCCGTGCCCATCGTCATCGGTCCGCGCGAGGCCTCCGCGATCGCCATGGCCCAGGCCGGGCTCGTCACCCCCCGCCCCATGACGCACGACCTCATGCGCGACCTGCTCGGCGCCGTCGGCGTCGAGCTCGAGCGCGCGGAGATCGTCGCCCTCGACGGCGGCATCTTCTTCGCCGAGCTCGTGCTGTCGAACGGCAGCCGCGTCGACTCCCGCGCGTCCGACGCCATCGCCCTGGCCGTGCGCACCGGGTCGCCCGTGCTGTGCTCCGCCGAGGTGGTCGCCGCCGCCGGGATCGAGGTCGTCGACCTCGAGCAGCAGCGCGAGGTCGAGAAGTTCCGCGACTTCCTCGACCACGTCGAGCCCGACGACTTCTCCGGGCCCGCGCCGGGCGGCAAAGGACCCTGACCCTGACCCTCACCCTCAGGTCGAACGTCACGCCCCGGCCGCCGCCCGGCCGGGCGAACACGCTGACCCTCAACTCGAAGGTGAGAGTCGCGACACGCCGGGGCCCCAGGGCGCGTCGTCGTTGTGCTGGCCCCCTCCCCGGCCTAGCGTGGAGCCAGACATCCCACAGGAGGCACCAGTGAACAGCAGCGGTGAGGCCAGCGCCCCTGCAGGCACGCCCGCCAGCTCCGCGGCCCACGGCGCCCAGGGGCTCCTCTTCGGTGACGACCTCACCGAGCAGGACGCCGGCACCGGCTACCGGGGCCCCACGGCCTGCCGGGTCGCGGGCATCACCTACCGGCAGCTCGACTACTGGGCCCGCACCGGGCTGGTCGAGCCGTCGATCCGCCCCGCGACCGGGTCCGGCACCCACCGGCTGTACAGCTTCCGCGACATCCTGGTGCTCAAGGTCGTCAAGCGGCTCCTCGACACCGGCGTCTCCCTGCAGCAGATCCGCAGCGCCGTGCAGCACCTGCGCGAGCGCGGCGTCGACGACCTCGCGCAGATCACCCTGATGAGCGACGGCGCCTCGGTGTACGAGTGCACGTCGCCCGACGAGGTCGTCGACCTCGTCCAGGGCGGTCAGGGCGTGTTCGGCATCGCCGTCGGGCGCGTGTGGCGGGAGATCGAGGGCACCCTGTCCCAGATGCCCACCGAGACCCTCGGCGACGAGGAGGAGCTCGCGCCGCAGGCGGGCGACGAGCTCGCCGCCCGCCGCGCCAAGCGGCAGGTCGGCTGAGACCCGTGCGCCTCACCTTCCACGGGCACGCCTGCGTGCGGCTCGACCACGCCGACACCGCGCTCACGATCGACCCCGGCACCCTTTCCCAGGCCGCGAGCGCCCTCGACGGGGCCACCGCGGTGCTCGTCACGCACGACCACGCCGACCATGTCGACGTCGGGGCGGTGGTGGCGGCGCTGGGCTCGAGCCCGGGTCTGGAGGTGTTCGCGAGCGGTCCGGCTGCTGCGGCGCTGGTCGCGGGCGGGGCGCCGGCGGGGCGGGTGCACGCGCTGGTCCCGGGGCAGGAGCTTGCGCTGGGCGGGGCGCACGTCGTCGTCGGCGGGGGCGAGCACGCGCTGATCCACGCGAAGATCCCGCGGGCGTTGAACGTGACGTTCCTGGTCGAGCTGGGCGGGCGCAGCGTGTACCACCCGGGGGACTCGTTCGACGCGCCTGGGCGTGAGGTGGACGTGCTGCTCACGCCGGTGTCGGCACCGTGGATGAAGCTGGGCGAGGCGATGGACTACGCGGCCGCGGCGACGGCGCCGTACGTGGTGCCGGTGCACGACGCGCTGCTGAGCGAGGTGGGGCACGCGATGGTGGGGCGGCAGCTCGGCAACCGCGATCTGGCGGGTGATCACGAGTACGCGCGGCTCGCGGTCGGGGAGTCGCTGACGCTGTAGGCGGCGGGCCCGTTCAGAGCAGGGGCGCGAGCGGGGAGACGAGCCGTTCGCCCACCTTGTTGAGCGTGGGGCGGGCCTCCCAGGCGTCGCGGGTGAGCTCGCGGGCGTTGGTGAGGTCCATGGCGAAGACGCGCTCGAGGGTGGCGGCGACGTCGGCGTCGACGATCTCGAGGTTGATCTCGTAGTTGCCTGTCAGGGAGAGCCTGTCGATGTTCGCGGTGCCGATGGTGGACCAGCGGCCGTCGACGGTGGCGGTCTTGGCGTGGATCATCGCGTCGGTGTAGAGGAAGATCCGCACCCCGCCGCGCAGCAGCGTGCCGTAGTGGCCGCGGGCGAGCCAGTCGGCGACGACGTGGTTGGACCGCTCGGGCACGAGCACGCGCACGTCCACGCCGCGGCCGGCGGCGGCGAGCAGCGCGGCGAGGATCTCCCGGTCGGGGATGAAGTAGGCCTGGGTGATGTGCACGTGGTCGGTGGCGCGGTCGATGGCGTCCAGGTACACGTTGCGGATCGGGAAGACGAGGTCGCTGGGGGAGTTGCGGGCGGCGCGCAGCTGGGGCAGCCAGGCGGTGGAGCCGACGTCGCGCAGCATCGGCAGGGCGGGGGTGCGCCAGTGGTTCCAGAAGTCGACGAACGCGTTGCGCAGCTCCCAGACCGCGGGCCCGGTGAGGCGTATGTGGGTGTCGCGCCAGTGCCGGGCGTACAGGGAGCCGATGTTGTAGCCGCCGACGAACCCGACCTCGTCGTCGACGACGAGGAGCTTGCGGTGGTCGCGGCCGGAGGCGCGCAGCGGTGACACGAGCAGGCCGGCGCGCACCCACGGGAAGCGCAGGGCGTGGATGCGCGAGTCCAGGCGGAAGAAGGAGCGCGGCACCACGAAGTTGGCGAACGCGTCGTAGGCGACGTACACCTCGACGCCGCGGGCGGCGGCGGCCTCCAGGGCGTCGCGGAAGCGGCGGCCGACGGTGTCGCCCTTCCAGATGTAGGTCTCGAAGAAGATGCGGTGCTGGGCGGCGGCGATGGCGTCGAGCATGTCGGCGTACAGGTCGTCGCCGAAGGTGTAGACCGTGGTGGTCGTGGAGCCGACGGTGTTGTCGGCGGGCGGGGCTGTGGGGAACGGGGCGTCGAGCGGGTGGCGGTGGCGGCGCAGGCGTTCGGCGGCCATGAGGGCCAGGCCGGTCGCGACGGGAACGCATGCGGCGACCATGCCGGCGCGTGCGGCGGTGCGGCGCACGCCCGCCCAGCCGATGCCCGCGGGCAGCACGACCGACAGTCGGGGGAGCCGGGCTGTCAGGTCCGAGAGGCGGGGCACGGGGTCACGGTAGCCCGGGCGCGGCGGCCCCGCAGGGTGGGGTGGCGGCGTCGTCGCAGGTGGCGGTGCGACTCACCCCTCACGGGTGAGGGTGGCGTCCAGCGCGGCGGACAGTGGGTGGGCGCGGATCGCCGCCGCGAGCTCGCCCTCGATCCGGTCGAGGTAGACGCCGGTCGTGGCGATCGACGCGTGACCGAGCAGCTCGGCCACGACCTTGACGTCCCAGCCCTGCGCCACCAGCAGCGTCGCCGTGGTGTGCCGCAGCGCGTGCGGCGTGGCCGGCCGCCGGTAGGCGGGCGGCATGCGCTCGACGGCGCGCGCGAGCAGACCCCGGACCGTCTGCGGGTCGGCGCGCCGCCCGCGCCAGGTGAGCAGCAGCGCGCGCTGCGCGTCGTCGTCGTGCGGGCGCAGCGCGGCCAGGCGGGGGCGCAGCCCGGTGAGGTAGTCCTCGAGGGTGGCCGCCAGGGGTGGGCTGAGGGCGACGGTGCGCACGGCGCCGCCCTTGCCGACGATGCGCCACCGCGTCTGGTCGGGCTCGCGCGCGAAGTCGGCGACGTCGGCACCCGCGAGCTCGGACACGCGCGGGCCCAGCACCAGGAGCAGGGCGACGACCAGGCGGTCGCGCAGGGCGAGGTCCTGGTCGCGGCGGGCCGCGGCGGGCGCGGGGGCCGGGGTGTCCGACGTCGTGGCCAGCAGCGCCTGCGCAGCCGCCGACGACAGCGCCGTTCTCGCCACGCGCAGGCCGCCGCGCACGCGGGCCGGGGGCGCGGCCCACAGCATCGGGTCGGCCTGCACCCAGCACTCCCGCGCGGCGTGCGTGAAGAACCGGGTGGCGGACTGCCGGAACCGGTTCACCGTCGCGGTCGCGCGGCCGGGGCCGCGCTTGCGGGCCGGGTCGGTGAAGCGGCCGTCGGGGAGCGACTGGTAGGCCACGAGGGCGTCGTCGACGTCGTCGCCGGTGACGTCGTCGAGCACCCGGTCGGGGCCGAGCAGGCGGGTCAGCTCGCCGATGTCGCGGGTGTAGCTGCGGGCGGTGGTGGGGGACAGGACGCCCCGGACGGCGTCCTTGCGCACGGCGTCGAGGTAGCGGTCGGCGGCCTCGGCGACGGTGAGGAGGGTGAGCCGGGGTGGGGCGACCAACGGGACCTCCTGGTGTCGGGGAGCGCGCGCGGCAACACGCCGACCTGCGATGACGTGGCTCAGGGTAGAAGAAGCGTCCGACACTGACGCCCGGCCGACGTGATGTCACAACACTGTGTTGTACCATACACACTGGTTTGGGGTATTTGTCCGAATTAGCCTACACTCAGGGTGCCTCGGGCAGGGTCCAGGGTCGGTTTCCGGGGGGCACCCGATGTGGCGCAGACCGGCGGGAACCTAGCGTGCAGGGCATGACCCAGTCCGCGCGACCCGACCCTGATCACCAGGGGACAGCGCCGTGGCAGCGGGTCGCGTGGCCGACCGCCGTCGTGCTGGGGCTGCTGGGGCTGGCGCGGCCGGTCGCGGCCGTCGTCGCGAGGGCGGCGCACACGGACCTCGGCCTGGCGGCAGTCTGGATCACGGTCGCCGTCTCGGTGGTGTGGGTCGTCGTGGTCGCGGCACGGCGCAGCACACCTGCCATCCCGACGCTCGTGGCGGCCGGTCTGGTGCAGGCGGCGTCAGCGGCCGTGCTGGCGCTCGGCACGACGTGGGTCTTCGACGGCAAGCCCGCCGGGCCGCTGGTGCGTCCGGTCGAGCTCGCGGTGCTGCTCGGTGCGGGTGCGCTGTGGGGGCTCGTGTGCGGCGCGGCAGCGCTGACGCTCCGACGCGCGCGGGAGCGCTGGCACAGGCACTGAGGGGAGCGCCGGAGGGGCGCTTCTCAGGAACGAATTGACATAATGTGCATTATCGGTTCGCTGGTGAGATCGCCGAGAGTGGCCTCGAGGGGCCCCGTCCCCACGTGCTGTCCAGGGCTGCCGCGCTCGGATACCGCCGCACGCGGCGTAGGGTCACCGGCCTTCGAGGATCTCGGCCTTCATCGCCGCGAACTCACCGTCCGACACGACGCCGGAGGCGTGCAGGTCGCCGAGGCGTCGAAGCCGGTCGAGGGAATCGCCGGCGGGTGCGCCCAGTGCCTGGGGGGCAGGCGGGAACACCGCGGCCCGGCCCAGCGGGTCAGGCCCGTACTGGTTGTCCCCGCAGGTGCCCCCGGCCACCGTGAGGACCAGCAGGATGATGCTGCCGACCAGCGGAATGAGCGCGAGGAAGCACAAGGAGCCGGGTTGGTCTGTGTCGTGGAGCCGGCGAACTGTCACGGCAATGCTCAGCACGATCGAGCCGAGCGACAGCGCCAGCAGGAGCAGCACCGTCGGGATGGCCACGATGGCGCCGATCACGGTGTTGCCGGAGTTGGTGAACGTGAGACTGGCCAGGTAGACGACGAACCAGGGGACGAAGGCAAGGGCCACGGCGAGGTTCCACCACCAGTACTCGGCCAGGCTGGCGCGCCCTTCGAACTTCGTGTACTTGCGCAGGACGGTCTGCACCGCGTCGATGATGGGCAGGTTGTGGGCCGTCGGTGCGGCGGTGACCGGGTCAGGCGGCGTCGGTGCCGGGTTGTGAGCCATGCGCAACGGTGATCTGACGGGTTACGTGGGGTGGCCCTGAGCAGCGCGAGGTGCCGCGGCCAGGTGGGCCGCGCCTTCCCGAGGAGCCCACCGGTCTTCCCGGTGCCGACCGAGCAGTTCCGCAATCACTTCAGGCGCCAGTTCGGAAGCGAGGTTCGGCAGCATCCTCTTGGCCACAAGGCAACACTACGGCGACGGGCTGCCGCGGGCCGCTGTCGTGAACTCGCCAGGTTGCTGCCTGCTGTAGGAGTCCCTCACGCTTCAGGAGGCTCCGTGCCGCCACTGTCCGAGCAGGCTGAAGGACCGCTCGACCACGATGCGCCAGTTGTGGGTCTCGCGGTCGAGCTTCGGCGGGCGCCCGCCCCTGGAGCCGCGTCTGTTCCGGTTGGCTTGCTGGTCTGGCGGTTCTAGCCGACATGCGCGTCAAGCTCGTTGTCGCACTGCACGTCAGAGCCCTGACCGGTGCCAACTAGGTTGATGCACGACACCTACCGCGACAGCTGACCGACGCTCCTCCGGCACTGAGCCCAGCTCACTGAAGCCCGAAGCCGCCGTCCGTCGTGAGCACCTGCCCGACAACCCATGACCCGGCCGGGCTGACGAGCCATCCGATCAGCCGCGCCGGATCGGTGGGTTCGCCCCACCGCCCGAACGGCGTCGCAGCCCGCAGCGCCTCCAGCTCTTCGAGCGGTCGATCCGTCGACTCCGGGTCCAGGTAGCCGGTGTTCACCGGCCCGGGGTTGACCGTGTTCAGGACGATGCCAAGCTCAAGAAGCTCGGCGGCAACCGTCGCTGTCACGCCCGCGAGCGCCGCCTTGGAGGCCGCGTAGGCGACCTCTCCGCGCATCGGTCCGTCCGACTGACCGGACGTTATCCAGATGACCTTCGGCGCGCTGGCGGGGTCGGCCGGCGCCGTGCGTGTCTGCCGCTCCCCCGGCCTCGTCCCGGCCGCGTGCGTGCGGAACTGCCTCGCGAAGCGCTGTGTCAGCTGGATCGTGGAGCGTGTGTTCGTCTGCCAGAACTCGTCGAGCACTTCGGGGGTCATGTCGAAGATGGACCCGTCGCCGCCGCTGCGCGCGTGGTTGCACACGAGGATGTGCACGGCGCCGGTCAGTCCCCGAGCCGTCGAGAACAACGCGTCGAGCTGCTGGGGATCGCGCAGGTCTGCGCTCGCGCGGCCGGAGACGGCGGTGCCGCGTAGCGCCTGTCGGACACCGTCCGCGACGGCCGCGAGGTCGTCACCGCCCCAGGGTTGGTCCGCGTCGTGGGGCGCGAAGTCGTGCGTGAACACGCTCGCCCCGAGCCGAGCGAGTCCGCGGGCGACGGCGTACCCGATGCCCTTGCGTCGTGAGACACCGGTGACGAGTGCGGTGCGACCGGCGGGTGGAAGGTCCTCAGCATGCATTCGGCGGACATATCGGGGCGTGGCAAGAGCACCTGGCTCGCTCGACTGCCCTCGAGCTGCCTCGAGGGGTTAGCGACCGCCCTTGGCGGTGTAGTCGGCGGGGTCGTACTGGATTCTGAGTTCCCGAATGCTGCCGTCCTGGATGACGAAGAACTCGGAGAACCGGACGGTGCCGCCGGGCAGCTCGGCGTCGTACAGGGTCGCCGCGTGTCCGGAGTCGGCCACGAGGTGGATCGGGCTGATGCTCTTGACGTTGGCGATGAATCCCCGGACGCCGACGAGGAAGCGAGCGGCTCCGGCGAGGCGGCCCGCGATGGGACCCTCGAAGTCCAGCTTCGCATCGAGGATCGGCAGGAGTTCCTCGCCGTCAGCGTAGGCGTCGATCCCGGCGGTCAGGATGCGGTAGTACTCCCCCAGCGGCGCGGGCGCGTTGTCGAACACGGTCATCGGGTGTCCATTCCTCGATCGGCCATCGGTCTGGACAGTCAACCAAGAAATGCACCTACGGTCGCGCGACACGTTGAGCTCGAACCCCAGGTCGACGTCGCAGGCGCTGGAGCAAGTGGCGAAGGCGAGACCCTGCCGGCTCCTCA
Organism: Xylanimonas sp. McL0601; assembly: GCF_049852175.1. Lineage (GTDB taxonomy): Bacteria > Actinomycetota > Actinomycetes > Actinomycetales > Cellulomonadaceae > Xylanimonas. The sequence goes on from NZ_CP187527.1 coordinate 2,258,678, forward strand.
GCGCGATCGTGCCCAGGACACGAACTCGCGCTCGACGTCATCGAAGAACACGTCTCCGGTGCGACTCTGCGCACGTCGCTGAAGTAGATCTCGTGATGCATGCCGTCCATGCGCAGCCCGTGCCCGGGGATGAACTCGTCGTGCATCCGCTGCAGCACGGGGCCCTCGTCGTCGAACGACCCGACGTGCAACGTCTGCACACAACGCTCCTCGGCCAGCGGCTGCAGGCGGACGTCGCCGAGACGCGCGGGTGGGTTCTTGGCGCCGGCCTGCTCGACGGCGGCCGCGAGCGCCGGGTCGTCGGTCCAGTCGGGAACCATGAGCATCATGGTCCAGTCCCACTGCGACTTGTCGCGTGACGCGGTGAAGACTTCCATGTCTGCGGACCACCACAGGCCCTCCAGGGGCGGGACGGCGTAGTCGCGTCCGCGCTCGTGTTTGCTGGCGAACTTCAGCTTGTACGCCACGGGGTAGAGCGCCTCGAGCGCCGCGGTGTAGGCGGGCGACGTGTTCGGGTCGCCGTGGCCGTCGATCATGAGGTACTGCAGCGGCGGCACGTGGAGGATCCGGAACTCGCCTCGTTTCGCGTGGTAGCTGTCGAGGGTCTTCGTGAAGTCGATCTTGTCGGCCATCGGTCGCCTCCGTCGTTCACGGTCGCGCGAGGTAGGCCTGCTTCGCGTCGGGTGAGAAGCCGCAGCTGCGGTAGAACGCGTGCGTCACCGGGTTCGTGGACCCCGTCAGGAGCATGGCCTTGTAGCAGCCGGCCGCCCAGGCGGCGTCGAGCGTCGCGGCCATGATCCGCTTCCCGAGCCCGGTCCCGCGGACGGCCTCGTCGACGACCACGTTCTCGATCACGGCGTAGGGCGATGCCCCGCGGGTGATGTTCGGGATGACGTTGAGGTAGGTGGTCGCCACCACCGTCCCGTCGAGCTCGAGGACCATGAGGGTGAGCCCGGGGGTCTTGAGGATCGTCTCGAACGCGTCACGGTGGGGCGCGCCCTCGACGATCGGGTCCCTGGGGGTGAGCTGGCGGTAGAGCCGGACGATGGCCGGGAAGTCCTCGGCTGCTGCCTCGCGGATCACGGGTGCAACGTAGCGGACGCGCCGCAGGCCGCGCGTGAGGTCTGGGCTCCTCTCGCCAGGCCGCACGGGCGGCAGTCAGCGTGCGACGTACTGCGCCAGGTGTTGTGCCGTCAGGGTCGTGCCGGCGGCGATGAGGTCGGCGGGCGTCCCTTCGAACACGACGCGTCCGCCGTCGTGCCCGGCGCCGGGGCCGAGGTCGATGATCCAGTCGGCGTGTGCCATGACCGCCTGGTGGTGCTCGATGACGATCACCGAGCGGCCTGCGTCCACGAGCCGGTCCAGCAGCGCGAGCAGGTTCTGGACGTCGGCGAGGTGCAGGCCGGTCGTGGGCTCGTCCAGGACGTAGAGGCCGCCCTTCTCCCCCATCTGGGAGGCGAGCTTGATGCGCTGCCGCTCTCCCCCGGAGAGCGTCGTCAGCGGCTGGCCCAGGTTGACATAACCGAGCCCGACGTCGACGAGCCGGTCGAGGATCGCGTGCGCGGCGGGTAGCGGCGCGGCGCCGTCCGTGGCGAAGAACGCCTCGGCCTCGGCGACCGGCATGGACAGGACCGCGGAGATGTCCTTGCCGCCCAGCTCGTACTCCAGCACGGACGCCATGAACCGCTTGCCGCCGCAGTCCTCGCAGGGCGTGGTCACCGTGTCCATGAAGCCGAGCTCGGTGTAGATGACGCCGTTGCCCTTGCAGGTGGGGCACGCTCCCTCGGAGTTCGCGCTGAACAGCGCCGGCTTGACGCCGTTCGCCTTGGCGAACGCCTTGCGGATCGGTTCCAGCAGGCCGGTGTAGGTGGCCGGGTTGGAGCGCCGCGACCCGCGGATGGCGCCCTGGTCGATGACGACGGCGTCGTCGTGCTTGGCGAGCGAGCCGTGGACCAGGGAGCTCTTGCCCGAGCCGGCCACGCCCGTCACGACCGTCAGTACTCCGAGGGGGATGTCGACGTCGACGTCCTGGAGGTTGTGCTCGGACGCGCCCCGGATCTCGATGGCACCCTTCGGGGGACGCACGGCGTCCTTGATGCGGGCGCGGTCGTCCAGGTGCTTGCCCGTGAGGGTGCCGGAGCCGCGCAGCTCGTCGACCGTGCCCTCGAAGACGATCTCGCCCCCGTCGGGGCCGGCGCCGGGGCCCATGTCGACGACGTGGTCGCCGATCGCGATCGTCTCCGGCTTGTGCTCGACGACGAGCACGGTGTTGCCCTTGTCCCGCAGCTGGAGCAGCAGCGAGTTCATGCGCTGGATGTCGTGCGGGTGCAGGCCGATGGTGGGCTCGTCGAAGACGTAGGTGACGTCGGTGAGCGCGGAGCCGAGGTGGCGCAGCAGCTTGATGCGCTGCGCCTCCCCGCCGCTGAGCGAGCCCGAGGCGCGGTCCAGTGACAGGTAGCCCAGGCCGAGCTCGACGAAGGACGCCAGCGCGGCCTGGAGGGCGCCCAGCAGGGGGCCCGCCTCGGGCAGGTCGAGGCCGCCCAGCCACGCGGTCAGGTCGCTGACCTGCATCTTCGCGACGTCGGCGATGGACCTGCCGTCGATCTTGCACTCGCGCGGGCCGGCCGTGAGCCGTGTGCCCTCGCACTCGGGGCAGGTGCCGAACGTGGCGGCACGCTCCGCGAAGGCGCGGATGTGCGGCTGCATGGCGTCCGGGTCCTTGGAGAAGATCGACTTCTGCAGCTTGGGGATCAGGCCCTCGTAGGACATGTTGATCCCCGCGACCTTGACCTTCGTCGGCGTCTTGTAGAGCAGGTCGTCCCGTTCGCGGACCGTGTAGTCCTTGATCGGCTTGTCGGGGTCGACGAACCCGGACTCGGCGAACGCCTTCACCATCCACCCGTCGGCCGTATACCCCGGCACGAGGATCGCGCCCTCGTGCAGCGACCGGGACTCGTCGACGATCGCGGACAGGTCGAGGTCGGACACCTCTCCCCTGCCCTCGCAGCGCGGGCACATACCGCCGAGGTAGACCTTCTTGCGCACCGTCTGCTTCTCGACGTGGTCGGCGCGCTGGGTCTCGAACATGCCGGACGCCACGGACGTGGGCACGTTGAAGGAGAACGCGGTGGGTGGCCCGACATACGGCTCCCCCACCTTGCTGTAGAGCAGGCGCAGCATGGCGTGGGCGTCGGTCACCGTGCCCACGGTCGAGCGCGGGTTGGCCCCCAGCCGCTCCTGGTCGACGACGATCGCCGTCGTCAGGCCCTCGAGGATGTCGACGTCGGGACGCCCGGTGGACGGCATGTACGTCTGCAGGAACGTCGAGTATGTCTCATTGATCAGGCGCCGCGACTCCGAGGCGATGGTGTCGAACACCAGCGAGCTCTTGCCCGAGCCGGAGACGCCGGTGAACACCGTCAGCCGCCGCTTGGGCAGGTCGACCGTGACGTCCTTGAGGTTGTTCTCCCGCGCGCCCTGCACGCGGATGACGTCGTGGCTGTCGGCGGTGGTCGCGCTCATCGGTGTCCCCCTTGTCGACGCTTCAGGTCAAGGTAGCGGCGCGGCGACGTCCCTGCCGCCGTCATCGGTCCGCCGCGTCGGCGCCGACCAGCTCGACGACGGGGTACGGGCGGCCGGACTTCGCCTGGTACTTCGCGAACCGGGGCACGGCAGACACGATGGCCTGCCACGCCCGCTCCCGCTCGGCGCCGTCGAGCTGGTGCGGCGTCACCGGGACGACGGCGCCGTGCGGCAGCATCACGGACGCCGCCTCGGGGTGGGCGCGCAGGTTGAGGTACCAGTCCGGGTGGTGGTCGCTGCCGCCGGACGCCACGACGAGCCAGCGGCGCTCGCCGTCGGGGAACCAGGCCACGGGCGTCTGCCGCGGCCTGCCGGTGCGGCGGCCCACCGTCTGCAGCACCAGCAGCTCCATGCCCATCATGGTGGCGTTGCCCGACTGGATCTTGGTGATCGCCCGGGCGTTGGCCCGGTGCTGCATCCAGCGGGAGAAGCGGGAGACCATCGGTGCGCCTCCTTCGGTGAGGGTGGCTCAGGCCTGGTCGAGCCGGACCTGGTTGCCCGCCGGGTCGCGGAACGCGGCGTCCCGGATCCCGTACGGCTGGTCGGTCGGCTCCTGGACGACCTCGGCACCGGTCGCGGCGATGCGCTCGAACGTGGCGTCGAGGTCGGGTGTGGCCAGGACGATGGTGGCGAACGTGCCCTTGGCCATCATCTCGGCGATGGTGCGACGCTCGTCCTCGGTGATGCCCGGGTCCGCGGCCGGCGGGTGCAGCACGATGGCCGTGTCGGGCTGGTCCTTGGGGCCGACGGTGATCCAGCGCATCGTGCCCTTGCCGACGTCGAGGCGGACCTCGAAGCCGAGCGCGTCACGGTAGAAGGCCAGGGAGGCCTCGGGGTCGGTGGTGGGAAGGAAGCTGGTGTGAATGGTGATGTCCATGTCCGTCAACCTAGGACCGGGCTGGTACGCCTCGCTTCTCGATTCCTGACCGGTCTGGTGACCCGCTTGACCACGCACGACGGCAGCCCGGCCGCGTCCCCCGCGGCCTCGCGCCGGTACACGCTGGGCGGCATGCCGACCAGCTCCGTGAACCGGGTGCTGAACGTGCCGAGCGAGGAGAACCCGACGGCGAAGCACACGTCGGTCACCGACATGTCGCTGCCGCGCAGCATGGCCATCGCCCGCTCGACGCGCCGCGTCATCAGGTAGCTGTATGGCGACTCGCCGTAGGCGGCCTTGAACTGCCGGCTCAGGTGCCCCGCGGACATGTGCACCCCGCGGGCCAGGGCAGCGACGTCGAGCGGCTGCGCGTACTCCCGGTCCATGCGGTCACGCACACGGCGCAGCAGCGCCAGGTCGCGCACGCGTTCCGGTGAGACGTCGTCCATGAACCCGATCGTGTCACCTCCCGGCGTCGTCAGCAGCGGGGCCCAGGAACGCGGTCACCGCCGAGAGCCAGGCCTCGGGTGCGTCGTCGTGCACCATGTGGCCCGCTCGGATCTCGACGAGCCGGGCGTCGGGCATCCCCGCCACGAGGTCGTGCAGCTCGGCCTGCGGCATGGTGCTGTCGGGGCCGCCCGCGATGACGAGCGTCGGCGCGGCGATGCGCTGCGCGTCGGCGAACCAGTTGGGGTCGGGGTCGCTGCGCTGGGCGCGGATCGCGTTGACGACGGGCCAGTCGAACGGCAGCTCCTCGTCGGGCTCGTCGAACGGGTCGTACTGCCGCCCGCCGCGCTCGGGGCCGGCGTCCTCCAGTACGAGGCGCCGCACGCGGTCCGGCTCGGCGATCGCGACGAGCACCGCCGTCAGCGCCCCCATGGAGTGCCCGACGACGTCGGCCTCGTCGATCGCGAGCGCCTCCAGGAAGCCGGTCGCGTCGTCGCGCAGCCGCTCGAAGGTGTACTCCCCCCGGCCGCTGCCGCCGTGCCCGCGGGCGTCCGGTGCCAGCACGCGGTACCCGAGCGCGGCCAGCGGCTCGAGCAGCGGGTCCCAGGACACCGAGCCCTCGCCCAGGGCGTGCAGCAGGAGGAGCGGTGGGGCGGCCGGGTCGCCCGCCTCCCTGTAGGAGACGGTCAGCCCGGCGACGTCGACGGAGCGGAGCGTGTGCGTGGTCATAGGGTCCACGCTGCCATCGACCCCTACCGGCCCGCTAGCCTCGCGACCGTCGGGGCGAAGGTCTCCATGAGCTCGTCCGCGACCAGGAGGTACGACAGGCCGAGCCGGTCGCGTCGCTCCAGGAGCTGCTCGGCGGCCCGCTCCGGGTCTCCGGCGACGGCCGCCACCGACCCGTCGAGCGCAGCGGGGTCCAGCCGTCCGGCGAGGTAGCGGGGCACGGCGTCGCCCACGGCCATGAGGTTGACGTTGACCTCCACCCGGCGCCCGGCCGCGGCGGCGGCGACCTGTTCGGCCAGCTTTGCGGCCGCGGCCAGGTCGGTCTGCGGCGGCACGCCGAGCGCGACGACGTCGGCCGCCGACCCTGCGAGGCGCAGCATGCGCGGCCCGTGGGCGGCGATCAGCAGCGGCACCGGCGGCACGTCCAGGCCGGGCGGGAGGATGCGCGCATCGTGAGCCGTGTAGTGCGGACCGTCGACGGTGACCGTCTCGCCCGCGAGAAGGCTGCGCACGATCGCCACCGACTGCTCCAGGCGCGAGACCCGCAGGCCGGGCGCGCCCCACGGCAGCCCGAGCATCGCGAAGTCCGCCTCGGCGGCGGGGCGGCCCGCGCCCAGCCCGAGCTCGAACCGGCCGCCGGTCAGGACGGCGAGCGTGGCGGCCTCCTTGGCGACGGCGACCGGGTGCCGCAGGTCGTTCGCCAGGACGTACGTGCCCACCCGCAGCCGGGCAACCGCCTGCGCGGCGTGCGCGAGCGCCGGGAACACCGCCAGGCCGTGGGCCACGGTGTCGGGCATGACCAGCGTGTCGTAGCCGAGCTGCTCCACGCGACGAGCGAGGTCGGTCCACGCGGACCCCGTGGGGGCCTGCGCGGCGACGACGCCGAACCTGAACGGGTGGGTGCTGGAGGTGGTGGTCATGCTTCGAGGCTCCGCCCGGACGCGGCGTGGCGCGTCACCCTGGGGTGCCGTGCCGGACGGTACCGGGGTCGGTCCCGCTGGTGGGCGGTCAGCGTTCGAGGAGCAGCTGCCAGGCGAACCCGATCCGGTTGAAGGGTTCGCGGTCGCACAGCTGGACCTCGAGCGCCAAGAGCTCCTCGAAGAAGGCGGGGTCGTGCTTGGCGGTGTTGTCGACCAGCAGATCATTCGCGATCCGGATGCCGTACAGGCCGGCGACCGAAAGGCCTGCCACTTCTGCCTCCGCCTGGATCGCCTGCACCTCGACCTTTCGCGCGTCGGTCTTAAAAGTCTCGACCGTCGCTCGCTCGGCGTGGAGCTCTGCGAGCGCCGCCGTGGGGCCGGCGTTGAGCAGCTCGCGCAGGATCCGCCCGGCCGGGTTGACGTCCATGAGGGAGAGGCGCCCTCCGGGTCGGACTCGTCGTGCAAGGGCGTCGACGTCGCCGGCGTCGGCGGGCCGGTAGCGGAGCACGAAGTGGCAGAGGACCAGGTCCCATTCGCCGGCGGGCAGGTCGTCCAGGCCGCCGCGGATCGTGGTGATCTCGGTGCCTGCTGCTTCGGCCCGCCGGTGAGCCTCGCTGAGCCACGACTCGGAGGGATCCACGATCGTGACGTCGTGCCCGGCCGCGGCCAAGGGCAGTGCGTCCATGCCGTCTCCGCCGCCGACGTCGAGCACCCGGATCCGGGCCCCGAGCCGGGTGCTCTCGCGGCGTAGCACCTCACCGACGACGCCGTATCGGATCCGGGCCCACGGTGTCTGCGTGTACTCACGCCATGCCGTCAGGTGTTCGCTGAACACGTCTTCCACGCGGCCTAGTGTGCTCGACCGTCACGGGGCCGTCGGACGCCCGGAGTGCCACGGTCGGTGCAGCCCTCGCGCACGGTGCCTCTCGGCGGGTCGCGGGGCGCCCGCGCACCCGTGCGGGCCGCTGCGTAGCCTGGCGGGCCGCTGCGTAGCCTGGCGGTATGGCCGAGGTCGTGCTCTTTCACCATGCGGGCGGGCTCACCGACGGGGTGCGCGCCTTCGCCCGGATGCTGCAGGACGACGGGCACACGGTCCACACGCCCGACCTCTTCGAAGGGCGCACGTTTCCCGTCACCCGCGAGGGTGTCGCCTGGGCAGACGCAGTAGGCGAGGACGTGTTCGCGGGCAGGGCGGCTGAAGCCGTCGCCTCGCTGCCACCGCACCTGGTCTACGGCGGCATGTCGATGGGCGCTGCACGCGCGGCCGAGCAGGTGCTGGCCCGGCCGGGGGCGTTGGGGGCGTTCTTCCTGTACGGCACGGTCGCGCCGTCCTGGTGGGAGGCGACCTGGCCGGCGGGGGTGCCGTCGCAGGCCCACGTGTCGGCGGGTGACGAGTTCCGCGAGCCGGACGCCGAGGCGGAATATGCCCAGGTCCCGGGGGCGGAGCTCTTCGTGTACCCGGGCGAGGGTCACCTGTTCGCCGAGCCGGGCCACCCCGACTTCGACCCGACGGTCGCGGCGACCGCGACTGGGCGGGTGCTCACGTTCCTGCGGCTGGTCGGCGCCGGCGCAAAGCCAGTGCCCCGTCGTTAACCGAGCGCGGCAAGCGGAGGTCACCCAATCACGACGGGACCTTGGCGGCGACCGTCCCGCGCTACTCATTCGCGCTCGCAAACGATAGCCCGCCTCCCACGGAGGAAGGCGGGCTACCGGCTTTCGGACAGGAGGGCTCGAACACGGTCCCAAGCGCCCGGTCTGCGGTCAGGATCCATTGACCGTGAAGGGGATAGGCCGAGCAGTGCCAGCGCTGATCTGCGCCTGACCTCGGACGGCGTCTGCCGGGATGGTGATGGCTAGGGACGCGGCGAAGTGACAGGTTCGGCCTCGTGGAAGAGCCGTTCGCGGACCTGTTCCCGCTGAGCCAGGGCGGCCTCCACCCGCACGAGCTGCTCCTCTGCCGCGCCCAGGCTATAGACCTCGTTGATGAAGCGGGTCAGATCCGGCCGGTAGTCGTGCTTCGACGCCTGGTAGAGGCCTGGAGTCTGCGCGTTCTTCATGTCCACGAGCAGCTGCATGAAGGTCGTGATCGGTCGCCAACGCATTCTCGGCGGGACTCCCCGCTGGCTGTACGGCGACACGTCCTCGATCGGTGACCTCGGGCCTTGAAGCCATGCGGGCTGCCGAAGCAACAGGTCGGTGCCGAACTTGGTCACGCCGTCGTTGTCGTGGCTCACCATGACGTACCTCAGTCGGCTGCGGCGCGGGTCCGGCATCGCCTCGACCTGGCCGAAGTCGTTGACGACCGCCACAAGGTCCTCGTCCGTGTCGGCCCGTCCGCCACGGACGACCTCCTGGGCCCAGCGACTGGCGTAGGGAGTTCCCACCCACAGTGCGCGCTCGATGCCCAGTGCTCGCAGCCCGAGCGTTCCCCAGTGGAGGAACACGTCCTGGCTGGTGTGGGCTCCGAGGCTCTCGCCGAACAGGACGACTCTCGGGCGCCGCTCGCCCGGCAGGTCGCGCACGCGCTCGACGACCCTCGACCACAGGAGGCGGTTCTGCTCACGCGCATCGTCGATCATGCCCAGCGACAGCGGCGATGGACGCTTGGAGTACTGGAGGGTCACCGTTGCTACGTCGCCGCGGGTGAGGTACTGGGCAGCGGCGACGGCGCAGTAGTTGACGTATCCGGTTCCGGTCGGAGACACCAGCATGACGAGTGAGCGGTCCCACGCCCCTGTTCGGTCCATCTCAGCCAGCGCCAGCTCGACGCGAGCCTTCGGCGATGGCGCGTTGTCGAGTCCCACGTAGACCTCCACCGGGTCGTCGATCGCCGGCTCGCCGGTCACCGTGGAAATGGACAGGTCCGGAAGCCCGGCCGGCCGACCCGCCCAGGGACGGGCCCGAACCGTCGTGAGCACGTGCCGCCGTCCCTCACGACCCATGCCCTTCCAGGTGACCAGGCTGGCGTCGCTCCCGCTGCACGTCGCCAGGACCGCTGAGCTGTCCTCCCCGCTCTCGAGGACCGGATCGACCGTGGTGGTGGCCCTTTCGATCCGTTGCATTGCTCGTTGCCACGCCATAGAGGTGGCGCCACCCACGATGGAGAGGACCGCCGCGTGGCCAGCCAGGCGCCACGTGAGGGCCGATCCGGGCAGCCGTGCAGCCAGCGCCCCACCGAGCGCCGAGGCCAGCCGAGCTTCGCCGACCGCCAGGGCGGCGACCCCGGCGGTGACACCCAGGCCCGCGCCCAAGGACCCGGCCAAGACCACGAGGCCCGGCGTCGGGGAGACTGGACCCTCGTCCACCACAGTGCGCCGGCGGTTCCATTCGAGACCGGCTGCGACGAGGACTCCTATGGGCACAGCCAGCGGCAGTCGCGACAGCCGCCCGTGTGTGCCGAGGCGGCGGTCGAGGCTCGTGGCGACCCAGTCGCCGCCGATGACCAGCACGCCCCCGAGCCCCGTGGCGGCGCTCCGCCACGCCGCCTGCCGAAGGACGCTCCGTAAGGCCCGCTCGTCCTCGCGCACAGGAAGGGCGCGTGCGACGCCGAGCCCCAACGGGACGGTGACGGCGTTGACGAGCAGAAGCCGTGACCGCACATCCCCGGCCCGGCTCGTCGACGGCAGGGCCGACACTACGGCGGCGAGCGTGTCCTGGGTGGCGACCGTCGCCGCATACGACAGGACGGTCACGACGCCGGTGATCACGGCCTGGTCGCCCAACGACCGTGGACCCAGAGAGCGTTCCAACGTCTGCGGCGCCATAGCCGAGGCGGCGAGCAGGCCGGTCTGCTCCGCATGCCGGCTGAGCAGACTCTGAGCGGTCCCGGCGATGGCCGTGGCCTCGGGGCGAGGAAGAGGACTCGAACCGCTCACTGTTCGTCCTTCCGGCCGTAACCCACGCCGTCCACGGACAGCACGCCACTGTCTCCGAGGTGAAAGTCTCGTTGGAGGGCCGGCTGGGTCGCCTCATTCTGAGCGGGTGACCTCGGCCGCTGCCGGACGTGGCTTCGCCGGATGAGCTAGCTGAGCAGCCGCCCTGGCCAGAATCGGCCCGCCTCGGGGATACGGCCGCGGCTTCCCAGGCGATCGCAAAGTGGGAGCAGTGGCGATGAGATCGACGTCGAGCGCCGTCATCGCCAGCCCAGGGCCGGGGCCACGTGCGTGAGGATCGCCTCCATCACGTGCGCGTTGTACTCGACGCCGAGCTGGTTGGGCACCGTGAGCAGCAGGGTGTCGGCGGCGGCGACCGCCTCGTCGCCCGCGAGCTCGGCGATCAGCGCGTCGGGCTCGGCCGCGTAGGAGCGGCCGAAGATCGCGCGGGTGGTCTCGTCGATCATGCCGACCTGGTCGGTGTCGTCGCCCCTGCCGCCGAAGTAGGCGCGGTCCTCGTCGCTGACCAGCGCGAAGATCGACCGGCTGACCGACACGCGCGGCGTGCGCTCGTGCCCGGCCGCCTTCCATGCCTCGTGGAACGCCTCGATCTGCTTGCGCTGCTGGACGTGGAAGGGCTCGCCCGTCTCGTCGTCCTTGAGCGTGGAGCTCATGAGGTTCATGCCCAGCTCCCCCGCCCAGCGCGCGGTCGCGTCCGAGCCGGCGCCCCACCAGATCCGCTCCCGCAGGCCCTCGGAGTAGGGCTCGACGCGCAGCAGCCCGGGCGGGTTCGGGAACATCGGGCGGGGGCTGGGTTGCGCGAACGCGCGCCCTTCGATCACCTGCAGGAACGTCTGGGCGCGCTTGCGTGCCATGTCGGCCGGGGTGTCGCCCTCGGCGGGCTCGTACCCGAAGTAGCGCCACCCGTCGACCACCTGCTCGGGTGACCCCCGGGAGATGCCGAGCTGCAGGCGCCCGCCCGCGATGAGGTCCGCGGCCCCGGCGTCCTCCGCCATGTACAGCGGGTTCTCGTACCGCAGGTCGATGATGCCCGTGCCGATCTCGATGCGGCTGGTCCGGGCGCCGACGGCGGCGAGCAGCGGGAATGGTGAGCCCAGCTGCCGGGCGAAGTGGTGCACGCGGAAGTAGGCGCCGTCGGCCCCGAGCTCCTCGGCCGCGACGGCCAGCTCGATCGACTGCAGCAGCGCGTCGGAGGCGGACTGGGTGCGGGACGTCGGGTGGGGCGTCCAGTGGCCAAAGGAGAGGAACCCGATCTTCTTCTTCACGGGGTCTTTCAACCGTTCAGGAATCCCAGTGATTCCTATTTCCTGCAACCCCCTGACGCCCGCGGGTGGGCGGCATGCCGCCGCCCACCCGCGAGACCGTCAACCCAGCGCGATCCGGTTCAGCGCCGGCGGTGCGACCGGCGAGCTGGCCGTCAGGTAGGCCGCGAACGCGTCGAGGTCGATCGGGCCGCTCCAGATCAGCGAGCGGTCCGGCTGCAGGAAGACGGAGAACCCGTCGCCGCCGCCGACCAGGAAGTTGTTCGCCGCGACCTTGTACGTCGCCGCCGGGTCCACGGGCACGCCGTCGATCGTGATGCCGGAGACCTTGTCCCCGAACGCGTTGGCCGGCGTGTACGTGTAGTGCAGCGACGCCGACGGCTGCAGCACCGCGGTGCGAGCCGCGGTCCACTGCTGCTCCAGCAGCGCGTCGAGCTGTGCGCCCGTCAGCGGGATCACCTGCATGAGGTTGCTGAACGGCTGCACCGCGAACGCCTCGCCGTAGGTGACGACGCCGTCGGGCGCGTAGGACAGGTCGGCGCGCACGCCGCCCGGGTTCATCAGTGCGACCTGCGCGCCGCCGCCGGCCTTCGTGGCCCACAGCTGGCCGTCGGCGATGACGTCGCCCAGCGTGGTCTCCCCGGTCGGGGCGGCGACGCGCGTCAGGTCGGCGGTGATGGATCCGATCGCCTTGTCGGAGACGGCCGACACGCGCTGCTTCCAGGTGTCGACGAACGCCGCGGTGGCCGGGTCGGGCGCGATGTCGTGCGTCACCACGTGGTTGTCGACCGTCACCGAGGAGCGCACGATCTCGCCGCTCTTGCGATCGACGGTGAAGTCGGCCTGCGAGATGACGCGGCCGAACGAGCCGCCCTGGCTGTACAGGCGCGGGTGGCCGGCCGGGTCGGTGACCTGGCAGACGTACGCCTGGTGCGAGTGGCCGGCAAGGATCAGGTCGATCTGCGGGTCCACCTGCTGCGCGATGAGGGTGCCCGCCCCGGCGGAGCCGTCCGGGTTGGCCGTCGTCGAGCACGAGTCGGGCGACTTGCCGGACAGCACGTTGTCGCCCTCGTGCACCAGCAGCACCTGGGCGTCGACGCCGAGCAGGTCGAGCAGCTGGGAGCCGAACTCTGCCGACTTCACCACCGACGTGAACGACAGGCCCTGGATGCCCGACGCCGTCACGATGGTCGGCGTCGTCTCGGTGACCGCGCCGATGAACCCGATCCTGACGCCGTTGACCTGCCGCACCGCGATCGGCGGCAGCGCGGGGACGCCGTACTCGGCGACCAGCTTCTTCAGCTGGCCCTGCGGCACCTGCTGGAGAACCTCGAAGCCGGGCAGCGTGGGCAGCGCGGTCGCGCCGTCGAGCAGCACGTTGGCGCCCAGGTAGGTGAAGTCCGTGCCCTGCCACGGGCCGGCCGGCGAGCCGTCGACCGGGTGGCTGCCGCCGGTGATGAGCCGGGACAGCTCCGCGTAGCCCTCGTCGAACTCGTGGTTGCCGACGGCGGAGGCCGTGATGCCGAGGTCGTTCATGAACTGCAGCGTGGGCTCGTCGTGGAACGCGGCGGAGACGAGCGGCGAGGCGCCGATGAGGTCGCCCTCGGCGACCTTCAGCGTGTTCTCGTTCTCCAGCTGCTTCATCCACGCCGCGACATACGCGGCGCCGCCCGCCTCGACGGTGACGCCGTTCTCGTCGACCATGCGCCCCGACGAGCCCGTCGGGACGTCGAGGTTGCCATGGAAGTCGTTGAGGGCCAGCAGCCGGACCGGGACGTTGCCGTTCGGGGTCGCCGTGGCGACCCCGGCGACGCCGACGGCGGTGACGGCGGCCAGGGCCGCCGCGGCCAGGACGGAGGTGGTGCGTTGGTGCATCGGTGCTCCCTGAAGTCGGTGGACGTGCGGGACCATGCAGGCACTCGGGCCGGGAACACTTCACCAGAGATGAAGGCGGCCTGCCAGGGGCAACCGCGCCGAAACACGCGCGGGCTACCGTGGCGCGCGTGAGCGAGCTCCCCCCGGCCGTGACCGTCGACTCCCCCGCGCGCCCCGACGTCGTCGCCCTCCTCGACCAGCACCTGGCCGACATGTACGCGACCTCCCCCGCCGAGTCCGTGCACGCCCTGGACCACGCGGCGCTCGCGGACCCGCGGGTCACGTTCCTCACCGCGCGAGCCGCCGACGGCACCCTGCTCGGGTGCGGGGCGATGCAGCAGCTCACCGCCGACCACGGCGAGCTGAAGTCGATGCGCACCGCCGACGGCGCCCGCGGCCGCGGCGTCGCGACCGCCATCCTCGCCCGCCTGCTCGCGCTCGCCGCGGCCCGCAGCTACGCGCGCGTCAGCCTCGAGACCGGCCCGCAGGACTACTTCGCAGCCGCCCGCCGCCTCTACGCGCGGCACGGGTTCGTCGAGTGCCCGCCCTTCGGCACCTACGCCCCGGACCCCTACAGCGTGTTCATGACACTCGACCTTTCGGCATGACGGGCGTCACGCCGTCGCCCTATAGCGTGGGGGCATGCTGCTCGCCCACGACGACGCCTCGCCCGCCGGCGAGGCCGCGCCCACCATCGTCCTGCTCCACGCCGGCGTCGCCGACCGGCGCATGTGGGACCCCGTCGCCGCACCCCTGAGCCACGCCTTCCGCGTGGTGCGCCCGGACCTGCGCGGCTACGGCGACTCCCCGCTGCCGCCCGAGGAGTACGCCGACGCCGACGACGTCGCCGCCCTGCTCGACCACCTCGGCATCGCGGACGCCGCCGTCGTGGGCGCCTCCCTCGGCGGGCGCGTCGCGCTCGAGCTCGCCACCCGGCACCCCGCACGCGTACGGCAGCTCGTGCTGCTCTGCCCCGGCCTGCGCGGCGTCGAGCCGACCGCCGACGCCGAGACCTACGAGGCCACCGAGACCGCGCTGCTCGACGCCGGTGACGTCGAGGGCGCCGTGCGGCTCAACGTCGCCACCTGGCTCGGCGAGGCCGCGCCGCTGTCGGCGCGCGAGGCGCTCGCGGCGATGCAGCGCCGGGCGTTCGAGGTGCAGCTGGCCGCCGACGCCGCCGAGGCCGCGACCGGGCAGGGGCCGCGCCCGGCGCGGGTCGACGTCGACCTGCAGCGCGTGAGCGTGCCGACGCTCGTCGTCTCCGGCGGGCACGACCTGGAGCAGTTCCGCAAGATCGCCGCGCACGTGGCGACGTCGGTACCGGGCGCGGAGCACATGGAGCTGCCGTGGGCGGCGCACCTGCCCGCGCTCGAGCGGCCGGACGCCGTCGTCGCGCTCCTGCTGGACACGCTGCGCGACGACCCGGACGTCCACGCGCCGTAGCACCCACCGCCGGTTGAGCCCGCCGAGACCACCGCACCCGGGCGACCCGGGCGGTGGGTGGTCTCGGCGGGCCCAACCAGCGAGGCGGGTCTCAGTCGACGCCGAGCTCCATCGCGGCCGCGTCCAGGAGCTGCTCGCCCTCCGGGGCCTGGCCGCGCGAGGCGATCGCCTGCGCGCCGCCCTCCTCGAGCTCGAGCTCGCCGATGAGCGGCGTCGTCTCGCCCGCACCGATGAGCGCGGCGTGCGCGCCGCCCACCAGGCCGAGGGCCGCGTACTGCTCCAGCTTGGCGCGCGAGTCGGCGATGTCGAGGTTGCGCATGGTGAGCTGGCCGATGCGGTCGGTGGGGCCGAACGCCGAGTCGGCGACGCGCTCCATCGACAGCTTGTCCGGGTGGTAGCTGAACGCGGGGCCGGTGGTGTCGAGGACGGAGTAGTCCTCGCCGCGGCGCAGGCGCAGCGTGACCTTGCCGGTCACGGCGGAGCCGACCCAGCGCTGGAGCGCCTCACGGATCATGAGGGCCTGCGGGTCGAGCCAGCGCCCCTCGTACATCAGGCGGCCGAGGCGGCGGCCGTCGTTGTGGTACTGGGCGAGGGTGTCCTCGTTGTGGATCGCGTTGACGAGGCGCTCGTAGGCGATGAACAGCAGCGCCATGCCGGGGGCCTCGTAGATGCCGCGCGACTTGGCCTCGATGATGCGGTTCTCGATCTGGTCGCTCATGCCGAGGCCGTGACGGCCGCCGACGGCGTTGGCCTCGAGCACCAGGTCGACGGCGGACGCGAAGGTCTGGCCGTTGATCGTGACGGGGCGGCCCTGCTCGAACCCGATCGTGACGGTCTCGGGGGCGATCTCGACGGACTCGTCCCAGAACTTCACGCCCATGATGGGCTCGACGGTCTCGAGCCCGGTGTCCAGGTTCTCGAGCGTCTTGGCCTCGTGGGTGGCGCCCCAGATGTTGGCGTCGGTCGAGTACGCCTTCTCCGTCGAGTCGCGGTACGGCAGCTCGTGCGCGGCCAGCCACTCGCTCATCTCCTTGCGCCCGCCGAGCTCGGTGACGAACTCGGCGTCGAGCCACGGCTTGTAGATGCGCAGGTTCGGGTTGGCGAGCAGGCCGTAGCGGTAGAACCGCTCGATGTCGTTGCCCTTGTAGGTCGAGCCGTCGCCCCAGATCTGCACGTCATCCTCGAGCATCGCGCGCACCAGGAGCGTGCCGGTCACGGCGCGGCCCAGCGGCGTCGTGTTGAAGTACGACCGGCCGCCGGAGCGGATGTGGAAGGCACCGCAGGTCAGGGCCGCGAGCCCCTCCTCGACCAGCGCCTCCCGGCAGTCGACCAGGCGCGAGCCCTCGGCGCCGTACGCCGTCGCGCGCCCCGGGACCGAGGCGATGTCGGGCTCGTCGTACTGGCCGATGTCGGCGGTGTACGTGAACGGGATCGCCCCGTTCTCGCGCATCCACGCAACGGCGACGGAGGTGTCGAGACCACCGGAGAACGCGATGCCGACGCGCTCGCCGGCCGGGAGAGACGTAAGAACCTTGGACACGGGAAGAGTATGCATCCTGTTGCATACTCATGCAAACCGCTGGCGCCGTCTCGCCGGGTGCGCGGAGGCGACCTACCGTGGCTCCCGTGACCTCTGCGGAAGCAGGCACGATCACCGAGGCCCGGCCCCTGACGCCGGGCCTGCCGGCGTTCGCGTGGCGGCACGTGGGCCTGGCCGTCGTGGTGCTCGGCGTGGTCCTCACGGCGCTGAGCACCCGCTACGGCTACCACCGCGACGAGCTCTACTTCCGACTGCTGCGCCCTGCATGGGGGTATGTCGACCAGCCTCCCCTGACGCCGCTCGTGGCGCGAGGCATGGCGTCGCTCTCCGACTCCCTCGCGGCGCTGCGGGCGCCCGCGACGCTGAGCCTGCTCGCCGCGGTCGTTCTCGTCGCCCTGCTGGCGCGCGAGCTCGGCGGCGGGGCCGGCGCGCAGGCCCTGGCCGCGTGGGGGTTCGGCACCGCCGCCACCCCGCTGATCTTCGGGCACACCCTGCTGACCGCGAGCCTCGACATGGTCGTATGGGCGGCGGTGCTGTGGCTCGTCGCCCGGGCGCTGCTGCGCGACCAGCGCGCGTGGCTCGCCGCCGGCGTCGTCGCCGGTCTCGGGCTGTACAACAAGCTGCTGGTCGTCGCCCTGCTCGCCGCGATCGGGGTCGGGCTGGCGCTCGCGGGGCCGCGGCGCGTGCTGGCGACGCGGTGGCCCTGGCTGGCGGTCGGGGCCGCGCTCGTCGTCGGGCTGCCGAACCTCGTCTACCAGGCCGTGAACGGGTGGCCGCAGCTCGCCATGGGCCGGGCCCTGGCCGAGCACAACGCCGGCGACGTCCGGGTGGACATGTGGTGGTTCCAGCTCGTGACCCTCGGGCCGCCGCTCGTCGTGGTCTGGGTCGCGGGGATGGTCGCGCTGTGGCGCAGGCCGGAGTGGCGGCCGCTGCGCTGCCTCGTGGTCGCCTACCCGGTGCTGCTCGCCTTCACGTTCGTGGGTGGCGCGCAGGTCTACTACGCGTGGAGCCTGCTGGGCGCGTTCCTCGCGGCCGGCGCCGTGGTGGTCGCGCGGTGGGCGCGCACGCGCGGGCGCCAGGTCGCGGTCGCGGCGCTCGTCGTGCTCAACGCCGCCGGCTCCGCCGTCATCGCGCTGCCCCTGATCCCGGTCGACGTGCTCGGTGCGACACCCTTCGGCGACATCAACCAGACGGCGCGCGACGCCGTCGGCTGGCCCGCGTACGTGCGGCAGGTCGAGGCGGCGTACGCCGCGCTGCCGGCCGCCGACCGGGCGCACGCCGTCGTGCTCACCGGCAACTACGGCGAGGCGGGGGCGATCGACCGGTTCGGCACCGGGCTGCCGCCGGTGTACAGCGCGCAGAACGCCCTTGCGGCGTACGGCCCGCCGCCCGCGAACGCCACGGTGGCCGTCGTCGTCCTGGACGGCGGTGACGCGCCCACGCGATGGTTCGCACGCTGCGAGACGGTGACGCACCTCGACGACGGGGTCGGCGTCGACAACGAGGAGCAGGGCGGCCTCGTCGCCGTCTGCCGCGGCCCGCGCGGCGGCTGGGCCGCGCTGTGGCCCCGGCTCACCCACCTGGACTGAGCGGCGGCCGCGCCCGCCGCGCGCGGGGGCACGCCGTGATGACGGTCACGTCACGAAACCGGCCCCCCGCCCGGTCAGAGGGATGAGTCCATCAGGAGGTACAGATGCACGACATCCTCATCGTCGGCGGCGGGTACGCAGGTTTCTACGCGGCGTGGCGGCTCGAGCGCCGGCTGCGCCGCGGCGAGGCCCGCGTGACGGTCGTCGACCCCCGCGGGTACATGACCTACCAGCCGTTCCTCCCCGAGGTGGCGGCCGGTTCGGTCGAGGCCCGCCACACCCTGGTCCCGCTGCGCTCGCACCTGCGGCGCACGCGCGTCATGACCGGGCACGTCACGTCGATCGACCACGCCCACCGCACCGCCCACGTCCGCACCCCGGACGGGCGCGACCACGCGCTCGCCTACGACACGCTGGTCGTGACGGCCGGCGCCATCACCCGCACGTTCCCCGTGCCGGGCCTGGAGTCGGAGGCGATCGGCCTCAAGACCGTCGAGGAGGCCGTCGCGGTCCGCGACCGCGTGCTGACCGGCTTCGCGCGCGCCGCCGAGCTGCCGCCGTGCCCGGAACGGCGCCAGGCGCTGACCGTGACGGTCGTCGGCGGCGGCTTCACCGGCGTCGAGCTCTTCGGCGAGCTGCTCGCCCTGGGCGCGAACCTGCTGCGCCGCTACCCGGAGCTGAGCGCCGACGACCTCTCGTTCCACCTCGTCGAGGCGCGCGACCGGATCCTGCCCGAGGTCACGGACGGCCCCGGACGCTGGGTGGTGGAGCACCTCCGGTCGCGCGGCGGGCACGTGCACCTCGGCACGCAGATGGTCTCGGCGTCGGGCGGGCACGTGGTGCTGTCGACCGGCGAGGAGTACGACACGGGCCTGCTCGTGTGGGCTGCCGGCAACGGGTCGCACCCGGTCGTGGCGAACCGCACCGACCTGCCGGTCGACGAGCGCGGGCTGCTGCGCGTGCGCGCCGACCTGCGCGTCGGCACCGAGGACGAGCCGGTGCCAGGTGCCTGGGCGGCCGGCGACAACGCCGCCGTCCCCGACCTCGCGTCGGACGACCCGCGCGCGCTCACGGTGCCCAACGCCCAGCACGCCGTGCGGCAGGGCAAGCTGCTCGCGCGCAACATCCTCGCCGACCTGCGCGGCCGGCCCGCCCGTCCGTACGCGCACCGCAGCCTGGGCACGGTCGCGACCCTCGGGTACGGGTACGGGATCTTCGAGTACCGGCGGATCGTGGTGCGCGGCAGGCTCGCCTGGCTCATGCACCGCGGCTACCACGTGCTGGCCATCCCGACGTGGGAGCGCAAGGTCCGCGTCGCGCTCGGGTGGCTGGCCGCCGGGGTGTTCGGGCGTGACCTCACCCCCCTTCCCGACATCGGCCGCCCGCGCCAGGCGATCCTCGCCGGCGGCGACCCCGACCTGGTGCTGCCGCCGCTGCCGGACGACGCGGGCCCTGACGATGCGGGCCATCACGATGCGTGGCACGACACGGCAGCAGACGGTTCCGAGGCCCGCGCTGCCCGGTGACCTGCGGGTTGCCCGCCCCGGGGCGGGCAACCCCTAGGGTGTGCGCATGATGACCGAGCAGGTGCTGGCTCCCGCAGCGCCCGACGACGCCGTCGCGCAGTTCCTCGCCGTCCGGCCCCGCCTGTTCGGCGTCGCCTACCGCATGCTGGGCTCGGCCGCCGAGGCGGAGGACGTCGTGCAGGAGGCGTGGATCCGCTGGCAGGGGACGAACCGCGCCGTCGTCGAGAACCCCGCCGCCTTCCTCACCACGACGACGTCCCGCCTGGCGATCAACGCGCTCACGAGCGCCCGTGCGCGCCGCGAGACCTACGACGGCCCGTGGCTGCCCGAGCCCGTCGACACCAGCGCCGACCCGCTGCTCGGCGCCGAGCGGGGCGAGGCGCTCGAGCTCGCGGTCCTTCTGCTGCTCGAGAAGCTCACCCCGGCCGAACGCGCCGCCTACGTGCTGCGCGAGGCGTTCGGCTACTCCCACCGGCAGGTCGCGGACGTGCTCGAGACCTCCGAGGCCAACGCGCGGCAGCTCGCGCGCCGCGCGCGGCTGGCGCTCGGGTCCGAGCGCGCTGCCCACGCCACGCCCGCCCGGCAGCGCGAGCTGGTGGGCGCGTTCGTCGCCGCGGCCCGCGCCGGCCGCCTCGACGAGCTCGAGCGGCTGCTGGCCCGCGACGTCGTCATGCGTAACGACGGCGGCGGCAAGGTGCACGCGGCGCGCAAGTCCCTGCACGGCGTGGACCGCGTGCTGACCTTCCTCCGGTTCGTGTTCGGCAAGCCCTGGGCCCCCGGCCTGGCCACGCTCGAGGTGGTCGAGGCCAACGGGGCGCCGGCCGTCCTCGTGCGCGCGGTGTCGGGCGAGATCCTCACGGTCATCGCGCTCGAGATCGCGCCGCACGGCATCCGGCAGGTGCTCATGGTGCTCAACCCCGACAAGCTCGGGCACGTGCCGGCCTGACCCACTGCTGCCCGGCCCGACCGGTCCTGTCACGGACCGGCGCCGCGCGCGTGCCTACTCGACGGTGACGGACTTGGCGAGGTTGCGCGGCTTGTCGACGTCGAGCCCCAGCGCCAGGGACGCGTGGTAGGCCAGCAGCTGCAGCGGCACGGTGAGCAGGATCGGGTCGAGCTCGGTCTCGTTCCGCGGCACCTCGATGCGGCGCACGTCGAGCGTCCCGAGGTCGACCTCGGGGTGGGTGACGACGACGAGGGGGCCACCGCGGGCGGCGATCTCGTGCAGCGCGGCCACGTTGCGGTCGGTCAGCTCGTCGTCGGGCACGATCGCGACGGTGGGCACCTGCGGCGAGATGAGCGCGAGCGGGCCGTGCTTGAGCTCGCTCGTGGGGTACGCCTCGGCGTGCCGGTAGGTGATCTCCTTGAGCTTCTGGGCGCCCTCGCGCGCCACCGGGTAGCCGCGCACCCGCCCGACGAAGAACAGGCTCTCGGCCTGGGCGAGGTCCTGCGCGATCGCGGCGACGTCGTCCTCGGTCTTGAGGATCTCGCCGATCTGCCCGGGCAGGCGCTGCAGCCCGGTCACGAGGCGCTTGCCGTCCGCGACGGACAGGTCGCGCACCCGGCCGAGCTGGATGGCCAGCAGCGCGAACCCGACGAACATCGTGGTCAGCGCCTTGGTGGACGCGACGGCGATCTCGGGGCCGGCGTGCAGGTAGATGCCGCCGTCGGTGGCGCGGGCGATGGCGGAGCCGACGACGTTGACGAGGCCGACGACGCGGCCGCCCTTGCGCTTGATCTCCTCGACCGCGAGCAGGGTGTCGACGGTCTCGCCCGACTGGCTGACCGCGACGTAGAGCGTGTCGGGCTCGATGATCGGATTGCGGTAGCGGAACTCGCTGGCGGGCTCCGCGTCCGCGGGGACGCGCGCGAGCTCCTCGATGAGCGAGGCGCCCATCTCCCCCACGTAGTACGCGGACCCGCAGCCGAGGATCTTGACGCGCCGGAAGGCGCGCAGCTCGCGCGGGTCGAGGTTGAGGCCGCCCAGGTGCGTGGTGCCGAACCGTTCGTCGAGCCGGCCGCGCAGCGTGCGCTCGACGGACGCGGGCTGCTCGAGGATCTCGGTGTACATGCGCGGAGCGCCGCTGACGTCGCCGTGCTCGCCTTGCCCGTAGACGGAGGGGTCGATGTCGACCTCGCTGGCCTGGGTGGCGGTGCGGGACAGGTCGTGGCGGAACGTGGTGAAGCCGGTCGCGGTGACGGTGGCGAGCTCGCCGTCGTCCAGGTGCGCGACGGTGGTGGTGTGCCGCACGAGGGCGGCCAGGTCGGAGGCGACGAACATCTCCCGGTCCCCCACCCCGACGATCAGCGGGCTGCCGTGACGGGCCACGACGATCCGGTCGGGGAAGCCGGCGTGCACGACGGCGAGCCCGTAGGTGCCCTCGACCTGCGCGAGTGCCTCGACGACCTTGCCCTCGAGGGTGTCGGCGCCGGAGCGGGCGACCAGGTGGGCGAACACCTCGGTGTCGGTGTCGCTGACCAGCTCGACGCCGTCGGCCGCGAGGCGGGCGCGCAGCGCGGCGGCGTTGTCGACGATGCCGTTGTGGACGACGGCGACCTGCCCGGCCGTGTCGGTGTGCGGGTGGGCGTTGGCGTCGGTCGCGGGCCCGTGGGTGGCCCAGCGGGTGTGGCCGATGCCCACCTTGCCGGCGAGGCGCTTGGGCAGCGCTGCGGCGAGGTCGCGCACGCGGCCGGCCTTCTTGGTGACCTGCAGGCGCGAGCCGACGACGGCGATGCCGGCCGAGTCGTAGCCGCGGTGCTCGAGCCGGGTCAGGCCCTCGACGAGCAGCGGGGCGGCCTGCTGGGCGCCGACGTAGCCGACGATTCCGCACATGGGTGTCTCTCCTCAGGTGTAGACGATGCGCCGCAGCTGCCGTTCGCTGAGCCGCGGGGCGGCCACCAGGCGGGTGGCGAGCTCGGCGGCGATCTGGGCGAAGATCTCCGGGTTCTTGGCCCCGTAGGTCTGCAGCTCGGTGTGCCGGCGGCGGACGTAGTCCTCGACCGGCTCGGCGTGGTACGCCAGGACGTCCTCGACGACCCGCGCCGCCTCGGCGGCGGTCAGCCCGGTGGTGGCCGCGACGTGGGCCACCAGCGCGCTGTCGGGTCTCATGGGGACCGAGACTGACCCCTCGCGCGGCGAGGGGCAACTTCTTGCCCGAATTCGGGCAAGCGAGGGGGGTTCAGCCCTCGGAGAGGACGGCGAGCCGGTCGACGGAGGCCTGCAGCTTGTCCGCGGTCGTGGACCGCGCGCGCTCGAACCGGTGCGGGTCGGTGAGGCCGGACCAGTCGTAGGTGTGGGTGACGCGGGTGGTGGTGTCGTCGATCGGCTCGAGCTCCCACCGCCACAGGTGACCGGGCTGCGGCTCGCCGACCGGCGCGGGCTTCCACGCGATCAGGCGCCCCTCGGCGAACTCGACGACGTGGTTCTGGCGCACCTTGCCGCCCTTGTTGTGCATGAGGAACGAGTCGCCGACGGCGTGGACCCGCTGCCCGGGGTCGGCGGCGGACAGGTTGTCGTTGCCGTCCCACTCCGGCTGCCGGGAGGGGTCGGCGATGAACTCGAAGATCACCTGGGCCGGGGCGGAAACCACGCGGCTCGCGGACACCACACGCGTCTGGTCGGTCATGCGGCCATCCAACCACCGCCGGCCGCCGCGGGCGCGAGCCTCACCGGCGGCGCAGCCGCGCCCGCTCGGCCGGGTCGAGGTGCTCGGTGGCGTAGCTGAGGGTCGTGCGCGGCATGCGCGGCGCGTTCTCCTCGAGAAAGGCCAGCAGCGCGCCGACGTCGGCGCGCTTGCCCACCTCCCGCAGCATCCACCCGACGGCCTTGTGCATGAGGTCCTCCCGGTCCCCCAGCAGCCGCTCCGCGTACGTCAGGGCCGGGCCCGGGTCGCCCGCCTTGGTGAACGCGAACGTCGCGAGCATCGCCACGCGCCGCTCCCACAGGACGGGCGACGCGGCCAGCGGGTCGAGCACCGGGGCGAGGTCGTGCGCGGGCGGGCCCAGCAGCCAGTCCCCCACCAGCCACTCGGCCGAGGCATCCACCAGGTCCCAGCCGTTGACCCGGCCGGCGCGGACGGCGGCCAGGTAACGGGCGTGCAGCGCGTCGCGTTCGGCGTCGTCCCGCGTGCGACGCCGGGTGGCCCGCTGGTAGCGCGCGACCAGTGCCAGCAGCCCCGCGAGCCGGTGCTCGTGGACCCGGCTGTCCAGCAGGATGCTCGCCTCCTGTGGCGGCATCCCCGCCGCCCGCCGCACCAGCGCCCGCGTCACCGGCACGCGCACGCCCACGAACACGTCGCCCTCGCCGTACTGGCCCGCCCCGGTCTGGAAGAAGCGGGCCGCCCCGGCGGCCAGCTCGGGCGAGCCGGCCGCGTCGATCGCGGCGGCCAGGGCGCTCGCGCTGAGCAGCTCCCCCGTCACGGGGCGGCCCGCCGGCGCGGGGGCAGCGGCACCCGGTCGAGGTCCGCCGCGACGGTCAGCTCCCCGTCGAACTCCTCGCGCGCCTCGCGCTCGAACTCCTCCGGGTCGGTGTACCGCTGGGAGAAGTGCGTGAGCACCAGGTGTCGCACGCCCGCCTGCGCCGCGACCCGCGCGGCCTGCCGGCAGGTCAGGTGGCCCCACCGCCCCGCCTGCTCCGCGTCGCGATGCAGGAACGTGGACTCGATGACCAGCAGGTCGGCGCCGTCGGCCAGCTCCCCCACCGCCTCGCACAGGCGCGTGTCCATGACGAACGCCACCGACTGCCCCGGGCGCGGCACGCTCACCTCCGCGAGGTGCACCTGCCGTCCGTCGACGACGAGGGACCCGTCGGCGAGCAGCCGCCCCACGTCCGGGCCGGCGACCCCCGCCGCGGCCAGCGCCGCCGGGTCGAGCGAGACGCCGTCGGGCTCGAAGATGCGGTAGCCGAACGTCTCGGTGGTGTGCTCGAGGCGGCGGGCGGTCAGCGCGGGGCCGCCGGCCTTGCGGCCGAGCTCGCCGTGCACGGGCGGGACCACGCCGTCGGCGGCGAGCGGCTGCCGCACGACGTCGGCAAGCGCTCCTTGCACGCTGGCGTGCAGCAGGTGCTCCACCTGCTCGAGCCCCGAGGCGGGGAACGACACCGGCACCGGGTGCGGCACGCCGTCGCCCGCGAGCCGCTGCGCCACGCCGGCCAGGCCCAGCGAGTGGTCGCCGTGCAGGTGCGTGATCGCGATGCGGGTGAGGTCCGTGGCGGACACTCCCGCGAGCGTCATCTGCCGCTGCGTGCCCTCGCCCGGGTCGAACAACACGCCCATCCCGTCGAAGAACAGGACATACCCGTTGTGGTTGCGGGTGCGGGTGGGGACCATGCTCGCCGTCCCCAGCACCACCAGCTCGCGACGCGACACTCAGGCGGCCAGCGCGTGCCCGACCGCGCGGACGAGCCCCGCGGTGTCGAGCGCGCCGCGACGGTACCGCTCGACGGCGTCCGCGAGATCGGCCGCGCTGCGCGCCCGCGGGCGCCGCGGCTCCGCGGCCCACACGTCCCGGTCGAGCACGGCGGTGCGGCGGGCCGGACCGCGGAACAGCCGCCCCGGCAGGAACCGCGCGGGCCCCGCCTCCGCGCCCGGTGCCGCGGCGTCGGCCGCGGTACGGGCCAGCAGCGACGGGCGGTAGCGCGCGCCCGGGTCCCAGCGCGGCGCAGACGCCTCCGGCGGGCGGACGCCGCTGGTGGCGCGGTGCACGCCCGCGGACGTGTCGTCGGACATCGTCGCTCCCCTCCAGCGGCACCTGGGCGGCCGCGCTGCGAGCATGGTCCCGCACCCGGCGACCTGCGGCAACAGGGTTCCACCGCGCCGTCCGGAAGCCGCCGAGCGCCATCGGCTCGACAATCGAAGGAACGATCCCGGCCGCCTCGGCGGCCCCGTCCGGGAGGCCCGCATGCACATCGCCGTGCCGAAGGAAACGAAGAACCACGAATACCGCGTGGCGGTCACCCCGGCCGGGGTGCACGAGCTGGTGCGCCACGGCCACACCGTCCACGTGGAGGCCGGCGCCGGCCTCGGCTCCTCGATCCCCGACGCCGACTACACCGCCGCGGGCGCCGTCGTCGAGCCCGACGCCGCCACCACCTGGGCCGCGGGCGAGCTGATCCTCAAGGTCAAGGAGCCCCTGCCCGGCGAGTACCAGCACCTGCACTCCGGGCAGGTGCTGTTCACCTACCTGCACCTCGCCGCCGACAAGGAGCTCACCCTCGAGCTGCTCGCCCGCGGCGGCACCGCCATCGCCTACGAGACCGTGCAGACCGCGGACGGCGGACTGCCGCTCCTCGCCCCCATGTCCGAGGTCGCCGGGCGGCTCGCCCCCCAGGTCGGCGCCGCCGCCCTGCTCAAGGCCGCCGGCGGGCGCGGCACCCTGCTCGGCGGCGTCCCCGGCGTCGCCCCCGGGCACGTCGTCATCCTCGGCGCCGGTGTCTCCGGGCTCAACGCCGCCCGCGTCGCCGCCGGCATGGGCGCCCGCATCACCCTCATCGACCGGAACGTGCGGGCGCTCGCGGCCGCGGACGACCTGTTCCTCGGGCGGGTGCAGACCCTTGCGTCGAGCGCGTGGGAGATCGAGCGGGCCGTGCTGGACGCGGACCTGGTGGTCGGCGCGGTGCTGGTGGCCGGCGCGAAGGCGCCCGTGCTGGTCTCGAACGACCTCGTGGCCCGGATGCGGCCCGGCTCGGTGCTGGTCGACATCTCCATCGACCAGGGCGGCTGCTTCGAGGACTCGCGCCCCACCACGCACGCCGACCCGACCTACCGGGTGCACGGCTCGACGTTCTACGCGGTCGCCAACATGCCGGGCGCGGTGCCGCACACCTCCACGCACGCGCTGACGAACGTGACGCTGCCTTACGCCGTCGAGCTGGCGAACCTGGGGTGGCGCACGGCGATGCGCGCGGACGCGACGCTGGCCCGTGGCCTCAACGCGCACGGCGGCGCGGTCACGCACGCGGGCGTCGCCGAGGCGCACGGGCTCGAGCTCACCGAGCCGGGCGCCGTCCTGTGACCGTCGCCTGCCTTTCGGCGTCGTACCTCCTGGCGTTCTGGGGGCCAGAACGCCAGGAGGTACGACGGTCAAAGGAGGGGTGTCAGGGGGCGAGGCCGCCCTGGGCGAGCAGGTCGGCGAAGCTCGGGGTGGCCTCGAACGGGTTGGACGACGCCTCCGGCTCGCGCGCCGACATGCGCGCCGCCAGGTCCCGGCCGGCCCGGGCGATGCGGGTCGGCAGCGGGTTGACCTGGTCACCCTCGCCCGCCCAGTCGTCGGTGGCGGCGAACACCGCCGTCGACAGGACGTCGGCGTGCAGGTAGGTGAACAGCGGTCGCAGGGAGTAGTCGAGCGCGAGGGAGTGGCGGGCCGTGCCGCCGGTGGCGCCGAGCAGCACGGGCAGCCCGCCGAGCGCGTCCTTGTCGAGGATGTCGACGAAGGACTTGAACAGCCCCGAGTACGTCGTGGTGAACAGCGGCGTGACGGCGATGACGCCGTCCGCCGCGTACAGCGTGTCGAGGGCGGTGGCGAGCTCCCCCGTGGGGAAGCCGGTGAGCATGGCGTCGACGACGGCGTGCGCGTGGTCGCGCAGCTCGATCGACTCGACCTTGACGGTGTGGCCGTCCGCCTCGAGCCGTGCCACGGTGGCGTCGGTGAGGCGGTCGGCCAGCAGCCGGGTCGACGACGGGACGGACAGCCCCGCCGAGACGACGACGAGGGTGCGGTCGGTGGTCACTGCGGTCTCCTTCACAGGCCGAACGCGCGGCCGGCGGTGGGCTCGAGGTGCTGAGGGTCGCTCTCCTCGGCGCGCAGGCCGGTCCAGCGGTCCTCGGTGCCGCCCACGTGGGCGGCGCCGAGCTCGCCCGCGGCCTTGGCGGCCGCGACGCGCTCCGCGTGCGTCGGCGGGTTGAGCGGCACGTCGTCGGCGGGGCGCTTGGCCTCGACGATGCGGCGCAGCTCGGGGACGACGTCCTGCGCGAGGATGTCGATCTGCTCGAGCACCGTCTTGAGCGGCAGGCCGGCGTGGTCGATGAGGAACATCTGGCGCTGGTAGTAGCCGACCTCCTCGACGAACGCGCCGTAGCGGTCGATGACCTGCTGCGGCGAGCCGACGGTGAGCGGCGTCTCGCGCGTGAAGTCCTCCATCGACGGCCCGTGCCCGTAGACGGGTGCGACGTCGAAGAACGGCCGGAACTCGTTCACGGCGTCCTGGCTGTTCTTGCGCACGAACACCTGGCCGCCGAGGCCGACGATCGCCTGGTCGGCGCGGCCGTGGCCGTAGTGCTCGAACCGCTGGCGGTAGAACGCGATCATCTGCTTGGTGTGGCTCATGGGCCAGAAGATGCTGTTGTGCAGGAACCCGTCGCCGTAGTAGGCGGCCTGCTCGGCGATCTCCGGGGTGCGGATGGATCCGTGCCACACGAACGGGGGCACGCCGTCGAGGGGGCGCGGGGTGGAGGTGAAGCCCTGCAGCGGGGTGCGGAACTTGCCCTTCCAGTCGACGACGTCCTCGGTCCACAGGCGGCGAAGCAGCGCGTAGTTCTCGATGGCCAGCGGCACGCCCTGGCGGATGTCCTGCCCGAACCACGGGTAGACGGGGCCGGTGTTGCCGCGGCCCATCATGAGGTCCATGCGGCCGTCGGTGACGACCTGGAGCATGGCGTACTCCTCGGCCAGGCGCACCGGGTCGTTGGTGGTGATCAGGGTGGTCGCCGTC
The DNA here is from genome assembly GCF_049852175.1 of Xylanimonas sp. McL0601. Taxonomy (GTDB): domain Bacteria; phylum Actinomycetota; class Actinomycetes; order Actinomycetales; family Cellulomonadaceae; genus Xylanimonas. The sequence continues at coordinate 2,287,065 of NZ_CP187527.1, forward strand.
GAGAGCGTGATGTTCTTGGTGACGCCGGCCAGGTAGCCGAGCATGGTCGTCGGCGAGGACGCGACGAACGGCGGGTTGTGGTGCTCGCCGGTCGCGAAGACGTCGAGGCCCGCCTCGTCGGCGTGCTTGGCGATGGTCAGCATGCTCCGGACGCGCTCGGTGTCATCGGGGGTGTGCCCGGTGGTCGGGTCCGTGGTGACGTCGCTGACCGAGAAGATTCCGAACTGCACGGTGCTCAGCTCCCTGATCGTTGTGTTCATGCATTTGCATGTACTGGCCGGGTCAACCGGGCGCCGGCCCTGTTCATTCCCCGCCGTCCAGTGTGGCGGTCGCCGGGCGCGGGAGCACACGGCTGCGGGCGATGGCGTGGGATGAGTCACCGCGGCGCCTGCCGAATTGCGTCCCAGGACGGGACTTGGGACCCTCGAACTCGACCGAGACTCGTGCTGTGGTGCGCGTCTCAGCCGACGTCGGAACACGGCGTCATGTCCGGGCGTTGGACCTCTAGGCCCACCCGCCCCTTTGGCGGCCCGTCACGGGCCGCATCCCGGCACCCCCGATCCCCAGGAGGACGACATGCCCGACCGGTCCCTGCGAGGTATGAGCATCGGCGCCAAGAGCATGGAGTCCGACGAGGGCGTCGACTTCGCTCCGCGCTTCCAGGCCTACTACGACTGCCCCAACGGGCACACGATCATCCTGCCGTTCGCCACGGACGCCGAGGTGCCCCCGGTGTGGGAGTGCCGCTGCGGCGAGGAGGCGCTGCTGCGCGACGCCGAGAGGCCGGAGCCGAAGGTGTCCAAGCCGCAGCGCACCCACTGGGACATGCTGCTGGAGCGTCGCACCGTCGCCGAGCTGGAGGAGCTGCTGGACGAGCGCCTCGAGCTGCTGCGCGCGGGCAAGCTGCGCCGCGGCGCCTGACCGGCTCCGCGCGGTCGCGCAGCTCGAGACCGCGCGACGCACGAAGGCCGGCACCCGCAGGGTGCCGGCCTTCGGCGCGTCTGGGGCAGGGTTGGTGTCTGGGGCAGGTGGGTTCAGCCGCGGGCGCGGGTGAACAAGTCCCGCGCCTTCCGCGTGCGGTACGTCAGCCCCCACACCGTCGTCTTGGTCAGCGCCTCGGCGACGATGGCGCGGCTCATCTTCGACACCCCGGCCACCCGCTCGACGAACGTGATCGGCACCTCGGCCACCCGGCCGCCGTCGCGCACGACCCGCCACGTCATGTCGACCTGGAAGCAGTACCCGTGCGACTCCACGGAGGCCAGGTCGATGGCACGCAGGGTCGCGGCGGGGTAGGCGCGGAACCCGGCGGTGGCGTCCTTGACAGGCATGCCGAGCGCGAGCCGCACGTAGGTGTTGCCGCCCTGGGACAGCACGGACCGGCGCCAGGGCCAGTTCACGACGGACCCGCCGGGCACCCATCGCGACCCGATGACCAGGGCGGGCGCGTCGTCGGCGGCGGTCCGCTCGAGCAGTCGCGGCAGGTCTGCGGGGCGGTGCGAGCCGTCGGCGTCCATCTCGACCAGGACGTCGTACCCGCGCTCGAGGCCCCACCCGAACCCGGCGACGTAGGCGGCGCCGAGGCCGCCCTTGCCGGCGCGGTGCAGCACGTGCACGTGGTCGTCGCCGGCGGCGAGGGCGTCGGCGAGCTCGCCGGTGCCGTCGGGCGAGGCGTCGTCGACGACGAGGACGTCGACGTCGGGGGCGTGCTTGCGCACCCCGGCGAGGGTGACGGGCAGCGACTCGCGCTCGTCGTACGTCGGGATGATGACGAGGGTGCTCATGCGGCGTCCTCCTGACGACGACGGCGGAGGCTCACGGCGAGCCCGGCCAGGGCCAGCAGCCCGCCGGAGGCGCTGACGGTCCAGCCGGGCCAGTACCCGGCCGCGATTGCCGGGGTCCACGAGGTGCGCAGCGGGAGCCGCGCGGACAGGTGGTCGGCGGTGAACAGGCCCGTGCGGGCCACGAGGGTGCCGTCGGGCGCGACGACGCCGCTGACCCCGACGGTGGAGACCTGCACGGCGGCGCGCCCGTTGGCGATCGCCTGGATGCGGGTCATCTGCAGCTGCTGGGTGGACTCGGGGGTGACGCCGAACGACGCGTTGTTCGTGGGCACGACGAGCACCTCGGCGCCGTGGCGCACGGAGTCGCGCAGGATCTCGTCGTAGGCGACCTCGAAGCAGATCGCGGTGCCGAGCCGCACGGTGCGGCCCAGCCGCTCCGACGGCAGGTCGATCACGGGCGGGTTGGTGGCGGCGATCATGTCGGTGGTGACACGGTCCACCTGGTCGGTGAACAGCCGCACGAACGAGCGCAGCGGGATGTACTCGCCGAACGGCGCCGGGTGCTGCTTGGCGTACCGGGAGATGACGCCCTGCCCGTCCTGCCACAGCAGCAGCACGTTGTAGCGCCCGCCCGTGGCGGGGAACTCCTGCGCACCCACGAGGATCGGCGCCCCGACGTCGGCGCTGGCGTCGTCCAGGGCCAGGGCGACGTCCTGCGCCTCCTGCGGGTCCAGGTCGGAGCCGTTCTCGGGCCACAGCACGACGTCGACGCCCGGGTGCGGCTCGCCCGCGGCGGCGCGCGCGTCGACGTCGGCGGCGACGGCGCGTGTCCCGTCCAGGTGGTTGTTGAGCACCTCGGCTCGGTTGTAGAACGACTCGAGGCCGGGCTCGTTCACGTTGCCCTGCACGGCCCCGACCTGCAGCACCCCGGCCTGCGCGGTGCCGATGCCGGCGTCGACGAACACGGACCGGTCCGGCACGTGCACCGCGGCGGTCACGGGCGGGGACGGGACCTGCTGCTCGTCCCCGGCGCGCGGCAGGGGCAGCGCGGCCGGGCCGAGCACCGCGACCGCGGCGACGACGGCGCTCACGCCCGCCGCGACCAGGTGCCGGCGCCGGGCGCGGGGCTCGCGCACGGCCGCGACGGCGCGCGCCACGGCCAGCGCCAGCAGCGCGCCCGCCCCGGCCAGCAGGAACGACACGAGCGTGGACCCGCCGAGCCACGCGCTGCGCCCGGTCGGCGCGCCCGCGACGGACCACGCCAGCCGCCCCCACGGGAACCCGCCGAACGGCACCTCCGACCGCCACTGCTCGACGGCGGTCCACACCGTCGCGAAGGCCAGCACGTGCACCCAGGCGCGGTCACGCACCCACGGCAGCCGCCGCGCCCACACCCACGCCATGCCGAACACGGCGAAGCCGAGCGCCGCAAGCGCCGCCAGTGCGAACCACGGCAGCAGCGCCGTCGCCTCGTACGCCCAGTGCACGTGCGGCACGAAGAACGTGAGCCCGGCCACCAACCCGGCGAGGAACCCCCACCCGGCGTGGTCGCGACGCAGCGCCGCGTGCAGCAGCGCGACCGCCACGATCCCGAGCGGCCACCACGCCACGTCGGGGAACGCGGCCCACATGGCCACGCCCGCGGCGAGCGCGAGCAGCAGGGTCACGCCCCGGGAGGCCCAGAAGGAGGTGTCGGATCGCGGCACGGGCGAAGCGTACGCGACGAGGCGGACCGCCCCCGCCACCCGGCCGTCAGGCGAAGGTGTCGAAGATCGGCACCCCCGCGCGGACCGTCTGCAGGCACTGCGCGGCCGGGGCGTCCACGGCGAGGTCCGGCAGCACCGGCTGCCCCGCCCGCGCCTCCGCGCTCCACGACGACAGGCCCCGGCCCGAGGACTGCACCCCGTACGCCTCGGCCCGCCACACCGCCAGGTGCGCCGGCGCCCCCACCGTGAGCTCGCCCGCACCCGTGCCGTCCAGACCCGCCAGCCGCCACCCGCCGCGCGTGTGCGCCCGGAACGCGGCCCGGCCCGACAACCGCTGCGACTCGTCCCCGTGCGCCACCGCCGCCCGCACCGCCTCCCACGGGTCCAGCGGCGTCACCGGGGCGTCCGACCCGAACGCGAGCGGGATGCCCGCGCTCGCCAGGTCCGCGACCGGCGCCATGTTCCCCGCACGCGCCACCCCCAGCCGCGCCGCCCACAACCCCGACGGCCCGCCCCACGTGGCCTCCCACGCCGGCTGGATCGACAGCGACACCCCGTACAGCAGCAGCGCCGCCAGCGACGCCGCGTCCACGAACAGCGCATGCTCCACCCGGTGCCGCGACGCGCGCAGCGGCCCCGGCCCGTGCTCCTTCGCCGCGACCTCCAGGCCCAGCACCACCTGGTCCATCGCCCGGTCCCCCACGACGTGGAACCCGCCCTGCACCCCCACGGCGCTGCACGCCGCCAGGTGCGCCCCCACCTCGTCCGCCGACAGGTACAGCAACCCGTGCCCGTCGTCCGCCACCAGTCCCGGCACCGCCCGCTGGTCCGTGTACGGCTGCCGCATCGCCGCCGTGCGCGACGCGATCGACCCGTCCACGTTGACGTCCCCGCCGATCCCCGTCAGGAACGGCAGCTGCGCCAGCAGCTCCCGCGCGTCGTCCGCCGACTCCACCAGCTCACCCCGGTAGGCGACCACCTGCGGCACCAGCTCCGCGCCCGACAGCGCCACCAGCTCCCGCAACCCGTCCCGCGTGTCCGTGTGCGGCGCCGACATCTCGTGCACCGCCACGATCCCCAGCGACGCGGCCCGCTCCAACGCCACCCGGTACGCGCGCGTGCGCCGCGCCGGCGGCAACGCCTGCGCCACCTCCCGCGCCACCCGCAACGCCTCCCCGACCACCAGGCCCGACGGGTCCCAGCCGGGCAGCGTGTCGAGACCGGCGCTCGCGGCCAGTGAGGTGGAGACGACGGCGTGGTGGACGTCGGCGTGCGTGGCGTAGACGGGGCGGCCGCCGGCGGCGGCGTCGAGCTCCTCGCGGGTCAGGGGCCGGCGTTCGGGCCAGGTCTGCTCGTCCCAGCCGAAGGCGAGCAGCACCTCGTCGCCGTCGGGGTCGGCGGCGTCGAGGTGGCGGGCGCCGGCGGCGACGGCGTCGAGCGCGGCGGCGCGGGTGGGGGCGCCGGCGGGTGAGAGGTCGACGGACTCCAGGGCGAGGCCGGTCTCGAGGGTGTGGATGTGCGCGTCGACGAAGCCGGGGGCGACGAGCGCGCCGTCGAGGTCGATCACGCGGTCGGCGCGGGCGGCGAGGCCGGCGGCGGTGTCGTCCGCGCCGATCCAGGCGACCACGCCCTCGTCGACGAGCAGTGCCTCGGCGAACGGGTCGGCGGAGGAGTGGATGACGCCGTTGCGGTACAGGATCGAGCTCACGCTGCTGACACTAGGCCAGACGGGACGTCTGGGCTGGTGATGGCAGCGGGCGAAGGTCCGCGCCGCCGTCGCGGGGTGCGCTACAGCGGCCGGACGCGCAGCACGCCGGTGAGCATCGGCAGGGTGAACTCGCCGTCGGCAGTCTCGGGCCGGCCGGCGAGGTACGTGCGGACGCGGCCGAGCGTGGCGTCGCGCTCGGGCCCTGGCAGGACGAGCATCCCGGCGCGGGTCGCCAGGGTCGCGGCGAGCGAGCCGGCGGTGCGGCGCTGGCCGTGCGGGAACAGGGCCTGCTCGGGCGAGCCGAACCGGGCGGGGCCCGTCGGCGGCAGGTGCAGGCGGGCGGTCGCGGCGCGCCAGGGGGCGGGGGTGTCGCGGGGGCCGACGGCGGCGGGCCCGGCGACGCGCGCGAGCCCGGCGACCCACTCGACGGCGTCGTCGAGGAGGTTCCACAGGCCGGCCAGGACGCCGTCGGGCGCGAGGACCCGCGCGATCTCGGGGCCGGCGGCGGCCATGTCGAACCAGTGCATCGCGTTGCCGGCGAGCACGGCGTCGACGGAGGCGTCCGGCAGGGGGACGGCCTCGGCGCTGCCCGGCAGGGCGCGGACGGCGGGCAGGGTGCGGCGCAGCTCGGCGAGCATGGCCGGGTCGGGCTCGACGGCGACGACGTCGGCGCCGAGCGCCACGAGGGTGGCGGTGAGCTTGCCGGTGCCGGCGCCGAGGTCGAGCACGCGCGGGCCGGGCGCGGGGTCGAGCGCCCACCGCACGGCTGCCGGCGCGTAGTCCGGGCGGTGCTGCGCGTACGCGACGGCCGCCGACCCGAACGACGACCGCAGCTGCGGTGGTGCGTGGTCCACGCGCTCACGGTAGCCGTGCGCCGGGCGGTGCTCAGATGCTGCTGTAGGCGACGACGCCGCGCAGCACGGCGTCCTGCGCCCTGCGGGCGGTGGCGCGCAGCGCGGGCGTGGGTGCGGCCTGGCCGAGCTGGTCGAGGACGTCGACCACCTGCTTGCACCAGCGGACGAAGTCGCCGGCGGCGAGGTCGGTGCCGCGCAGCACGGCGTCGAGGCCCTTGCCGGTGGCCCAGCGGTGCACGGGGGCGACGATGCCGAGGTCGAGCGCGCCGGTGGCGTCCAGGCCGTGCGCCTCCTCGAGGTCCGTGACCTCGGCCCACACGCGGGTGGTGGCGTCGAGGGCTTGCGCGAGGCGGCCGTGGGGGCCGCCGGGCACGTACGGTTCGGCGGCCTCCTCGCGGCGCCCGGAGTAGACGACGGTGGACACGGCGGCGGCGAGCCCGGCGGCGTCGAGGCCGTCCCAGGCGCCGCGGCGCAGGCACTCGGCGAGCAGCAGGTCGTTCTCGGCGTAGACGCGCCGCAGCCAGGTGCCGTCGGCGGTGACGTGCAGCTCGCCGTCGGCGGCGCGCTCGAGGTAGCGGAGGGTCTCCAGGACGGTGCAGGTGCGGTCGAACGTGCGGGCGACGGTGCCGGTGCGGCCCTCGATGCGCTGGACGAGGCGGGCGTGCTCGGCGGCGAGGGTGTCGTGCCGTTCGGCCCAGCGGGCGTGGTCGTCGCGGTCGGGGCAGGCGTGGCACGGGTGGGCGCGCAGCGCGGCGCGCAGGGACTGCAGCTCGCGGTCGGAGGCGGCGTCGGCCCGTCTGCCGGGGCCCTGCCCGGGGCGGGGGCCGCGCGCACCGCGGCCGGGGACGTCGTCGCGGAACGCGCCGAGGGCGTTGCGCATGGTGGAGGCGAGGTCGCGGCGGGCGTCGGGGCGGCGGGCGTTGAACGCCTTGGGGATCTTGAGCCGGGTGACGACGGTGACGCCGTCGGGGGCGTCGGCGAGGGTGAGCTTCTTGACCTGCTTCTCCTGGGTGAGCACGGTGGGGCGCGGCCCGTCGAACCCGCGCTCGTCGCGGCCCGGGTCGAGCACGAGCACGTACCCGCGCCGCCGCCCGGTGGGGACCTCGACGACGTCGCCGCGCTGCAGCCGGTCGAACGTGGCGACGGCCTCGGCGCGGCGGGTGCCGGACGCGGCGCGGGACAGCTCCTTCTCCCGTGCGGAGATCTTGCGGCGCAGCGTCATGTAGGCGCCGAAGTCGCCGAGGTCGCACGCCATGGCCTTGTCATACCCGGCGAGTGCCTCGGCGTGCGCCTGCGCCTGCTTGGCCAGGCCGACGACGCCGCGGTCGGCCTGGAACTGCGCGAACGACGTCTCCAGCACCTCGCGGGCGCGGTCGTGCCCCACCTGGGAGACGAGGTTGACCGCCATGTTGTAGGTGGGCCGGAAGCTGGACCGCAGCGGGTAGGTGCGGCGGGACGCGAGGCCGGCGAGGGCGACGGGGTCGAGCCCGGGGTGGTCGACGACGACGGCGTGCCCCTCGACGTCGATGCCGCGCCGCCCGGCGCGGCCGGTGAGCTGGGTGTACTCGCCGGGGGTGACGGGCTGGTGGGCGGTGCCGTCCCACTTGACGAGCTTTTCGAGCACGACGGAGCGGGCGGGCATGTTGATGCCGAGCGCGAGGGTCTCGGTGGCGAACACGGCCTTGACCAGGCCGCGGGCGAACAGCTCCTCGACGGTCTCCTTGAACACGGGCAGCAGCCCGGCGTGGTGGGCGGCGATGCCGCGCGCCAGGGCCTGCAGCCACGTCCAGTAGCCGAGGACGTCGAGGTCCTCCGGCGGGATGGTGGCCGTGCGCTGCTCGACGATGCGGCGGATCTCCTCCTCCTCCTGCGGGGAGGTCAGCCGCAGCCCGGCGCCGAGGCACTGCTGCACGGCGCCCTCGCAGCCGGCGCGGGAGAAGATGAAGTAGATGGCGGGCAGCAGCGCGTCGGCGTCGAGGGCGTCGACGACGGCGAACCGGGGCGGGGTGCGCCGCTGCGGGGCCAGCCCGGCCGCCCCGCCCGGGCGGTAGCCGCCGCGCCCCCGGTAGCCGCGGTCGCCGGGCCCGCGCCGGTCGCCGTCGCCGGCGGTGCGCCGCCCGGACACGCGGAACACGTGGTTGAGGTCGGGGTTGATCGGCGGGTTGACCCCGGGGTCGGTGGGGTCCACGTGCCCGGCGTACAGGTCCATGAGCCGCGGCACACTGTGCCTCAGGTGCGGCTCGGGCGCGGAGACGACGACGTGCTGCCACAGCGGCACGGGCCGCCGCTCGGAGACGACGACGGCGGTGTCGCCGCGCACCATCTCGAGCCAGTCGCCGAACTCCTCCGCGTTGGACACGGTCGCGGACAGCGACACGAGCTGCACGTGGTCGGCGAGGTGGATGATGACCTCTTCCCACACGGGCCCGCGGAACCGGTCGGCGAGGTAGTGCACCTCGTCCATGACGACGAACTGCAGCCCGTCGAGGGTGGCGGAGCCGGCGTACAGCATGTTGCGCAGCACCTCCGTCGTCATGACGACGACCGGCGCCTCCCCGTTGATGGTGGTGTCCCCGGTGAGCAGGCCGACGTTCTCGGCGCCGTGCCGGCGCGCGAGGTCGGCGTACTTCTGGTTGGACAGCGCCTTGATGGGGGTGGTGTAGAACGCCTTGCCGCCCTGGGCGAGGGCCAGGTGGACGGCGAACTCCCCCACGACGGTCTTGCCCGCCCCGGTGGGCGCCGCGACGAGGACGCCGCGCCCGTCCTCGAGGGCCTGGCAGGCCACGACCTGGAACTCGTCGAGCTCGAACCCGACCGAGGCGCGGAACTCGGCGAGCCGGGTCCCGGAGCCGACCTGGGAGCGGGTGGCGCGGGCCCGGGAGGCCGCGTACCGCTCGGCGGGGCTGAGGGCGTCGTCAGCGGTGGCCATGGTGGTCAGCCTACGTGCGGCGCCTGCCCGGTCAGCGCACCAGCACCTTCAGGGCTCCGGGCACGAGCTCGGCCCGCAGCGGCAGGGTGCCGAGGTGCTCGCCGTCGCCGAACGCGGACGGCAGGTGCTCGGCGCCGTCGCCGGGCTCGATGTCGACGGCCCGCGCGTGCACCACCCGCACCTGCGGGTGCCCCAGGTGCCGCCCGCCGGCCAGGATCCGCGGGAACAGCACCGACGCCCCGCCGCGCCCGACGTCGCCGGCCAGGACGACGTCCAGCACGCCGTCGTCGATCTCGGCGTGCGGGGCCACGGGGATGCCGCCGCCGAGGGTGGACCCGTTGGACGCGGTGACCAGCGCCCCCGCGGACTCCCACCGCAGCCGCCGCCCGTCGCCGTCGGGCTCGGGCCCCAGGTCGGTGAAGCCGGGCAGGGTGGCCAGCGCGGCGAGCGCGGCGTCGTCGCCCTGCACGTGCGCGAACGTCAGCCGGTACTGCCAGGCACGGTAGGCGGCGATCTCGCGCAGCGCCGCCACGACGTACCGGGCCGAGCCGCGCGGGCGCACCATCGCGTTCGCGCGCGCGTTGACCGCGGCGTCCAGCCCCGCCGACACCGCCCCCGCAACCCAGCGTTGCGGCTCCCCGGCCTGCTTGCGGCCACTCAGCCCCGCACCGGTGACCCGGATCGCGTCCACGGCCCGCACCCCGGCCGCGCCCGCGTCCAGAGCGGCCAGCAGCGCCGTCACCGCGGGCGCCGCGTCCCGCACCGGCAGCCCGAGCGTGGTGGCGAAGTCGTTGCCCGTGCCGACCGCGACGATGCCGAGCGGGGTCGGCGTGCCCGCGACCGCCTGCACCCCCAGGTGCACCATGCCGTCCCCGCCGACGACGACCAGCGCGTCCAGCCCGTCGGCCGCGGCCCGGCGGGCGTGCTCCAGGGCCAGGTCGGCGCTGTGCCCGGACAGGTTCCACACGTCGTGCCCCGCGGCCACCAGCCGCTCCACGACGTCGTGCCCCACCCGGGCGCCGCGCCCCTTGCCGGCCGTGGGGTTGACGACGACGCCGAGACGCCTCGGGGCGCTCGCGGGTGGCGGGGTGGGGCCGGGCACGGCGACGCAGCCTACCGGCTCAGGAGGCGGCGGCGACGCGCCGCCGGTCCGCGCGCCGGTCGTGGAGGGTGGCGACGCCAACCGCGGCGAAGTAGAGCAGGCAGATGGGCAGGGCGACGAGGATCATCGTCCACGCGTCGGGGGTGGGGGTCATGACCGCGGCGAACACGAACCCGACCAGGACCGCCCACCGCCACCCCTTGGCGAGGGTCTCGTGGCGCAGCAGGCCCGCGAAGTTGAGCGCGACGAGCAGCACGGGCAGCACGAACGAGAGCCCGAACGCGAGCAGGAGCCGCATGACGAAGCTCAGATACTCCTGGGCGGTGAACAGCCCGCTGGTGCCCTGCGGGATGAACGCGGTGAGCATGTCCACGGCGTGGGGCAGCACCCACCAGGCCAGCGCGAGCCCCGCGATGAACAGCGGCACGGCGGCGCCCACGAACGAGTAGGCGTACAGCCGTTCGCGCCGGGTAAGCCCGGGCGTGACGAACGCCCACAGCTGGTACAGCCACCACGGGGCGGTGATGATCGCCGCGAGGAACAGGGCGACCTTGATCTGCATGTCCAGCGGCGAGCCGAGCGCCGTGAAGTTGAGCGAGATCTGCTTGCCCTGCGTCGACGCCGCCAGGTCCAGCGGGTGGCGCAGCACGGCCAGCAGCGGGTCGTACAAGAACCACCCGGCCACGCCCCCGACCACGAGCCCGCAGGACGCGAGGAAGAGCCGCTTGCGCAGCTCCAGCAGGTGCTCGCGCAGCGGCATCCGCCCCTCGGGGTTGCGGGTGCCGGGCACGGGCTAGCCCCTCGGGTGGTTGGGGTCGACCAGGCCGGGGATGGTGCCGCCGTCGGCGCCGGCACCCGGCGTGGTGTCCGGGGTGCTCGGGGTGGTGGCGGCGGGCGGGGCGGCGGGCGCGGCCGGGGCGACCGGGGTGCCGGCGTCCGTACCGTCGTCCTTGCCGTCGTCGGCCAGGTCCTTGATCTCCTTCTTGAAGATCTTCAGCGACTCGCCCACGCTCTTCGCCAGGCCCGGGAGCCGGTTCGCCCCGAACAGCAGGAAGATGATGACCAGCATCACAAGGACGTGCCAGGTCTGGAGGCCGTTGCGGAACATGGGGCTCCTTTTCTCGTCGATCGGGTGCGATCCTACGCGGTCACGACCCGCCCGACGCCGCCTTGCTCCGAGTACGCTCCGCGAGCCACGCGTCCACTGACCAGCCACGCGCCGTCGCCCACTGCCTCTCCCGCCGCGCCGCCGCCCGGCCCGCCCGCGCGGCCCGCTGCGCCGCGACCCGCGCGTACAGGGTCGTCGGGTCGTCGAACAGGGTCGGGCCCGTGTCGGGGGCGTTCGCCTGCGCCTGCTCGACGGCGTCACCGATCCGCGCCGACGCGACCGCCAGCCTCTCCGACGCCTCCCCCGCGGCCCGCAGGAACGCGACCCCCTTGCGCCACAGGTCCCGTCCCAGGAAGAACGCGCCCACCAGGGTGCCCAGCACCAGCACGCCCCACAGCAGCCACCACATGCCGGCCAGCCTAAGCGGTCAGCCCCACGACACCGTAGGCGGCCAGCGCCTCCCGCGCGGCCGCCGCGACCTGCGCCGCGACGTCCGGCGGGTCCACGGCCAGCACCATCGGCGCCGCCGCCAGCAGCACGCTGCGCAGCCACGCCGGGTTCGTCACCCGCAGCCGCAACGCGAACGCCCCGTCCGCCAGCTCCGTGACCTCCTCCGACCGCACCTCCTCCGCCAGCCACCGCGCCGGCGACGCGAACGTCACCGTCACCGTCGGCGCCTCCAGCCCCGCGCCCGCAACCGACCGGGCCACGTCCACGTCCCGGTCCACCTCCGCCACCCGCACCGCATCCACCGGCACGTCCAGCACCTGCGCCGCCAGCACCCGGTCCAGCCGGAACGTGCGCCGCCCCCGCGCCCGATGGCACCACGCCAACAGGTACGCCGCCCCGTCCTGCGTCAGCAGCCGCGCCGGGTCCACGTCCCGCTCCCCCACCACGTCCGCCGCGTTCACGTACCGGATCCGCAGCCGCCGCCGCCCCGCCAACGCCCCCGTCACCGCCTGCAGCACCTCCGGATCACCCTCGTGCACCAGACGCACGTCGACGGCGCTCGCGGCCTCACCGGTCGCGGCCGACAGCTTGGCCAGCGCGGAGCGCACCAGCTGGGCACGGCCCGCATCGGCCTGCACGGCCGGGGAGTCGAGCAGCGCGCGCAAGGCCGCGACCAGCGCGACGGCCTCCCGCGTGCCGAGCCGCAGGGGGCGGGTCAGGCCGCGCGCGTTGGTCAGGTGCACCACGCCCCGCTCGACGGCGTCGGCGTCGAAGTCGATGAGGTCGTCCGGCCAGTAGCCGGGCGTGCCGGTGACCCACAGCTGGTCGACGTCGTCACGGATCTGCTTCTCGGACACCCCGAACCGCTCCGCCAGCTCGGGGACGGGGACGGGGCCGTGCCCGTCGAGGTAGGCGACCAGGCCCAGCAGGCGCACCAGCCGGTCGTCGGCGCGTTCAGCCACGGCCGCCCCCCAGGGTGTCGAGGCCGGCGGCCGCCTGCAGCAGCCGCACCACCTCCGCACGCAGCTCCGACGGGGCGAGCACCACCACCGCGTCCGCATACCCGGCAAGCTCCTCGGCCAGGGTCGTCACGGACGTGAACGGCACCGCCACGACATCACGACCCTCCGGCACCACCGCCACGCCACCCAGGGCGTCGTCCGGCACCGGCACCGCACGCGCCCGCACCGCCGAAGCCCGCTCCGGCACCACCGCCAGCACCGCCGTCCGCTCGTGCCCCGCACCCGCCCCCAACGCCGCGTCGACATCCACGTGCGCCGGGATGTCGAACGCCCCCGCCTCCGCACCCACGCGCACCCGGCCCTCGATACGGGACAGGCGGAACACCCGCGGCGCCGCCCGGTCCACGTCCCGCCCCACCAGATACCAGCCGCCACCGCGCGCCGCGATCCGCCACGGCTCCACCAGCCGATCCGCCAGCACCCCCGTGCTCGCCGCCCGATACCGGAACCGCACCAACCGCCGCTCCGTCACCGCATCCAGCAACGGCGCATACGCATCCCCCGCCGCCCGCACCCGCGGCGCCAGACCCGCCAACGCATCCGCCTCCGCCTCCGCAGACCCCGCCGCCCGCAGCTTCGTCATCGCCCGCGAGCTGTCCGTCCGCAACGCCGTGTCCCCCCACAGCTGCGCCGCCAACGCCAGCACCCCCAGCTCCGCCGGCGTCAGATCCACCGGCGGCAACGCATACGCCTCGTTGTCGATCCGATACCCCACATCGTCCGAGTGCCCACCCGCATCCACCGTCACCACCGGCACACCCAGGCCCCGCAACGTGTCCTTGTCCCGCTCGAACATCCGCTCGAACGCCTCCGACGACGGCGCATCCCCATACCCCGCCACCCCACGACGAATCTGCTGCTTCGACATGGACACGCTCGTGTTCACCAGCGCGATCACCAAGTTCAGCAGCCGCTCCGCAGGCGGAACCCCCGGCCCCGCCGGCTCAGACACAGGAAGGTCATCAGACATCGAGTCGAGGCTAACCGCAGGTAGCCTGCCAAGCGTGATCACCTGGCGAACCGGCACCGTGGTGTCGCGCGGCACCACCTGGGGCAACAGCACCACCGGCGCCCGCGAGCTCACCGTCGACCTCGACACCCCCCTGCCCGGACGCACCACCGACGACACCCGCATCCGCGCCCTCGCCTACACCGGCCTCGTCGGCGACCCCGAACCCGGCGACACCCTCCTCCTCAACTGCTCCGCTCTGGCCCGCGGCCTCGGCACCGGCGGCTACGCCCTCGTCGTCGGACCCGGCGGCACCCTGCCCCCCGACCCCCCACCCGGACCCGGCCACCTCGTCAAAGCCCGCTACACCCCCCTGCAAGCCATGGTCCTCGGCGTCGACGAACAAGAATCCCCCCACCACGACCTCCTCCAGGACGCCGACACCCTCGACGGCCTCCCCGTCATCGTCGCCGACCTCCACTCCGCCCTCCCCGCCATCATCACCGGCGCCCGCACCGCCGCCCAACGCCACGACCGACCCACCCCCCGCATCGCCTACGTCATGACCGACGGCGGCGCCCTCCCCGCCTCCTTCTCCCGCACCATCGCCACCCTCCGCAACACCGGCTGGCTCCACACCTGCATCACCGTCGGCCAAGCCTTCGGCGGCGACCTCGAAGCCGTCACCGTCCACACCGGCCTCCTCGCCGCCCACCACGTCACCCACGCAGACATCGCCATCGTCGCCCAAGGCCCCGGCAACCTCGGCACCGGCACCCGCTGGGGCTACTCCGGCATCGCCGCCGGCGAAGCCATCAACGCCACCACCACCCTCCACGGCAGAGCCATCGCATCCCTCCGCGTCTCCGGCGCCGACCCCCGCGACCGCCACCGCGGCATCTCCCACCACTCCCTCACCGCCTACGGCCGCGTCGCCCTCACCCCCGCCGACCTCCCCCTCCCCGCACCCACCCCCGACCTCGAACGCCACCCCGCCTGGGGCCCCCACCTCACCACCCGCATCCGCACCCAAGCCGCCACCCTCCCCCACCGCCTCCACCGCATCGACATCCCCGCCGACAACGAGCTCCTCACGGCGCTCGCGGCCTCGCCCGCGCGGCTGTCGACCATGGGCCGCGGGCTCGACGACGACCCCGCCTCGTTCGTCGCGGCCGCGGTCGCGGGAGTCCATGCCGAAGGGCTCGTCCTGCGCTGACCCGGGCACGTCCCACCCGGTGACACGGCGTCCGGGAGGCGGGGGCGATCGCTAGGATCGCGCCGTGCGCAGCCGAGCGGTCCCAGCGATCGGTGCCGTCGTGCTGCTCGCGCTCGTCGTGGTCGCGGCCGCCGCCGGGTCACCGTGGCGGTTCGACCTGCCCGGGGTGCAGATCGCCCCCGGACCGGCCCCGACGTTCGCGTCGCAACCGAGCGCCCCGAGCCTCCCGCCGATCGAGGCGGCTCCCGGGCCCGACCTGACACCGTGGTTCGTGGGCGCGTTCGTGCTCGTGGCCCTCGTCGTCGCGTTCTTCCTCGGCCGGCTCGTGCTCAGGCAGATCGCCGAGTGGCGCGAGCGGGAGAAGCCGCCGGACGTGGGGCTCGACCTGCTCGGCGGGGCATCGGTCCCGGGCGGGCAGGTCGACCTGCCAGCCCTCGTCGACGCCGTCAGCGCCGCCCTCGCCCGCCTCGACACGGCGGGCACGCCGCACGACGCCGTCGTCGCCGCGTGGGTCGAGCTCGAGAACGCCGCGGCCCGGCACGGCTGGGAGCGCTTCCCGTCCGAGACCAGCACGGAGTTCACCACGCGCCTCCTCGGCGTCTCGGCCGCACCGCCCGAGCACACCGCCGTCCTGCGCCGCCTCTATCAGCAGGCCAGGTTCACGCAGCATCACGTCACCGAGGCGCAGGTGGCGCAGGCCCGCAGCGCGCTCGAGGCCATCGCCCGCGCGCTCGAGGGGAAGGCGCCGTGACCCGCCGTCGCGTGATCGTCGCCACCGTCGTGCTCGCACTCGCCGCCGCAGGCCTCGCCCTCTCCGGGTGGCTCGACACGCCGCACGCCGCCGTGCTCGCGGCCGTCGCGCTCGTCGCCTACCTCGCCTACCAGTCCGTCCCGCCCCGGGACGAGGCCTGGCCCAAGCCGCCCGCCGAGGCGCGGCCGGGCGCCCGCCTGGACGTCAGCGAGCTGGGCTGGGCGGCCTTCTCGCGCGACGGGAGCGTCACCGAACGCGTGCTGCGTCGTGTCCGCGGCATCGCGTCCCGCCGCCTCGCCGTCCACGGCGTGCTCTGGGACGGGCTCGTGCACGACGACCTCTCCGGCTGGGGCCGCGGACCCGGCGACGCCGCCGAGCACCACGCGCGCGCCGAGCAGCTGCTGGGTCGCGACGTGCTCGCGGGCCTGAGCACCTGGCGTGCCGCGCACCCGCGCACGCTGGAGACCTGGTTCAGCGCGCTCGACCGGCTGGTCGACGCGCCCGACGACCCGAGGAGCCCTCGATGACCACCGCTCTCCCCACGCCCGCGCCGCTGCCCGTCCCCGAGGTCGCGGAGCTCGGCCGGCGGGTCCTCGACGAGGTGGCGACCGCCGTCGTCGGCATGCGCGACGCGCTGGAGATCGCCCTCGCCACCGTGCTGGCCGGTGGGCACGTGCTCTTCGAGGACGTACCCGGCCTGGGGAAGACGCTCGCAGCCCGCTCGCTCGCCACCGCGCTCGGCCTCGACTTCGCCCGCCTGCAGTGCACGCCCGACCTGCTGCCGAGCGACATCACCGGCTCCTCCGTCTTCGACCCCGCGAGCCGCGCCTTCGAGTTCCGGCCCGGCCCGGTCTTCACCGGCCTGTTCCTCGCCGACGAGATCAACCGCACCGCGCCCAAGACGCAGTCGGCCCTGCTCGAGGCCATGGCCGAGCGCCAGGTCTCGGTCGACGGGACCACCCGGCCGCTGCCCCGGCCCTTCCACGTCGTCGCGACGTCCAACCCCGTCGAGTACGAGGGCACCTACCCCCTGCCCGAGGCGCAGCTCGACCGCTTCATGGTGCGGCTCGCCGTCGGCTACCCCGACCGCGACCAGGAGTCCGAGGTGCTGCTGCGCCGCGTCGCGCGCCGGCAGGAGGCCGCGCCCGTGCGCCCCGTCGTCGACGCCGCCACCGTGCTGGCCATGCAGGCCGGCGTCGAGGCCGTCGAGGTCGACCACGACGTCGTGCGCTACTGCGTCGACCTCGCCGCAGCCACGCGCGCGCACGCGTCGCTCGAGGTCGGCGCGTCGCCGCGCGGTTCGCAGAACCTCCTCCTGCTCGCCCGCGCGGTGGCCGTGCTCGACGGGCGCGACTACGCGCTGCCCGAGGACGTCAAGCGCGTCGCGGTGCCCGTGCTCGCGCACCGCCTCACCCTCACCCCGACCGCGTGGGCGTCCGCCGTGCGCACCGAGGGCGTCGTGCAGGAGCTGCTCGGGACGGTGGCCGGGCCCGCCACGGTGGCGCGGCCATGACCTGGCGCCCGACGCAGGCGGCGGCGGGCGCGGCCGCCGTCGGGCTCAGCGCGCTCGCCGTCGGCGTGTTCTTCGGACGGGCCGACGTCGCGCTGCTGGGCGTGCCGCTCGTGCTGGGCGCGGTGCTCGGCCGTCTGGGCCTGCCGGTCGGGCGCACGTCCGCCGCCTTCGACGGCGGCGGCCCCTCCGCCGTGCCGGGCGAGATCGCCGAGACCCTGCGCCTGACGGCGGCGGCGGGCAGCGACGTCGTGCACCTGCGCGTGTTCGCGCCCGGGCACCGGCCCGCCGACGTCGTCGTGCCCGGCCAGGGCGAGCGTGAGCTGCCGCTGCGGCTGTCTTCCGTGCGGACCGGGCCGCAGACCACGTTCCGCGCCGACGTGCGCGGGTACGGCCCCCTCGGCGCGTCGGCCGAGGACCCCCAGCGCCTCGGGGCGCCCGACCGGCTCGTGCTCCCCGAGGCCTCGCGGCTGGGCCGCGTGCCTCTGCCGAGCCGGCTGCGCGGCCTCACGGGCCCGCGCACGTCCCGCCGGCTCGGCGACGGTTCCGAGCTCCGCGACGTGCACCCCCTGGGCCCCGGCGACCGTCTCCGCCGCGTCGACTGGCGCGCCACCGCCCGCCGCTCCCCGACGCTCGACACGCTCTACGTGCGCCGCACGTTCGCCACCGCCGAGGCCGGCGCCGTGCTGGTGCTCGACTCCCGCGACGACGTGGGCCCGGACCTGCGCACCTGGCGTGGGTCGGAACCGCTGCGCGTCGACGAGCCGACGTCCCTCGACCTCGCGCGGCACGCGGCCGCGTCGGTCGCGACTGCGCTGGTCGACGCTGGCGACCGAGTCGGTCTCGAGGACCTCGCGCGCCGCCGCCGCCCCCTGACCCCGGCGACCGGCAAGCGGCACCTGCGCCGCATCCTGCACGCGCTCGCGCTCACGGCGCCCGTCGGGACGCCCGCGCGCCGCGTGCGGCCCCCGCAGGTGCCCACCGACGCGATCGTCTACCTCTTCACGACGCTGCTCGACGACGCCCCGCTGACCCTCGTCGAGGCGTGGGCCGAGCAGGGCGTACCCGTCGTCGTCATCGACACGCTGCCCGACGTGCACCCGGTGCCCGAGCGGCACCTGACGCTGGCCTGGCGGATCACTGCGATGGAGCGGGCCGACCGCGTGCGCGCGCTCACCGCCCGGGGCGTGCCGGTGGTGCGCTGGGCCGGGTCCGAGCGGGACCGCGCCGCCGCGCGCTTCGAGGTCATGGTGCGAGCCGCCGAGCGGCACCGGCCCGTCGCGGGAGCCCGGCGGTGACCGGGCCTGGCCGCATGCCGCGGGTCAAGGTCGAGACCCGGGCCTGGCTCCCCGGGTGGGCCCTGCGGGCCGCCGCGGCCGCGCTGCCGGCCGTCCTCGTGCTGCTGGCGTTCGCGCGGTCCTCACTGCCCGCCGACGCCGAGGTGCTCGCGGTCCTGCTCGCCGTCGGGCTCGCGGCGTCGGCGCTGTGGCGGCCGAGCCACCGGCCGGCGCTGGTCGCCGTCGGCCTGGCGGTGTTCTGCGGCGTGGTCGGGCGCGACGCCGGGACCGGGGCGGTAGTCATGGGGCTCGCCGCCCTCGGGTACGTGGCGGTCCGGCTCGGGAGCTGGGCCGGGTCCGTCGGGTGGACCACACGCGTCGAGCTCGCGGCGCTGGGGCGGTCTGCTCTGCGCGACGGCGTCGTCGTCGCGGTGACGGTGCTGGTCGGGGCGCTGGGACTCGCTGTGCGCGGGTCGTCCGCGGCCGCGCTCACGCTCGGGGCGGTGGCCCTGCTCGCGCTGGCGTGGTGGGTGCTGCGGCCCCAGGATGACAGAAAGAGCTGACCCTATGACTTCGGAGGTTGGTCCCATGGCTGCGCCCCGGTTCACCGTCCCGTCCCTCAGCCTGGAGAACGGCGGCAAGGCCGCTGCCATCCTCCAGGAGCGGCTGCACTCCCTGAACGACCTGCACCTCACGCTCAAGCACGTGCACTGGAACGTCGTCGGGCCGCACTTCATCGCGGTGCACGAGATGCTCGACCCGCAGGTCGACGCCGTGCGCCTCATGGTCGACGCGATCGCCGAGCGCATCGCCACGCTGGGCGTCTCGCCGGTCGGCACGCCGGGGGCGCTCGTGAAAGCGCGCACCTGGGACGACTACTCGCTCGGCCGCGCCTCCGCCCTCGAGCACCTGGGCGCGCTCGACGAGGTGTACCAGGGCGTCATCGCCGCGCACCGTCAGGCCGCCGCGGACACCGAGAGCCTCGACCCCGTGACCAACGACCTGCTCATCGGTCACCTGCACGAGCTCGAGCAGTTCCACTGGTTCGTCCGGGCGCACCTGGAGAGCTCGGGCGGCGCGCTGTCCACGGCGCAGGCGAAGACCGAGCAGGACGCGGCGCGCGAGGCGCTCGACGCCAAGTGAGCGGCACCCTCCGCCCCTACGCCCTGCCCGACCGCACCGCCGTCGCCGAGGTGTGCGTCCGCACCGCGGCCGCCGGCGGCGACGCGCGCGGGAACTACTCCGACGACCTGCTCATGCCCGAGGTGTACGCGCTGCCCTACGTGGACCTCGAGCCCACGACGGCGTTCGTCGTCGTGCAGCCGTCCGAGGACGGCATGCTCGACGACGGGGACGCCCGGCTGAGGGTGCCCGACGGCGTGCTGGTCGGGTACGTCGTCGCGGCCCCCGACACCGCCGGCTTCGTCGAGCGGTGGGAGCGCGAGTGGACGCCCGGGTTCCTGGTACGCCACCCCGCGCCGGCCCCCGCACCCGCGGACGGCCCGGGGTACACCGAGGCGCAGCTCTGGCACGACGGCACGCACCCCGAGCGGATGCTCGGGGTCCGGCCGGACGTCCTCGCGGCGTACCCGGCGCACCTCCACATCGACCTGCTCCCCCGCGCGCAGCGCCAGGGCTGGGGGCGGCGGCTGGTGTCCGCGCTCTGCGCGGCGCTGGCGGCGCAGGGCGTGCCGGGCGTCCATCTCGGCTACGACCCGGCGAACACGAACGCCCGCGCGTTCTACGACCGTCTCGGCTTCAAGGAGCTCCCGGGCTCGACCCCGACGGGTCCCCTCCTGGGCCTCCGCACGGAGGCCTGACCCCCCGCTCCAAGGCTGGTTTTCGGTGATGGCTCAGCGGGTTCTGGACGCTTGGCACACTATTTTGCTAGACAGAGATGTCGTCGTGCTCTCGTTTCTCCACTCGCGGGCTCAGGGCGCGCCGGCGGCGCCGGCGTCGGCGGGGACAATCTCGCGGCCCTCGTCCGGAAGACCCGCCTCCGTCCACGCCCGGCGGACCTGCTCGAAGCGCGTCGGGAGCGGCGGGCGGAGGGCCCCGTAGCGGGCGTTCGTGCGCAGCACGAACCGGCGCCA
Source organism: Xylanimonas sp. McL0601 (assembly GCF_049852175.1). Lineage (GTDB taxonomy): Bacteria > Actinomycetota > Actinomycetes > Actinomycetales > Cellulomonadaceae > Xylanimonas. Next base: position 2,307,524 of record NZ_CP187527.1, read on the forward strand.
CGACAGCACCAGCCCCTGCTTGGTGATGGGCAGGCCGCTCGAGACCGTCGTCCCGTTGTCGTGCGTGTGGTGCACCGTCAGCAGCAGCGCTCGGGGCACCGAGCCCTCGAGCTCGGCGGCGAGCTCGAGCCGCACGTCCATCCAGTGCCGCAGCACCAGCACCACCTCGGGCGGCACCCGGTGCACACGCAGGGTGCGGTGCTTGCCGTGCCGCACGACGACGCTCCCCTCCCCCGCGTGCGCGCCCAGCTCCCCCAGGTCGAGGTCCTCGGCCCGCACGCGCAGCAGGTCGCCGTAGCGGGCGCCCGTCGCGCGCGTCAGGCCGGCGATCACCGCGAGACGCACCACCTCGGGCTTGCTCCCCGTGCGCAGCGCCTCGACGCCGAGCTCGCGCCACACCCACTCGGCCTCCTCGAGCGACACGACCGGCCGGGGGTACCGCCCGGGTCCGGTGGCGCGGGCGCCGCCTCCGCGCGTCGTCGTCGAACCTGGCGTGACCCCGGCCTCCGGGGCGGTCTCGTCGCTGCTCATGGCGCGATTCTGGCCGCTTGGCACACTTTTCTGAGTGACATGGTCTCGGCGCGTCGCGGCTACGCTCGCCCGGTGGACCGCGACCTGCCCTCGACGATCGCCGAGCCCGTCGACCACGAGCTCGTGATCAAGAAGTCGCGCTTCCTCGCCCACCTGCATCCCGTGCGGAGCGTCGAGGAGGCGGACGCCGTCGTCGCGCAGGTCCGCAAGGAGTTCTGGGACGCCCGGCACCACTGCGTGGCCCTCGTCGTCGGCACGCACGCCGACCGACAGCGCTCGACCGACGACGGCGAGCCCTCCGGCACCGCGGGCGTGCCGATGCTCGAGGTGCTGCGCCACCGCGAGGTCACCGACGTCGTCGCCGTGGTCACGCGGTACTTCGGCGGTGTGCTGCTCGGCGCGGGCGGGCTCGTGCGCGCGTACTCCTCGGCGGTCTCGGAGGCGCTGGACCTGGCGACGCCGGTGCACCGTCGCGTCCTGACAGAGGTCCGCCTCGACGTCCCCCACGCCGACGCCGGCCGCCTCGACAACGTGCTCCGCGACTGGGCCGCGTCCCACGGCGCCGTCCTGGGCACGACGGAGTACGCCGAGGTCGCGCGCCTACGCCTCCTCGTCCCGCCGGACCAGCTCACCGCGCTGTCCGACGACGTCGCCGCCGCGACGGCGGGCGCCCTGACCCCGGTCCCAGGGGAGAGCCGCGTGGTCGACGTCCCGTCGTGACGCGCTAGACCTGACGCGCTAGACCCGACGCGTCAGAGGAAGCCGTCCAGCGCGCGGGCGGCCAGGCCGAACGCCGTCGACAGGCCGATGCTCGCCGTCACCGACACGACCAGCAGGCCGCGCTGCGGCTGGGCGACCAGGAACGGCTCCGGCGCCGTCGCCTCGACCGCGCCCCAGCGCTCGAGCACACGCAGCGGGCCGCCCAGCAGCCGCTCCCCCTCGCGCAGCAGCAGGACGTCGAGCGCCTCGTCCCGGAACGGCCCCGGGACCGGCCCGTCGGAGGCGGTGTCGCCCAGCAGGACCGAGCCGTCCGCGCAGCGCGTGGCGTGCAGTTTGAGGCCGGCGGCCACGAGCTCGGGCTGCTCGCGCCGGAGCCGCGCGCGCACCTGCTGGTGCTGCGGCGAGCGGGTGAACCCGGCGTAGTGCAGCAGCGCCGTGCCGCCCAGCACCGCCGGGGCGGCGTCGACCGCCACGCCGGACTCCGCCGCCTCGGTCGCTCGCGAGCCACTGCGGGTTCACCCGGGTGTCACCTCGGGCCGGCCTCAGCCGGCGGCGACCACACCCTTCTCGGTGACGGTCGCGCCGTCCGGCACGGCGGTCGGCGACCCCTCGTCGGGCAGCTCGGCGTCGCCCTCCACCACGACGCCCGAGCCGAAGGTCCAGTCCCCCTGGACGGTCAGCGACGTGGCCGAACGCAGCGACGGCGCCCCGGTGGGGAACCGCTCGTCGAACCGCGTGATGGTCTTGTACGGCGACGGGAGCGACACGAGGGGCGCCGGCACCTGCGCGACGACCCGGCAGTCCTCGGTGAGCTCGTAGACGTCGGAGCGCAGCACGAGCAGGTCGCTCGTGGTCTTGACCGGGAGGAACCGCTCGCGGCCCACCTCGATGGCCGTGGCGCCCGCGAACACGGCGACGGCGGCGCCCATCGCGGACTCGATCTGGACCACGGGGGTCGAGGAGGGATCGGACGGGTCGACGGTCTTCTCGTTGCGGATCAGCGGCAGCTCCAGCACGCCGCCGGTGCGCTCCAGCTCGGCGGCCAGCGCCTCGAGGTCGAACCAGAGGTTGTTCGTGTGGAAGTACTTGTGCCGGGCCGGGTCGAGGCTGATCTCGAGGTCGTCCGGGTGCGTCTGCGCGGTCTCGCGCTGGACGATGCGCCCGTCGGCCGTGCGGACCACGAGCTGGCCGCCCTTGACGTCGGCCGGCGTCTTGAGGCACATCTCGGCCGCGTACGGGGCGCCGGACGCCGCGAACCAGCCCGCGATCCGCGCGTCCGGCGCGGCGCCGAGGTTGTCGGAGTTCGAGACGCTCGCGTACCGGAAGCCGGCGTCGAGCAGCGCGCGCACGACGCCCGCCGCGTGCAGGGCGGGGTACAGGTCGCCGTGCCCAGGCGGGCACCACTCGAGGTCCGGGTCGGCGGGCCACTCGACGGGCTCGAGCGTGTCGGCCGTGAGCTTGGGCTCGCGGTTCTGCAGGAAGTCGAGCGGCAGGCCGTCCACGGCAAGGTCGCCGTACTTCGCCAGCAGCGCGAGCGAGTCGTCGCGCGTGCGGAACGAGTTCATGAGGATCAGCGGCAGGCGGGCGCCCGTGGCGGCGCGCGCCGCTTGGACCTGCCCGACGATGACGTCGAGGAACGTGAGGTCCTCGCCCTCCGCGGAGCGGCGGACGGGCAGCAGCGACTTGGCCTTGTCCATGCCCATCGAGGTGCCCAGGCCGCCGTTGAGCTTGATGATCGCAGTCTGCGCGAGTGCGGCATCGGCCTCGTCGTAGGTCAGATCGAGGTCCGCCGCGCGGGCCAGGGGCGGCAGGGGCTCGACGTCGGCCTCCCGGACCAGACCCGTGGCCCCCGACTCCAGCAGCCGGTAGAACCGGGTGAACGTCTCGATCGCGGCGGGCGCGACGCCCGCCTCCGTCATCTTCTCGCGTGCGCGCTGCAGGCCTCCGTCGCTCATGGTCCGAACCCTAACGGGGGGCGTCGGACCCTGGCGCCTGTCACTCGAACCGCGACGGGTCTCCCGCCCCGACGCGGACGACCTCGGCGTACCCGTCCGAGAAGTCGACCACCGTGGTGGGCCGGCCCGGCACCTCTCCCCCGTCGACGACGGCGTCGAGCACGTGGTCGAGCTCTTCCTTGATGGTCCAGCCGTCGGTGAGCGGCTCCGCCGCGCCCGGGAGGATCAGGGTCGAGGAGAGCAGCGGCTCGCCGAGCTCGTGCAGCAGCGCCTGCGCCACCCGGTTGTCCGTGATGCGCACGCCCACCGTCTTCTTCTTCGGGTGGGCCAGGCGGCGCGGCACCTCGGGCGTCGCGCGCAGGATGAACGTGTAGGGGCCGGGCGTGGTGGCCTTGATCGCCCGGAAGGCGCTGTTGTCCAGGTGCACCAGGGGGCCGAGCTGGGCGAAGTCCGCGCACACGAGCGTGAAGTGGTGCTTGTCTCCCAGGCGCCGGATGAGCCGAATCCGCTCGGTGCCGTCGTGGTAGTCCATCCGGCAGCCGAGGGCGTATCCGGAGTCGGTCGGGTAGGCCACCAGCGCGCCGTCGCGCAGCATCGTGGTCACCTGCCCGACGGCCCGCGCCTGCGGGTCGACAGGGTGCACGTCGAAGTAGCGGGCCATGAGGGGCAGGCTAGACCCACCGGCCCTGCCCCGCCGGTAACCTGGGCGAATGCCCGCCGACCTCGACCTCACCCGCCTGCGTGTGCTCGCCGCGGTGGCGCGCACCGGCTCGCTGACCGCCGCGGCGCGCGAGCTCGGTGTCGCGCAACCGTCCGTGAGCCACCACCTGGCACGGCTCGACGTGGAGGCGGGCCTGCCCCTGCTCGAGCGCGTCGGGCGCGGCGTGCAGCTCACGGAGGCGGGCCGCCTGCTGGCCGACCGCGCCGAGGAGATCCTGGGCCGCGTCGAGGCCGTCGGACGCGAGCTGGACGCGCTCGCCGGCCTGCGCGCGGGCCGCGCTCGCCTGGCCGCATTCCCGTCGGCGCTGGCCACCATCGTGCCGGCGGCGATCTCGGCGCTGGTGCGCGACCATCCGGGGCTCGGCGTCGGGCTCGTCGAGGTGGAGCCGCCCGAGGCGGTGGCCGCGCTGGAGGCCGGCGAGGTCGACGTCGCGCTCGTGTTCGAGCACACCGACGTGCGGCACGCCCGCAGCGTGGAGGACCTGTCGAAGTACGTCGTGACGCCGGTGCTCGACGAGCCGGTGCACCTGGTGGTCCCGGCCTCCGAGGCCGCGTCCGACGGCAGCGCGTCCGACGGCGGCGCGGCCCCCGGCCTGGCGGAGCTCGCCGACGCCGACTGGATCGCCGGGTGCCCCCGCTGCCGCGCCGACCTCGTCGCCCGGTGCGCAGCGGCGGGGTTCGCGCCGCGCATCGCCTTCGAGACCGACGACTCCATGGCGGTGCAGGCGCTCGTCGCCGCGGGCGTCGGCGTGAGCCTGCTCCCCGACCTCGCGCTGCGCGCCCACCACGCGCGCGGCGTCGTCACGCACCCCTTGCCCGGCGCGCGCCGCCGCGTGCTCGCGCTGACGCTGGGGGCGCCCACTCCCCCGACGCGCGAGCTGCTGGTGCGGCTGGTCGCCGCGGGAGCTGAAGGCATGCCCCGCGAAGGCGTGGCTCTGACCAGCACCCGCCCTTAGGGTGTGCCCATGACGACGACTGTCAGGCAGGTCCAGGTCACGTTCGACTGCGCCGACCCTGAGCGCGTCGCCCGCTTCTGGTGCGAGGTGCTGGGGTACGTCGTGCCGCCTCCGCCGGAGGGGTTCGCCACCTGGGCCGACTTCGACCGCTCGCTGCCGCCCGAGGACCAGGGCGCGTGGTTCGCGTGCGTCGACCCCACCGGCGTGGGACCGCGGCTGTACTTCCAGCGCGTCCCCGAGGGCAAGGTCGTCAAAAACCGCGTGCACCTCGACGTGCGGGCCGGCACCGGGCTCGTGGGTGCGGAGCGCCTCGCCACCCTCCAGGCCGAGTGCGAGCGACTGCTCGCGCTGGGCGCGACGCACGTGCTCACGCAGGTCGCCGACGACGAGAACGAGTCGTGCATCACGCTGCAGGACGTCGAGGGCAACGAGTTCTGCCTCGACTGAGGCAGCGCCGGCTCAGAGCAGCATCCCCCTGCTCGTGAGCGAGACCGCCGCGCGGTGCCCGTCCGCGAAGACCCGCAGCATCCGCGGGTTGTCGTGGAGCCCGTGCATGACCCGGGCGACGCCCCAGGCTGCCGCCCGTGCCGTCTCGATGCCCCACCTCGCCAGTGCGTCGTCGACGGTGCCCGCCGCGTCGTCGAGCGTGGCGACCACCCCGGTCGAGAACCACGACTTGACCGTCGGGTAGGCGACGCCGAGCACGTCGTTGGTCAGGGTGAAGTCGTGGTGCTCCGGCGTGTCGTCGTCGGGGACGACGCCGGCCTCCCGGCAGGTCGTGATCACGGCGACCGGCAGGTCGTGGCAGATGTGCGCGTTCATCCCGGCCAGCGCGAACTGGATCGGGTGCGTGCGGGGCTTGGCCCGGCTCTCGAAGAGCGGGGCCCACGCCGGGGGCACCGGCCGGCCCTCGCGGTCCGCGGCGTACGCCTCGAAGAAGAGGTTGCCGAAGTGCACGTCGAGCCGCTCGAGGAAGTCGCCCGCCTGGAAGAAGCCCTTGTCGACGGCGGCGTCGACGTAGTGCGTGACCTGCCGGTACATCCGGTTGAAGTAGGCGACCCCGTCGTCGTGCGGAAGTGCGGCGTCGATCGCGTCCATCCGTTCCAGCACGTCGTCGATGCTGTCCGCAGCCGCCCACGCGAGGGTCATGGCGTGAGGTTAGCGGCCCGCAGGCCTCGGCAGGGAGGTGGGCTGCACGCCCGGCACCAGCCGGTCCATCATCCGCAGCAACGCCGAGGCCTGGTACACCTCGGCGCGCCGGAACCGGCCGCCCGATGGCTCGAGGATCCCGACGCCGACCAGGTTGTCCACGACCTTTCGCGCCGTGACCTTCGACGTGGCGAGGGCGGCCTCGAGATAGCGGGCGGTGACCACGGGCTGCTCGACGAGCACGCGCGCGGCGGCGTGCACCCGGGAGTCCGCGCGGAAGCGCGCGGTGCGCTCCGCCCAGTCGGCCTCGACCTCGCCCGCCGCGGCCATGACGGTCTCGGCCTCCTCGCACGAGCGGGCGAGCGTCTCGGCGAAGTAGGCGACGAACCCGCTCACGGCCGCGGCCCGGTCGTCGGGGGCGCCGTGCCGGAACGCGGTGAGCTGACGGACGTACTCGTCGGGGTCGCGGCGCAGCACCACCGACAACGGCAGCACGCCCTGGTCGAGCAGCCCGGCTCGCGCAAGGTAGCCGTGCACCAGGACGCGCCCCGCGCGGCCGTTGCCATCCTCGTACGGGTGGATGGTCTCGAACTGGGCGTGCAGCACGGCCGCCTTGACCAGCGGGTTGTCCCCGGACCGGTTGGCGTGGTCGAGCAGGTTCGCCATGAGCCCCGGCACGTTCTCCGGCGGCGGCGCCACGTACGACGCCGTGACCTTCGACGTGCCGCCGATCTGGACGTCGACGCCCCGGTAGCCGCCGTCGTGCACGTGCGGGGCGATGGTGCGGTGGATCTCGTGCACCGCCTCGTGCGTCCAGGGCTCGCGCAGCGACTGGACGCCCCGGCGCACCGAGTCGAGGTTGCCGAGGATCGTGCGCGCGGTGCCGAGCCGCTCGAACTGGTACCCGTCCAGGCCCGGGTCGCGGCCCTGGAGCTGGGCGACCATGACGTTGCGCGGCGTCTCGCGCAGCCCCTCGACCCAGGACGACGAGATCGACTCGCTGCGCAGCAGCGTCGCGTAGAGGATCGGCATGGGCCGCTCGCGCAGGCGCTGGCCGATGCGCGCGACGGCGATCGACACGTCCGAGACCGCCGCCATCGCCTCGGCGGTGACGTACGGGGCCATGGACTCGTCCAGGCGAGCCGGGAAGTAGCGCCGGTAGGTGCCACCCCGCCGGTCGGCCGAGCGCATCGCGCCCAGGTCGCCCTCCTGGTACTCGCGCTGCCAGAGCGCGCCGTCCTGGCCCGGTGCCATCGCCGCATCCTTTCCGCCGGAGTCCTTGAGTTAAGGTTAGCGCCCCATCCTTAACCGAGCGAGCCGTCACACCAGGTCTTAGCGTGGGAAGCATGCCCGGGTGGACGCCCGACTGGCTCGGCTGGTGGGGCAGCAGCGACTACGACGTGGCCCGGCAGGTGCTGCAGCGGGGCGTCGGGGCGCTGCTCGTGCTCGCGTTCGCGCAGATGGTGACGCAGTTCCGGCCCCTCCTCGGCGAGCACGGGATGCTGCCGGTCCCGGCCTTCGTGGCGCGGGTGCCGTTCCGCGTGGCCCCGTCGGTCTTTCACTGGCGTTACTCCGACCGCCTCGCCATGGGCGTCGGCGTCGCGGGCGCGGTGCTCGCGGCGTCTGTCGTCGCAGGCCTGCCGCAGCGCGGGCCGTGGTGGGTGCCGACCGTCGTCCTGCTCGTGTGCTGGGCGCTGTACCTGTCGGTGGTCGACGTCGGGCAGCGGTTCTACGGCTTCGGCTGGGAGATGCTGCTGTGCGAGGCGACCTTCCTGGTCGCTTGGCTCGGGTCCGACGCCGTCGCAGTGCCGTGGGTCGTCGTCGTCGCCTCGCGCTGGCTGCTGTTCCGGCTCGAGCTCGGCGCCGGGCTCATCAAGTGGCGCGGCGGGCACGAGTGGCGCGACCTCACCGCGCTCGACTACCACCACGAGACGCAGCCGATGCCCGGCCCGTTCTCCTGGCACGCACACCACCTGCCGCACTGGTGGCACCGCATCGAGGTGGTGGGCAACCACGTCACGCAGCTGGGCGTCCCCTGGCTGCTGCTCCTTCCCCAGCCGTTCCCGTCGGTCGCCGGAGCCGTCGTCGTGCTCACCCAGGGGTGGCTGGTGCTCACCGGGAACTTCGCGTGGCTCAACTGGGCGGCCATCGTGCTGGGCGCCGGCATGGTGTCCGACGGCACGTGGCAGGCCGTCGGCTCCTGGGTCGGCATCGGCCCCGGGCCGTCGTCCGCGAGCGCCGTCGTCGCGCCGACGCCGTCGTCGTTCCTGGTGGCGGTGGCGGCGGTGGGTGGGGTGTGGTTGGCGTTGTCGTGGCGGCCGGCGCGGAATCTGGTGGGGCCGCGTCAGCTGATGAATGCGAGCTTTGAGCCGTTGCGGCTGGTGAATGCGTATGGGGCGTTCGGGCGGGTGACGCGGTTGCGGGAGGAGGTGGTGGTCGAGGGGACGTCGGACGGGTGGCCGGGGCCGGAGGCGGTGTGGCGGGAGTATCTGTTCAAGGGGAAGCCGTGCGAGGTGGGGCGGCGGCCGCCGCAGGTGGCGCCGTGGCATCTGCGGTTGGACTGGTCGATGTGGTTCATCCCGTTGGGGTCGCCGTCGGGGTGGTTCGTGGTGTTCTTGCGGCGGTTGCTGGAGGCGGATCCGGCGACGTTGCGGTTGTTGCGGGTGGATCCGTTCGGCGGGGTGGCGCCGCGGTGGGTGCGGGCGCGGTTGTTCCGGTACCGGTTCTCGTCGCGGGAGGAGCGGCGGGCGTCGGGTGCGTGGTGGGTGCGGGATGACGTGATGGTGCTGGTGGACCCGTTCCGGCTGTGACCGTGTGGGTTGTGGGTGCGGCCCGGGCTGAGCGCGGGTCTCCTAACGGTGGAGAGCAACGAGATGAGACCACTTCGATACGCGATCAACGTCACGCTCGACGGTTGCTGCCATCACGAGGCAGGGCTCCCCCCCGACGAGGAGTCGATGCGCTACTGGACCGCTGAGATGGAACGAGCCGATGCCCTGCTGTTCGGCCGGGTGACCTACGAGATGATGGAGTCGGCGTGGCGGCGGCCGGGCACGGGCACGTGGCCTGACTGGATGGACGAGTCGGAGGTCCCGTTCGCCGAGAGCATCGACCGGGCGAAGAAGTACGTCGTGTCGAGCACGCTGAGCGGGGTCGACTGGAATGCCGAGCTGGTGCGAGGCGACGTGGGGCAGGCGGTTCAGCGGCTCAAGCAGGAGCCGGGCGAGGGCCTGTTCGTGGGTGGCGTGACGCTCCCCCTGGCGTTGGCGGATCTGGGACTGATCGACGAGTACGTGTTCCTTGTGCAGCCGGTCCTTGCCGGGCGCGGGCCGACGTTGCTCGCCGGTCTGCGCGAGCGCATCCGGCTCGAGCTCGTGGATCGCCATGAGTTCCGGTCGGGGGTGGTCGCCCTGCGGTACCGGTCCACGTGAGTGACGGCTTGACGTGACGTGCCCTAGACGAGGGAGTCGCGCCAGGCGGTGTGGAGGCGGGCGTAGTGGCCGTCGGCGGCGATGAGCTGGGCGGGGGTGCCGTCCTCGGTGATGCGGCCTTGCTCCATGACGAGGACGCGGTCGGCGATCGCGACGGTGGACAGGCGGTGGGCGATGATGATGGCGGTGCGTCCGGCGAGGAGGGTCTTGAGGCCTTGCTGGACGAGCCGTTCCCCGGGGATGTCGAGCGACGAGGTGGCCTCGTCGAGGACGAGCACGGCGGGGTTGGCGAGGAAGGCGCGGGCGAAGGAGAGCAGCTGGCGCTGACCGGCGGAGACGCGGCCGCCGCGCTTGTTGACGTCGGTGTCGTAGCCGTCGGGCATGGCGAGGATGAAGTCGTGGGCGCCGACGGCGCGGGCGGCGGCCTCGATCTCGGCCTGGGTGGCGTCGGGGCGGCCGAGGGCGATGTTCTCGCGGACGGAGCCGGAGAAGAGGTAGGCCTCCTGGGTGACCATGACGACGGCACGGCGCAGGTCGGTGCCGGCGAGGTCGCGCAGGTCGACGCCGTCGAGGAGGACGCGCCCGGCGGTGGTGTCGTAGAAGCGGGTGACGAGCTTGGCGAGGGTGGACTTGCCGGCGCCGGTGGTGCCGACGAGCGCGACGGTCTGCCCGGCGGGGATGTGCAGGTCGAGGCGGGGCAGGACGACGGGGCCCTGGCCGTAGTGGAAGGTGACGTGCTCGAGGCGGACGTCGCCGCGCGCGTCGGGCAGCGGGACGGGGGTGGCGGGTTCGACGACGGTGGGTTCCTCGGCGAGGAGGGCGGAGAGCTTCTCGAGCGCGGCGGCGGCGGACTGGAACCCGTTGTAGAACATGCCGACCTGCTGGATGGGCTGGAAGAACCGCTTGACGTAGAGGAGGGCGGCGACGAGGACGCCCACGCGGAGGTCGCCTTCGAGGGCGCGCCAGCCGCCGTAGGCGAGGGCGGCGACGACGGTGATGTTGCCGATGAGGACGAGGCCGGGCTGGTAGCGGCCGTTGATGGAGAAGGTGTCGAGGTTGGCCTGGCGGTAGTCCTCGGCGAGGAGCCCGTAGTCGTGCTCGGTGGTGGCTTCGCGGCGGAACGCCTGGACGGCGCGCATGCCGGTCATGGTCTCGACGAACTTGACGATGACGCGCGCGGAGGCGGTCCTCTGCTCGCGGTAGAACTGCTGGGAGCGGCGCTGGAACCAGCGGGTGAGCAGCCAGGCGGGCACCATGGCGGCCGCCAGCACGAGACCGGAGCGCCAGTCGACGAGGGCGAGGCCGACGGCGGTGAACGTCATGGTGAGCAGGGACGAGACGACGCCGGTGAGGCCGCCGTCGAGGAGCTCGCGCAGGGCCTCGAGGTCGGAGGTCTGGCGGGAGATGATGCGGCCCGAGGTGTAGGACTCGTGGAACTCGAGGCTCAGGCGCTGGGTCTGGCGGAACACGCGGCGGCGCAGCTCGAGCAGCACGGCCTGGGAGATGACGGCGGCGGCGCGCACGTACCCGCCGTTGGCGACGCCGGCCACGACCGCGGCGACGACCATGAGCGCCCCGTACGTGACCAGCGGTCCGTACCGGCCGTCGTCGAGGGCGGGCAGCGCGTGGTCGATGGTCGCGGCCACGAGCGCGGGCCCGGCGACCTGCCCGAGCGTGGACGCGACGACGAGCAACGCCGACCAGGTCAGGCGCCGCCCGTGGGGGCGCAGGAGGTTGCCGAGCAGGCCGAGCGAGCGGGCTCGCACGGCGCGTGACTCGGCGCGGTCCAGGACGTCCTCGGACGCCTCGTTCGCCGTCGTGGTGCTCACAGCCGTGCTCCTGTCGCCTGGTCGTCGTGCAGTTCGTCGTCGACGCCACCGACGGTGGTGTCGACCGTGGCCTCGGCGAGCGTGCCGACGCCGTGCTGGGCCGCGTCGCCCTCGAGGCTCGAGATGACGTACCGGTAGTGCGGGTCGGTCGCGAGCAGCTCGGAGTGGGTGCCGACGGCGGTGATCCGCCCGCCCTGCAGCACGGCCACACGGTCCGCGAGCGCCACCGTGGAGGGCCGGTGGGCGATGACGAGGGTGGTGGTGCCGTGCAGCACCTGGCGCAGCCGTGCGGTGACGGCTTCCTCGGTGGCGACGTCGAGCGCGGACAGGGGGTCGTCGAGCACGAGGACGTGGGGGCGGGCGGCGATGGCGCGGGCGAGGGCGAGGCGTTGGCGCTGGCCGCCGGACAGGGAGAGGCCTTCCTCGCCGATGCGGGTCTTGACGCCCTGGGGCAGGCGGGGGGTGAAGTGGGCCTGGGCGACGTCGAGCGCCTCGGCGAGCCGTTCTTCCTTGGCGGGTCCGGACAGGGTGTCGTCGACGCCGAGGAGCACGTTGTCGCGCACGGTGGCGGAGAACAGGGTGGGGTCCTCGAACGCGACGGCGACGGTGCGGCGCACGTCCGCGCGGCGCAGGCGGCGCACGTCGACGCCGTCGAGCTCGACGGTGCCGGCGGTGACGTCGTACAGGCGCGGGACGAGCATGGCGAGCGTGGACTTGCCCGAGCCGGTGAGCCCGACGAGGGCGGTGGTGGTGCCGGCGGGCAGCTCGAGGTCGACGTGGTCCAGGACGGGGACGGCGGCGTCCTCGTAGCGGAACGTCACGTCGCGCAGCCGCACGTGCCCGCGTGGTTCGCCGGGGGCGACCGGGTCGGCGGGGTCGGTGAGGGGGTTGGCGGTGGTGAGCACGTCGAAGAACCGGTCGACGGCGGTGCGGGCGTTGAGCGTCATCGACAGGGTCATGCCCATGTCGACGACGGGGCCGTTGATGACGGCTGCGGTGGCGAAGAACGCGGTCAGCGCGCCGACGGTGATGGACCCCTGGTGGGCCATGAGGGCGCCGAGCACGAGGCACACGGCGAGGGTGAGCTCGGGGATGAGCGTGAGGGTGACGTTGACGGCCGCCTGTGCGCGGGCCTTGGCGAGCTCGGTGGTGCGCAGCCGCTCGGCCTGCCCGGTGAACGAGGCGAGGGCGTCGCGGCCGCGGCCGAACGCCTTGAGCACGCGGATGCCGTGCACCGACTCCTCGACGGTGGTGGCCAGGTCGCCCGACTGGTCCTGCGAGCGGCGGGAGATGACGCGGTAGCGGCGGGAGAACCTGAAGGTGATGACGGCGACGGGGATGGCCCCCGCGAGGTAGACCACGCCGAGCCAGCCGGTGGTGGCGGCGAGCAGCCCGACGCCGACGAGCACGGTGGCGATGCTGACGACGAGCTGCAGCAGGCCGAAGACGAGCCAGCGGCGCAGGAGGCCCAGGTCGGACATGGAGCGGGACAGCAGCTGCCCGCCTGCCCACCGGTCGTGGAACGCGATCGGGAGGTCCTGCAGGTGGCGGAACAGCGCCATCCGCATGTCGGCCTCGACGCGTGTGCCCGGCAGCATGACCAGGTTGCGGCGCACGAGGATGAGGCCCGCCTCGGCCAGGCCGAGGGCCAGCACGAGGGCTATCGCGCCCCACAGGGCGCCCGTGTCGTGGGCGCGGGCGCCGGCGGCGAGCGGGCCGTCGACCAGGTGCTGCAGGACCCGCGGGATCGCGAGCGCGGCCAGCGACGCGCCGAGCGCCGAGACCATCCCCGCGACCAGCCGCGGCAGCGCCGGCCGGACGAACGGCATCAGCCGGCGCAGCGCTGCCACGGTGGACTCGGTGCTGCCGGCGGGGGGCGTGGGGGCAGGCGCGAGCGCGCCGTCGTTGGTGGGCATCGAGGATATTTAACACCCGAATCAATGCGATCGGTTGCCCCGAGCACCCGCGGGCACCCACGAGCACGGACCCGGTCAGGCCGCCGGACTCCAGGAAAGGTCCGGGACGTGCGGGACGACGCGCAGCTCCATGTCCGCCTCCTGCGGGGTGCGGTCCGCCTTGCGCGCGTTGCAGGCGCCGCACGCCGCGACGAGGTTGAGCCACGACGACGCGCCGCCGCGCGAGCGGGGCAGCACGTGGTCGACCGTGTCGGCCGGGCCGCCGCAGTACGCGCAGCGCCCGTCGCGGGCGCGCACCGCCGCCTTCGTGCAGGCCGGCGCGTGGCCGTGGCGGTAGCGCCAGCGCATCGTCACGTACCGCACCAGGCGCAGCACGCGCGGCAACGGGTAGGGCCCGAACGACCTGCCAGCTTCCGACTCCTCGACGACCGCGACCTCGCGTACCAGCATGTGGATGGCGTGGCGCAGCGACACGCGGTGCAGCGGCTCGTAGCCGGCATTGAGGACCAGCACGTCGGCCATGGTCGCCTCCTCGTCGTCGTCGGTCTCGGGTCGGGTGGGGTCCGAGGACGACAGAAGCCGCCCAGGGACGTCCCTGCGACGGCTTCGAGGCTGACCGGGCGGCACCCGGTCAGGCGTGGTGCGGGCCGCAGGAATGGTCGATGAGGTCGGTGCGGTGCAGGTCGAACCGCCGCTGCGTGCCCGGGCCAGGGCACACGGGGACGACGACACCGGCGGCGTCCGCCCACGTCGACCGGCTCATCGCGATGCCCCCTCCCGTGTGCTCCCGCCCGCCACCTGTGGGGCGAGCGTGCTCGTGCGTGCAGCGCGTGCGCCCTGCATCCGGTCAGAATCTACGCGCGCTCGGCGCGGGGGGCCAGAGTTTTCGCAGACCGCTGCGAGCTGGGCCCCTACGATCGAGCCATGGACCCGATCGTCATCGTCGTCGCCGCCGTCGGAGCCGTCGCCGTCGTCGGCTCGGTGCTCGGCGGGATCGTCGGGCGGCGGGGGCGCGCCCGGCTCATCGCCGCGGCCGCCGCGCAGCTCGCCGGCCTCGAGCGGGAGGCCGGCACCGCCCTGGTCCGCACCGACGAGCGGCTGCGGCTGGCCGACGACGAGGCCGGCTTCGCGCTCGCCGAGCTCGGAGAGCAGGAGGCCCGCGGGCTGACCGGGGCGCTCGCCCACGCCAGGGCGAATCTGCAGGAGGCCTTCCACCTCCAGCAGCTGCTGCACGACGAGGTCCCCGACACCGACCAGCAGCGCATCGCCTGGACCAGCCGCATCGTGGAGCTGTGCCGCGCGGCCGAGGGCGCGCTCGCGGAGCAGTCCGCGACCCTCGCCGCCCGGCGCGAGGCGGCCGGGCGCACCCCGCAGAACCTGACCCAGGTGCGCGCGGACACCGACCGGCTGCGCGCGGCCCTGCCCCCCGCCGAGGCCACGCTCGCCGGCCTGCGTGGCCGGTACACCGGCGTCGCGCTGCAGGCCGTGGCCGCCAACCCCGAGCAGGCCGCGCGCCTGCTGGAGTTCGCCGCCCGCAGCGCCGACGTCGCCGCCAAGAAGCTCGGCGAGTCCCGCGGGCGCGACGCCGAGGCCGCCGCCACCGCCGCCGTCGAGGCCGTCCGCCGCGCCGAGGGGCTGCTCGACGCCGTCGACCGGTTCGAGATGGAGGCGCTGGCCGCCGAGTCCACGCTCGGTGGGATGATCGCCGAGTCCCGCGCGGAGATCGCCGCCGCCCGGGCCATGCCCGCCGCGAAGCGGGCCGGGGCCGTCGACGCCGCCGTCGCCGGGCTCGAGGAGGCGCTGGCCTCGCTGCCCGCGCCCGGCGCGCCGTCCGACCCCGTCGGCGGGCTCACCCGCGTGCGCCAGGCCAACACCGCGCTCGACGACGCCGTGGCCGCCGTCGAAGAGGCCGGCCGGCGCGCGAAGGCGGCACGCACCCAGCTCGCCACCGCCCTCCTCGACGCCGAGCAGCAGGTGCTGAACGCCCGCCGGGCCGTCGACGACTACCGGGCGCCCGTCGGGCCGACGGCCCGCACCCGGCTCGCCGAGGCCGAGCGGGAGCTGACCGAGGCGCGCGGCGAGACCGACCCCGAGCGGCAGCTCGCGCGGGCGCGGCGCGCCGCCTCGCTTGGCGCCGAGGCGTCGGCCATCGCCCAGCGCGACATCGCCAACTCGGGCTACGGGCAGGGGTACGGGTACGGCGGCTGGCAGGGCGTGCCGACCCGGCGGTCGTCGTCGGGCGACCTGCTGGGCGGGATCCTCGGCGGCATGGTGCTGGGCGGGATCCTCGACGACATCGGGGACATGTTCGACTGAGGGGGCCGCCGGTGCGCAGACGGGTCCGCGTCGTGGTGCGCGGCGGCGTGCAGGGCGTCGGGTTCCGGTACTGGACCGCCGACGCCGCCCGCGCCGCGGGCCTCGCCGGCTGGGTGCGCAACCTGCCCGGCGGCGAGGTCGAGGCCGAGATCGAGGGCGACGACGACGCCGTCGGAAGGCTGGTGGACGCGCTGCGCGCCGGCCCGCCGCTCGCGCACGTCACCGGCGTGCACACCGAGGACGTGCCTGTGCGCGGCGAGGACGGGTTCCGGATCGCGCCCTGAGCTTCACCGAGTCGCTCGGTCCTGGCCGGTCTAGGGTCGTGCCGTGCATCGCGAGCGGTGGATGGGGCTGTGCTTCGCGGCAGGGTCGGCGTGCTTCCTGGTCGGCCCGTTCCCGGGCTACGCGGACCTGGTCGGACCGCAGGCCGCGGCCCTGACATTCTTCGTCGGCTCGATCCTGTTCACGGCCGGCGGCGCGCTCCAGAGCTGGGTCGCGTACGACCAGGGCGACGCCGCGCGATGGTCTGCGCTGATCCAGTCGGCCGGCACGCTGTTCTTCAACGTGACGACCTTCCGCGCGTTGTCGACCGCGCTCTCCGACCCCCAGTACGACAGGCTCGTCTGGCGGCCCGACGCCTTCGGCTCGATCTGCTTCCTCGTCTCGGGCGTGATCGCCTACCGGGCCGCGCCACGTCAGTGGCAGGCCCGGGTCAACCTGCTGGGCTGCATCTTCTTCGGGATCTCGGCCGTAGCCGGCTACGTCGTGCCGGCGACCGGCTCGATCCTCGATCTCGCCGCCGCCAACTGGAACACGAGCCTCGGCGCCGCCTGCTTCCTGGTGTGCGCGATCGCGACCGTGCGCGAGAGCTCGACGGTTCGCGAGGCGCAGGGGCACCCCACGGCGTAACGTCGGTCCCGCCGAAGCGGGGGGGTCGCACCATGTCCGAGGCGGACTTCATCAAGCGCATCGAGGCGGTCGCCAGCCAGTACGGCAACCGCTTCCTTCTCGAGCCGGCTCCCGACGACCGGCTGCCCGAGCACGGGATGACCGCCGTCGACGCGATGCGGCTCATCGGCGAGGAGCTGGTGCTCGACGGCATCCCGCAGCGCAACCTCGCGACCTTCGTCACCACGTGGATGGAGCCGGAGGCGCAGCGCGTCATCGCCGAGAACCTGCACCGCAACTTCATCGACCACGCCGAGTACCCGCAGACCGCCGAGATCGAGCAGCGCTGCATCCGCATGCTCGCCGACCTCTTCCACGCACCCGGCGAGACGACCGGCGCGCGCACGCAGGGCTCGTCAGAGGCCATCATGCTCGGCGGGCTCTCCCTGAAGTGGAAGTGGCGCGAGCGCCGGGAGAAGGCGGGCAAGGACACCACGCGGCCGAACCTGGTCTTCGGTGGCGACGTGCACGTGGTCTGGGAGAAGTTCTGCCGCTACTTCGACGTCGAGCCGCGGATCATCCCCCTCCAGCCCGACAGGCTCACGATCGGCCCCGAGGACGTCGAACCGTACGTCGACGAGAACACGATCGGCGTCGCCGCCGTGCTGGGCACGACGTTCACCGGCCACGCCGACGACGTCGGCGGCATCAACGACCTCCTCGTCCGGCTGCGGGAGTCGAAGGGGTTCGACGTGCCGCTGCACGTCGACGCCGCCAGCGGCGGCTTCGTGTGGCCGTTCCTGTACCCCGACACTGCCTGGGACTTCCGGCTCGAGCAGGTGCGCTCGATCAACGTGTCGGGGCACAAGTACGGCCTCGTCTACCCGGGCATCGGCTGGCTCGTGTTCCGGGAGCGCAGCGACCTCGCCGAGGATCTCGTCTTCTACGAGAACTACCTGGGCAAGACGGACGCGACGTTCACGCTCAACTTCTCGACCGGCTCCTCGATGGTGCTCGCCCAGTACTACAACTTCGTGCGCTTCGGGCGCGAGGGCTACCGCTACATCATGGAGACGATGCAGGAGAACGCCCGCAGGCTCGCGCAGGCGATCGCCGACATGGGCCCGTTCCGCCTCGTCGGCACGCCCGGCGCCGAGCAGCTGCCGCTCGTCGCGTTCCAGCTCGCGGAGGAACGCGGCTACGACGAGTTCGACATCGCGTCGCAGCTCGCCGCCGAACGCGGCTGGATGGTCCCCGCGTACACCCTGCCGCCGAACGCCGACCACGTCACGATCATGCGGGCGCTCGTCAAGCTCACCCTCGGCCACGGCATGGCCCTGACGCTCGCCTCCGACCTCGCGGCGGCGTGCGACACGCTCGACCGCAAGGGCGGCCTGCACGAGCTCGACCGCAAGCGCGTCAAGACCGGCACCGGCTACTGAGCGCGGCCGGACCGGGTCGGTCGCTCCGGGCGGCGGGACCCCAGCCCGATGCCGTCGAGGCGAGCCCGGCGGGCTCAGGAAAGGTCGTGGGCCCGCTCGATGCGGTAGCCGCGCTTGACGACGGTGCGGACGAGGTCGCGGCGCCCGACGGCCTCGCGCAGGCGGCCGATGGCGACCTCGACGGCGTGGGGGTCGGTCGAGGCGCCGGGCAGCACCTCGAGGACGCGCTCGCGGGGCACGACGTCGCCGCCCGCGGCTGCGAGCAGGCGCAGCACCTCGAGGCCGGTGGGCGACAGGGGCAGCACCCGCCCGTCCAGGACGGCGAGGCGGGCGCGCACGACGAGCGGCCCGGCGACGGTGGCCAGGGCGACGGACCCGACGTGCTCGTAGTGGGCGACGAGCGCGCGCACGAGCGCGCCGAGGCGGCCGCGCTCGGGCTGCAGGGCGGCGACGCCGCGCTGGGCGAGCGGGCGGGCGGTGACGGGCCCGACGGCGGCGGCGACCATCTCCCCCGACGTCAGCCGCGCGAGCACCTGCGGGCCGAGCTTCGCCTCCTCGGCGGCCGCCAGCCACGCCTCGGCGCCGGGCGCGGAGGTGAAGACGACGGCGTCGATCTCCCCCGCCGCGGCGGCGCGCACGGAGTCGCGCACCGCGGCCGGGTCGGGCGCGGGCCCCCAGCGGTAGACGACCAGGTTGGTGACGCGGGCGCCCGCCTTGGCCAGCACGACGTCGAGGCCGTCGGCGCCGGCGCCGTGCTGCTGGACGGCGACGTGCAAGCCGGCCACGCCCTCGGACAACAGCAGCTCGGCCACCTCGGCGGACGTCTCGGACTCGGCGACCCAGTCGGCCTGCAGGCCGGCGGCCTGGATCGCGCCGCGCGCCTTGGGGCCGCGGGCCACGATGCGGGTGCCCGCGAGCGCCGTGGTGAGCCGGTCGGCGAGGCCGTGGGCGTCGGCGGCCTCGATCCAGGCCCGGAACCCGACGCCGGTCGTGGCGACCAGGACGTCGGGCGGGTCGGCGAGCAGGGCGCGCGTGGCGGTGACGAGGGCCTCGTCGTCGACGTGCGGCACGATGCTCAGCGCGGGGGCGTGCCGCACCACGGCGCCGCGCCGCTCGAGGGCGGCGGCGAGCTCGGAGGAGCGGCGGTCTGCGGTGACGAGGACGGTCGCGCCGGCCATCACCGGCGCCAGGGGGCGGGCCTCACCCACGAGCGGTGCCCGCGCCGGGTCCTGCGTCATCCGTCACCTCCACGTCCTGAGGGCCACCAGGGTAGCGGCGGCTCGGCCGGGGCAGGCTGCCGGGGAGGGTTGGTCTCACGGGCGCGGCGCGCGGGCCGCGCCGACGTGCACGACGCCGTCGCGCACCGTGACCTCGTAGGGGACGAGGTCGCCGTCGAGCCCGGGGGCGGGCGTGTACCCAGCGGTCTCGAGGCACCGGCCGGTGCGCAGGGAGAACACCTGCTTGTAGACCGGCCCGGCGACGGTGGGCTCCCCGCCCCGGGTGCCGACGAGGCCGCGGGAGATCACGTTGGCGCCCGAGTACGGGTCGAGCTGCTGGACGGCCAGCACCTCGTCGTCGTGCAAGCGGAACAGCGCGACCTGCACGAGGTGGCCGGCGACGTCCACGAGGGCGGCGGCGCCGCGCTCGACGGCGAGGTCGGACAGGGCGCACACGGGGGTCGTGCGGGTGAGGGTGGTCATCGCGTCTCCTGGGGTTCGCGGACGGGGAGGACCGGGCCGGCGACCAGCACCGCACCAGACGAGGCGCCGGCCTCGCGCTCGGCGGCGGTCGCGGGCCGCCTCTGGCCCCGTTCGGGCACGTAGGCCAGGTCGGGGTCGGGGGTGGTGGGGGCGTTGACGAAGCTGGAGAAGCGGGCCAGCTTCTCCGGGTCCTCGAGGACGGCCCGCCACTCGTCCTCGTACCCCTCGACGTGGGCGGCCATCGCGGCGTCGAGGTCGGCGGCGATGCCCAGGGAGTCCTCGAGGACGACGGCGCGCACCCCGTCGAGGCCGCCGTCGACGTCGTCGAGCCAGGCCGCGGTGCGCTGCAGGCGGTCGGCGGTGCGCACGTAGTACATGAGGAACCGGTCGACGGTGCGCAGCAGCGCCTCGTCGTCGAGGTCCTCGGCCAGGAGGCGGGCGTGCTTGGGGGCGAAGCCGCCGTTGCCGCCGACGTACACGTTCCAGCCCTTCTCGGTGGCGATGACGCCCACGTCCTTGCCGCGGGCCTCGGCGCACTCGCGGGCGCAGCCGGAGACGCCGAGCTTGAGCTTGTGCGGCGAGCGCAGGCCGCGGTAGCGCAGCTCGAGGCGCACGGCCATGCCGACCGCGTCCTGGACGCCGTAACGGCACCACGTGGACCCGACGCAGGACTTCACGGTGCGGACGGCCTTGCCGTAGGCGTGGCCGGACTCGAAGCCGGCGTCGACGAGTCGCTGCCAGATCTGCGGGAGCTGCTCGATGCGGGCGCCGAACATGTCGACCCGCTGGCCGCCGGTGATCTTGGTGTACAGGCCGAAGTCGCGCGCGATCTCGCCGACGGCGATGAGGCCCTCCGGGGTGACCTCGCCGCCGGGCATGCGCGGGACGACGGAGTAGGTGCCGTCCTTCTGCAGGTTGGCCAGCACGTGGTCGTTGGTGTCCTGCAGCGCGGCCTGCTCCCCCGCCAGCACGTGCCCGTTGCCGAGGCTCGCCAGGATGGAGGCGACGACGGGGCGGCAGATGTCGCAGCCGCGCCCGCCGGTGCCGAACCGGTCCAGGATCTCGGAGAAGGTGTGGACCCCGGCCACGCGCACGGCGTCGAACAGGCCGGCGCGGGACAGCGCGAAGTGCTCGCACAGGGCGCTGCTGACCGTGACGCCGGCCCGCTCCAGCTCCGTGGTGGCGATCTTCTTGACCAGCGGCAGGCACGAGCCGCACGTGGTGCCCGCCCGGGTGCAGGCCTTCACGCCCGCCAGGTCGGTGCACCCGTGCTCGGTGACGGCCGCGCGGATGGTGCCCGCGATGACGTTGTTGCACGAGCAGACCGCGGCGTCGTCGGGCAGCTCGAGGCTCGGGGCGGCGCCGGAACCCTCGGGCAGGAGGTAGGCGGACGGGTCGCCGGGCAGGTGCCCGCCGAACATCGGGCGCAGCGACGCGTACGGGGCGGCGTCGCCGACGAACACGCCGCCCAGCAGGGTGCGGGCGTCGTCGGACAGGACGAGCTTCTTGTAGACGCCCGCGACCGGGTCCGCCCAGACCACCTCGACCGCGCCTGCGGTGCGGGCGTGCGCGTCGCCGAAGCTGGCGACGTCGACGCCGTTGAGCTTGAGCTTGGTGGCCGTGTCCGCGCCGGGGAAGGTGGCCTCGCCGCCCAGGAGGCGGTCGACGACCACCTCGGCCATCGCGTAGCCGGGGGCGACGAGGCCGTAGCAGGCGCCCTCGACCGCGGCCACCTCGCCGACGGCGTGCACGTGCCGGTCGGTGGTGGTGCGGCACGCAACGTCGACGACGGCGCCGCCGCGGGGCCCGATCTCCAGCCCCGCGGCGCGCGCCAGCTCGTCGCGCGGGCGCACGCCCGTGGCCAGGACGACCACGTCGACGTCGAGGCGGCCGCCGTCGGCGAACTCGAGGCGGCCGACGTGCCGGGTGCGGCGGTGCGGCTTCAGCGCGCTCGTCGCGGTGGAGCAGCGCACGCCGATGCCCTTGCCGTTGATCAGGCGGGCCAGGGCCTGGCCGCCGCCCAGGTCGGTCTGCACGTCCATGAGGTGCGTGCCGGACTGGACCACGGTGGCGTGCGCGCCGAGCGCCTTGAGCGCGCCGGCGGCCTCGAGGCCCAACAGGCCGCCGCCGATGACCGCGCCGCGCACCGGCCGGCCCGCCGGGAAGGAGCGGCGCTTCTCCTCCACCCAGCCGCGCAGGGCCGCGACGTCGTCGATCGTGCGGTAGACGAACACGCCGGGCAGGTCCGCGCCCGGGATGGGCGGGACCGCGGCGTAGGAACCGGTGGCGAGGACCAGCTCGTCGTAGCCGTGGGTACGGCCCAGGCGGTCGGTGACGGTGCGCGCCTCGCGGTCGATGCCGGTGACGGCGAGGTCGCGGTGGAGCGAGACCAGGGGGTCGGCCCACAGGGCCGGGTCGCCCAGGGCGAGCTCCTCGGGGTCGCGGGCCTCGAAGTAGCGGGTGAGCTGCACGCGGTCGTACGGCGTGCGGGGCTCCTCGGCGAACACGTCCACGCGCCAGGTGCCGGCCTCGTCCCGGGCGCGCAGCGCCTCCACGAGCCGCTGGGCGACCATGCCGCCGCCGACGACGACGAGCCTCTTCGGGTCCTGGGGTACCGGCGATCCGCTCATGCCACGACGGTAGGCAGCGGCGGTTTCGGCTCGGTGCGGGCGGGGTTACCCGGCGGGAACGGTGTGCTCACTCCGCGCCGCAGGGTGCTGTGAGGCGTGCGCGGCTGACGTCACGTCCCGTCCGTCTCGACGTGCAATCGTGCCCCAGGTGACGAACGATGGCAGCGCGTCGCCAACCTCTGCCACCTGGCGTGCGGCGCCCCGGACCATCGAGCACCGACGACGGGAGGGAGTGTGTCGACGACGGAAGCTGCACCGAAGACCAGCACGGCCAAGCTCAGCCTCCCCGCCCTGACCGCGATGGTCGTCGGATCGATGGTGGGTGCGGGCGTCTTTCAGCTCCCCTCTCGGTTCGCCACCCAGACCGGCGTGTACGGAGCGCTCATCGCGTGGGCCATCGCGGGGCTCGGGATGCTGATGCTCGCGTTCGTGTTCCAGAACCTCGCCATCCGCAAGCCACGGCTGGACAACGGCGTGTACGTGTACGCGCGCGAAGGCTTCGGCGTCTACCCCGGGTTTCTGTCGGCGATCGGCTTCTGGGCGTCCGCCTGCGCGGGCAACGCCTTCTACTGGGTGCTGATCACCACCACCCTCTCCCAGCTCTTCCCCGGGCTGCAGGCCACGTTCGGTCACGGCGACACGTGGGCGGCCTTCGTCGTCTCGACCGTCGCCGTGTGGGGCTTCTTCCTGCTCATCCGCCGCGGCGTGCAGGGTGCTGCCGCCATCAACCTGATCGTCACGATCGCGAAGATCGTGCCCCTGGTGCTGTTCCTCGTGCTGGCGATCTTCTCCTTCGACGGCAGCGTGTTCGCCGCGAACCTCAGCGGGGGCTACGACCTTCCGGGCGGTGACTCTCTGTTCCAGCAGGTGCAGGGCACGATGCTCATCACGGTGTTCGTGTTCCTCGGCATCGAGGGCGCCAGCGTGTACTCGCGGTACGCGCGCAGGCGCGCCGACGTGGGCAGGGCCACGGTGCTGGGCTTCGTCTCGGTGCTCGCACTGTTCGCCTCGATCTCGATCCTGTCCTACGGCATCCTGCCCAGGGCTCAGCTCGCCGCCCTGCCGCAGCCCTCCGTCGGCGGGGTGCTCGACGCGGCGGTCGGGGCGTGGGGCGGCACCTTCATCCGCGTGGGGCTGATCGTCTCCGTCCTGGGCGCGTACCTCGCGTGGCAGCTGCTGGCGGCCGACGTCGCCTATGCAGCCGCCCAGGACGAGGACCTGCCCGGCTACTTCAACCGGCTCAACGCCCGGCAGGTGCCGCAGAACGCGGTGCTGTGGACGTCGATCTTCGTCACCGTCATCCTGTTCGCGGTCCAGTTCGTCGACAACGCCCTCGACTTCACGCTCGACCTGACGGCCGCGCTGTCACTGGTGCCGTTCGCGCTCGCGTCCGGCTACGCACTGAAGATCGCGTTGCGAGAGGACGGGTACGACGGCGTCGCGCACCGCGTGCGTCGCCGCGAGCTGGTCGTGGCCGTCATCTCGACGATCTACACCCTGTTCCTGCTCTGGGCCGCCGGCTACAAGTTCCTCTTCCTGTCCTGCCTCCTGCTCGCGCCCGCCACGGTGCTGTACTACTACGCCCGCCGCGAGCGGCGCGCCCGGACGTTCACCCCGCCCGGCCTCGTCGTGTTCCTGCTCGTCCTGGTGGGCGCCGTCGCCGGCGCGGTCCTGCTCGCCACGGGCGCCGTCCAGATCTGAGCACCCGCCACCGCCCGCCCGTCCCCTCACGGAACGAAGGGAACGTCCCATGTCTGCAGCCACCCGCGGCGTCTACTCGGAAGTCGGAAAGCTCACCAAGGTGCTCGTGTGCCGGCCCGGCCTCGCTCATGAACGGCTGACACCCACGAACAACGACGACCTGCTGTTCGACGACCTGCTGTGGGTCGAGAACGCGCAGCGCGACCATCTCGCCTTCGTGCACGAGCTGCAGGGCCGCGGCGTCGACGTCGTCGAGCTGCACGACGTGCTCGCCGAGACGCTCGCCGTTCCCGGGGCCACAGAGTGGCTGCTCGACCGCAAGATCGTGCCCAACGAGGTCGGCCTCGGGCTCGTCGCCGACACGCGCGCGTTCCTCGCCACTCTCGACGGCTCCCTGCTGGCCGAGTACCTGATCGGAGGCCTGTCCACCCGCGACCTGCCGGCCGACTTCCGGCCTGGTTACCTCGCCCTCGCCCGTGAGTCCACGGGGGTCAACGAGTACGTCATGCCGCCGCTGCCGAACACGCTCTACACCCGTGACACCACGTGCTGGATCTACGGCGGGGTCACGCTCAACCCGCTGTTCTGGCCTGCGCGGCACGACGAGACGCTGCTGATGAAGGCGGTCTACCAGTTCCACCCCGACTTCACGGGGTCGACGGTCTGGTGGGGCGACCCGGAGCAGTCCTGGGGGCAGGCCACCCTCGAGGGCGGTGACGTCATGCCGGTGGGCAACGGAGCGGTGCTGATCGGCATGAGCGAGCGCACGTCGCGGCAGGCCATCACCCAGCTCGCGGCGCGGTTGTTCGAGGCGCGCGCCGCAGAGCGAGTCGTGGTCGCAGGCATGCCCAAGCTGCGCTCGGCGATGCACCTGGACACCGTCTTCACGTTCGCCGACCGGGATCTCGCGACCCTCTACCCCGAGATCGTCGACGGCATCCAGGCATTCTCCCTGCGACCCGACGACGACGGTGGGGTCGAGGTGACCGAGGAGAAGTCGTCGTTCGTCGAGGTGGTCGCCGACGCGCTCGGACTGGCCAGGCTGCGCACCGTCGAGCCGGGTGGCGGCTGGTACGCCGGTGAACGTCAGCAGTGGGACAGCGGGAACAACGTCGTCGCCGTCGAGCCGGGGGTCGTGTTCGCCTACGACCGCAACACCCACACCAACGAGCTGCTGCGCCAGGCGGGCGTCGAGGTCATCACGATCGTGGGCGCGGAGCTCGGCCGGGGACGCGGCGGTGGCCACTGCATGACCTGCCCGATCTCCCGGGATCCGGTAGAGCCCTGACGTGCGCGGGCGCCGTGCCGGTCGGGGGTGTCAGGCGTGGCGTGCCGCGAGCGCCGCAAGCTCGGCGTACCGCATCGCACGCACGTCGCGCCACCCGTCCGCGGCGAGGATCGCCGCGGCACCGCGCGAGCGCAGGCCCTGTTCGCACACCACCACGAGGGGTGCGTCGAGCGGGTGGTCGAGGACGGCGTCGGGCAGGTCGCCCGCTGCGAGGTCTTCCAGACGAGCCCAGACGGCGCCGGGCACGGCGCCGGCGATGCGGCCGACGTCGACGACGAGAGGCGTTGTCTCGGCGGCGGAGGGCGCTGTCTCGGGCGCTCGGCGTGCCATCTCGGTCGTGGAGGGCGCTGTCTCGCGGGCCGACGGTGCTCCCTCGGCGAGGGGGATCTCGTCCCATGTGCTCGTGCGGGCGTCGTAGGTCAGTAGGCGGCCCAGTGCCGGGTCGCCCGTGCCCGTCAGCAGCTTGACGGCCTCGACCGCCATCGTCGCGCCCACCACACCGCACGCCGGGCCGAGCACGCCTGCCGTCTCGCAGCTCTCGCCCTCGGCCGGCTGCGGGCCGAACACGTCGGCGTACGCCAGGCCCCGTCCGTCCGGCGCGGCGGACCACCACACCGCCACCTGCCCGTCCCAGCCGAGCACCGTGCCCCACACGACCGGCAGCCCCAGCCGCGCGGCCGCGTCCGCGATCGCGTAGCGCGTCGCGAAGGTGTCGCACGCGTCCACGACGAGGTCGTACCCCTCGAACAACGCCTGCGCGTTGCTCGCGTCCAGCCGCACCGCGTGCTCGACGACGCCGACCTCCGGGCGCAGGGAACGCAGCGCCGCGGCCGCCGACGCCGTCTTGGGCGCCCCGACGTCGCCCGTCCCGTGCAGCACCTGCCGCTGCAGGTTGGACTCGGCGACCACGTCGTCGTCCACGATGCCGAGCGTGCCGACCCCCGCCGCGGCCAGGTACTGCAGCACCGGCGAGCCCAGCCCGCCCGCACCCACGACCACGACCCGCGCGGACGCGAGCCGTGCCTGCGCGTCCGGCCCGAACCCGTCCAGCAGCAGGTGGCGCGCGGCCCGGCGCCGCTCGGCGGGGTCGAGCGGGCCGCGGGGCGGGACCAGCGGGTTCACCCCAGGGCCCCCACCCACTCGCTCGTCCCGTCGACGAAGCCCTGCTCCTTCCAGATCGGCACCTCGGCCTTGAGCTCCTCCACGAGATCGGCCACCGCCGCGAACGCCGCGCGACGGTGCCCCGCGGCGACCGCCGCGACGACGGCGACGTCCCCCACCACGAGGTCGCCCACCCGGTGCACGACGGCGACCCGCACGGCGTCGCCCGTCTCACCGGCCACCCTCTGCGCGACACGTGCGGCGACCTCCCCGAGGACCGCCGCCGCGTCGGGGTGCGCCTCGTAGGTGAGCGCGACGACGCCGCGGCCCTCGTCGTGGTCCCGCACGTACCCGGTGAAGGTCGCGACGGCCCCGGCCCTGTCGTCGCGCACGAGCTCGATGATCGCGTCCAGGTCGAGCGGCGCCGCGACGACGTCGGCGAGGACCACCTCGGCGCGACCGCCGGAGGGATGCACGGCCGGTGCGGCAGCGGGCTCCGGCGCCCCCGGGTGCCCACCGCCGTGGGACCCATGGTCTTCCCCGCGCAGCTGGGCCACCGCGTGCGGCAGCACGTCGGCCAGCGCGTCGAGCCCGTCGCGCACCCCGCCGGGCGAGCCGGGCAGGTTCACCACGAGGGTGCGCCCGGCGACGCCCGCGATCCCCCGCGAGAGCGCCGCCGTCGGCACGACCGGCCGCCCGTCCGCACCCGCGAGCGCCGCAGCACGCACGAGCTCCGCGATCCCCGGCACCTCCCGCTCGATCACGGCACGTGTCGCCTCGGGCGTCCGGTCCGTGGCGGCGAGCCCGGTGCCGCCGCTGGTGACGACAAGGTCGGGCGCGCTCCCGGACGGGGCGAGCAGTCCAGCGAGCGCCTGGCGCACCGGCTCGCCGTCGGGGACGACCTGGACGGTGACGTCCCAGCCGCGGTCGGCGAGCCATGTCTGCGCGGCCGGCCCGGACCGGTCCTCGTAGACGCCGGCGGCGGCGCGGTCGGAGGCGACGACGACGGCCGCGCGGTAGCGGTGGATGCTCATGCGCCCTCCCGTGCCCAGTCGCCCGACTTGCCGCCGCTCTTGGCCACGACCCGTACGTCGGTGAGCACGGCCTCGCGGTCGACGGCCTTGATCATGTCGTACACCGTCAGGCCCGCCACCGTCACGGCCGTCAGCGCCTCCATCTCGACGCCGGTGCGTCCGCGGGTGCGCACGGTCGCGGTGATCTCGACGAGATCGCCGCGCGGGACGACGTCGACGTCCACGCCCGTCAGGGGCAGCGGGTGGCACAGCGGCACCAGGTCGGGGGTGCGCTTGGCGCCCAGGATCCCGGCGATGCGGGCGGTGGCGACGGCCTCGCCCTTGGGCAGGTCGCCGGACGCGATGCGCGCGACGACGTCGGGGCGGGTGCGCACGACGCCGACGGCGGTGGCCTCGCGCACGGTGACGTCCTTGGCCGAGACGTCGACCATGTGGGCGGCGCCGTCGGCGCGGTAGTGGCTGAGCCCTTCGGGCACGGTCATGCGATCTCCCAGCAGTCGACGGCGTCCCCGGCCTCGAGGCGGGCGACGCCGGGTGGTACGTGCACGAGCACGGTGGCGGCGGCGAGGTGGGCGAGCAGGTGCGACCCGGGCCCGCCGACGAGGCGGACGCGGCCGTCGTCGCCGATGGTCCCGCGGCGCACCTGCAGCAGGGCCGGCGGTGAGTCGAGGGGCTCGCCGAGCGGCGCGCGGCGCACCGGACGGCGGGCGGGGACGGCGCCGGCGGCGGCGGCGAGCACGGGGCGCAGGAACAGCTCGAACGACACCAGGGCGCTGACGGGGTTGCCCGGGAACGCGACGAGCGGGACGCGGCGCTCCTGCGTGCCGGACCCGACGCGGACGGTCCCGCACCCCTGCGGCCCACCCGGCTGCACCGCGACGGACCCGAACCACGCGTCGGCGAGCGTCTGGCGCACCACCTCGTAGGCGCCGGCCGAGACGCCGCCCGAGGTGAGGACGAGGTCGACGTCCGAGGCCGCGGCGAGCACGGCCAGCAGCGCGTCCGGCTCGTCGGGCACGACGCTGGCGACCACCCGGGCGCCTGCCTGCGCGAGCGCGGCCGCGAGCGCCGCCCCGTTGGCGTCGTGCACCTGCGCGGGCCCGAGCGCGGCCCCGGCGGGCGCGAGCTCGGAGCCGGTCGAGACGAGCAGCACGCGCGGCGCGCGGGCGACCTCGACCTGCCCGACGCCGGCGGCGGCCAGCGCGCCGAGCTGCGCGGGCCCGAGCGCGGCGCCGGCGGGCACGACCACGTCCCCGGCGGCGACGTCGGACCCGGCGGTGCGGACGTACGTGCCGGGGGCGACGGGCGCGGCGAACCGCACCTCGGCGAGGCCGAAGCGCGGCGGGTCGGCGTCCTCGACGCGCACGACGGCGTCGGCGCCCGCGGGCACGGGCGCGCCGGTCATGACGGGGACGGCGGTCCCGTCGGCCAGCGGCGGCGGCACGGTCCCGGCGGGCACGGGCACGCCGACGGGCAGCCGCACGGGCGCCTGCGCCGAGGCGGCGGCGAGGTCCGTGGAGCGGACGGCGTACCCGTCCATCTGGGAGTTGTCGAAGCCGGGCAGGGCGACGGCGGCGCGGGCGTCGGCGGCGAGCCGCCGCGGCGGCAGCGCGCCCGCGGCGCCCGCGGCGGCGAGCAGCTCGGCGACGACGACCTGCCGCCCGGGCCGATCGGCGAGGGCCGGCGCGACGAGCGCGGCGACACGCGCGGCGTGCTCGGCGACCCCCACCCGCTGCGGCCGGCCCTGAGTGTTCAGGCCCTGGGCGTTCGGGCCCTGAGCATTCGGGCCCTGAGCGTTCGGGCCCTGAGCGTTCGGGCCCTGGGGTCCCGGCCCCTGCGGGAGCCCCTTGTCCTGCTCCCCGAGCGGGGCGGCGGGGCGACTGCTGCGCACGGCGCCACCCTCTCACACCCGCTCGGGCAGGTTCCCGTCCCGAGCACCCAGCCACCCGCAGAGGCCCCGCACGGCGTCGGCGCAGCCGCCGCAGCCCGTGGTGGCGCGGGTCGCCGCGGCGACGCCCGGGACATCGTCCGCGCCCGCCTCGACGGCGGCGGCCACGTCGGCCTTCGTCACGCCGTTGCACCGGCACACGACGGCGTCGTCGGGCATGTGCGCCGGGCTCGACGCCGGGGCGACCGCCGGGGCCACGGGCGTCAGCAGCAGGAACGCCGGGTCGGCGGGCACGGGGGTGCGGCGCGTGTAGGCCGCGGTGAGGTCCGCGGCGACGCGCGGGTCGCCCACGCAGGTGGCGCCTACGAGCACGCCGCCGGCCACGACCGCCTCGACCCACCGCCCGGCGGCCGGGTCGGCGAGCCGCACGGCCCGCTCCCCCGGAAGGGGCGCGCGCCCGGCGCCGCACGCGCCCATCGCGACCACCGACAGCTCGCCCGCCTTGACCTTCACGACGTCGGTGCCGCGCGTCTCGACCCCGCGGTCGGTCGCGGCGCGCGTGGCCAGCAGGGTGCCCAGCCGCACCGCGGCGGACGGCCCGGACCGCTCCCACGGTGCGCGCAGGTGCACGCGCGGGGTGCCACGCTCGCCCTCGCCGGCCGCGCCCGGCGACCTCTCCGTCCGGGGAGGCGCCGTCAGCGCCTCGGCCAGCCGCCGCGCCTGGTCCCACCCTTCGGCCACCAGCCCGCGACAGCCCTCGGGCGGCTGGGCGCAGTCGCCGACGGCGAACACGTCCGGGTCGTCGACCGACGCGAGGTCCGGCCCGACGACGACGCCCCCGTCCACCGCGAGCCCGGCCGCTGCGGCGAGCCCCGTCTCGGGGACGGTGCCGCAGGCGAGCACCACCAGCCCGGCGGCGAGCACCTCGTCGCCCCGCGCCCCGCGGTCCAGTCGCACGCCCACCGCACGCCCGCCGACCACGAGCACCTCGCGCGGGCGTGCGGCCGCGACCACCCGCACCCCGCGGTCCGCGAGCGCCGCGGCGAGCACCTCGCCCGCGCCGGCGTCGAGCTGGCGGTCCATGGGGGTGCCCGCCCCGTGCACGAGCGCGACCTGCAGGCCGCGCGCGGCCAGCCCGACGGCGGCCTCGACACCCAGCACCCCGCCGCCGACGACGACGGCGCGCGGCGCGTTGAGCGTGGCGGCGACGATCTCGCGGGCGTCGTCGAGCGTGCGCAGCGAGTGCACGCCGGCGGGCAGCGTCTCGAGCCCGGGCAGGTCCGGCACGCGAGCGCGGGACCCGGTCGTCAGGACGAGCCGGTCGTACGGGTGGCGGGTGCCGTCGTCGGCGAGGACGACGCGCGCGTCCCGGTCGACGGCGGCCGCCCCGACGCCGCGCAGCACCCGCGCGCGCCCGGCGGGCAGCGGCATGCCGATCGCGGCGACCTCGGCGCGGCCGGCGACGACGTCGGTCAGCAGCACGCGGTTGTACGGCTCGTACTCCTCGGCGCCCAGCACGGTGACGTCGAGGGCGCCGTCGGGGTCGCGGCGCTCGAGCTCGTCGACCAGGCGGGCGCCGACCATGCCGAACCCGACGACGACGACGCGCAGGGGCACACGCGGCACTTCCACGGTCACGCTGCCTCCTCGGGCACGAGCGCCACGTCCACGGCGCACACCTTGAACTCGGGCATCGCGGAGACCGGGTCCACGGCGGAGGTGGTGAGCAGGTTGGCGCTGCCCTCCCCGGACCAGTGGAACGGCAGGAACACGGTGTCGGGGCGCACGGCGTCGGTCCAGCGCGCGGCGGCGGTGGTGGTGCCGCGCGCGGTGGTCAGGCGCACGCGGGCGCCGTCGGCCACCCCGAGGCGGGACGCGAGCAGGGGGTGCAGCTCGACGTACGGGGCGGGCACGAGGCGCTCGAGCTCGGGGACGCGGTGCGTCTGGGCGCCGGACTGGTAGTGCTGCAGGACCCTGCCGGTGATCAGGTAGACGGGCGCGCCGGGGCGCACGTCGTCCGACGGGCCGACGTGGTCGACCGGGATCAGCCGGGCGCGGCCGTCGGGAGTCGGGAAGCCGTCGAGGAACAGCCGAGGCGTGCCCGGGTGCTCCTCCCCCGCAGGCCCGGGGGCAGGGCACGGCCAGTGCAGGCCCGGGCCGCCCGCCGCCTCGTCGGCGTCGAGGCGGGCGTGCGACAGGCCCGAGTAGTCGGCGGTCCCGCCGGCCGAGGCGCGCGCCAGCTCGTCGAAGACGGCCGCGGGGTCGGTCTCGATCCGCACCGGCGACCCGAGGCGGCGGGCCAGCTCGGCCCACACCCACAGCTCGGACCGGGCCTCGCCGGGGGCGTCGAGCGCGCGCCGGCGCCGGATCACGCGACCCTCGAGCGACGTCATCGTGCCCTCCTCCTCGGCCCACTGCGTCACGGGCAGCACCACGTCGGCCAGCAGGGCCGTCTCGGACGGCACCACGTCGCACACCACCAGCAGGTCGAGCGCGGCCAGCCGCTCGCGCACGCGTGCGGCGTCGGGGGCCGAGACCACGAGGTTGGACCCGTGCACCAGCAGGGCCCGCGGCCCGCCCGGGGTGCCGAGCGAGCGCAGCAGCGCGACGGCGGGCAGGCCCGGCCCCGGCAGCGCGTCCGGGTCCACGCCCCACACCGCCGCGACGTGCGCGCGGGCCGCGGGGTCGTCGATCTTGCGGTAGCCGGGCAGCTGGTCGGCCTTCTGCCCGTGCTCGCGCCCGCCCTGCCCGTTGCCCTGCCCGGTCAGCGCGCCGTACCCGGACCCGGCCCGCCCCACGAGCCCCAGCAGGAGGGCCAGGTTGATCGCGGCCGTGACGGTCGCGGTGCCTTGGGTGGACTGCTCGACGCCGCGGCCCGTGAGCACGTACGCGCCGCGCCCGCCGCGCGCCGGGGAGGCGGCAGCGAGCAGCCGCGCGACGCGGCGCAGCTCGCCCACGGGCACCCCGCTGACCGCCTCGACCCGCTCGGGCCACCACGCCGCGACCGACCGGGCGACGGCGTCCGCGCCGGTGGTGCGCCCGGCGAGGTAGGCGGCGTCGGCGAGCCCCTCGGCGAGGACGACGTGCGCCAGGCCCAGCAGCACGGCCAGGTCCGTGCCCGGCACGGGCTGCAGGTGCGCGCCCTGCCCGTCCTCGGCGAGCCGGGCCGTGGCCGAGCGCCGCGGGTCGACGACGACGAGCCCGCCCGCCGCGCGGGCGCCGGCCAGGTGCTGCACCGACGGCGGCATGGTCTCGGCGACGTTGGAGCCGAGCAGCAGCACGGCGTCGGCGCCCCCGAGGTCGGCCAGCGGGAACGGCAGACCCCGGTCGGCCCCCAGCGACCGGTTCGCTGCCGCGGCCGCAGACGCCATGCAGAACCGGCCGTTGTAGTCGATGTTCGGGGTGCGCAGCACCGCCCGGGCGAACTTTCCGAGCGTGTACGCCTTCTCGTTGGTCAGCCCGCCACCGCCGAACACGGCCACCGCGGCCGGACCGGACTCGGTCGCGATCGCCGCGAGCCGCGCGGCGACGAGGTCCAGCGCCGCGTCCCACGACGCCGCGGCGAGCTCGCCGTCGGCGCCGCGCAGCAGAGGGGTGGTCAGCCGGTCCGGGGCCCGCAGCACCGTGGCGGACGTCCAGCCCTTCTGGCACAGCCCGCCCCGGTTGGTGGGGAAGTCGCGCGGGGCCACCGTCAGCGGGGTGCCGGCGAGCTCCATGCCGCACTGCAGCGCGCAGTACGGGCAGTGCGTCGCCGTCGGGCCGCTCATACGCGGGCCGAACCCATCCGCGCCCCACGCCGCCCGTACACGGCCCACGTCAGGCCGGCGAGCACCACGTACACGCCGACGAACGTGACCAGCGCCGGGATGATCGACCCGGTCGCGGTGGTCGACACGGCGAGCGCGCGCGGCACCAGGAACCCGCCGAGCGCTCCGACCGCACCGGCGATCCCGATGCACCCGGCGGCGACCTTGCCGCTCGCGCCGACCACGCGGAACACCGCGGGGATCATCCGGTACACCGACCCGTTGCCGACGCCGGTGGCCACGAACAGCACCAGGAACGCGCCCAGGAAGAGCCCGAAGTCGTGCGCGCGCAGTGCCGCCACCGCGCCGAGCGCTCCCGCCGCCATCACGGCGAACGCCACCACGGTGACGACGGCGCCGCCAAGCCGGTCGGCCAGGATCCCGCCCAGCGGCCGAGCGAGCGAGCCCACCAGCGCGCCCAGGAACGCCACCTTCAGCCCGGCCTCGGGGAACTGGCCCGCCAGCAAGGTGGGGAAGGCGCCCGAGTAGCCGATGAACGAGCCGAACGTGCCGATGTAGATCGCCGACAGGATCCACGTGTGCCGCTCGCGGGCCGCGACCGCGACCGTGCGCGGGTCGGCCTTCGCGGTGGCGAGGTTGTCCATGAACCGCCACGCCAGGACCGCCGCCAGCAGCGCCAGCGGGACGAACATCAGCCCGGCCCGGTCGAGCGCGACGCCCGCACCCGACACGATGACCAGCGGCACCACCAGCTGGACCAGGGCGGTGCCGAGGTTGCCGCCTGCGGCGTTCCAGCCCAGTGCGGCGCCCTTCTCGCGCTCGGGGAAGAAGAACGAGATGTTCGCCATCGACGACGCGAAGTTGCCGCCGCCGAAGCCCGCGAGCGCCGCGACGGCCAGCAGCGCCCCGAACGGCGTGCTCGGGTCCCGCACGACGAGGGCGAGCGCCGTCGTCGGGATGAGCAGCAGCAGCGCGGAGACCACGGTCCAGTTGCGCCCGCCGAACACCGGCACCGCGAACGTGTAGGGGATGCGCAGCGCCGCTCCCACGAGCGACGGCACGGAGATGAGCCAGAACATCTGGTCGGCGGTCAGGTCGAAGCCGGCGGCGGGCAGCTGCGGCACGACGATCGACCATAGGGCCCACACGGAGAAGCCGAGCAGCTCGGCGAACACCGAGAGGCTGAGGTTGCGGCGGGCGACGCGGCGGCCGCTGTCGCGCCAGAAGGCGGAGTCCTCGGGGTCCCAGTGCTCGATCCAACGGCCGCCGCGTCGAGCGCTGCGCAGCTCGGACAGGGTGGTGGTCGGCGTGGTCTGCACCGCCATGGTCGGCCTCCTTCACCACGCCCGGCGCACGCCGGGCGGCCTGCACCGCCGGCGGGCGCCGGCGGCGAGAGCGGCCCGTTCCGGGGTCCCCCGGGAGTCCCCGCAGCGGAGCGAGGAGACTCCCGAGGTGGGACGTCGGGCCGACGCTGGCGACGCTAGGCGGGCGGTGTTACGGGGCCGACCTTGGCCTGTGAACTCGCGGTGAGGTCGAACGCACGGTCCTGCTGCGGGCGCTGAGAGGCAGGGTCAGAGACATCCGGCGACATCGGGCCCGCGCCCGATACGCCGGTGTCTACGGTGACGCCATGCCAAGTGCCGGCCTGTTCCATACGAAGCTGCGGGACGAGGCACTGGATCATCTGCTGGCGGGCGCGAGCGTCGACCTGATCGGCCAGCGAGGCTCGGGGCGGAGCACCGTCGTGCAGGGGATCTCTGCGGTACTGGTGGAGCGCGGCTGGGACAGCGTGCGGGTCCGAGGGGTCGAGGGCGTCAGGGACCGACCTCTCGAGGCGCTCGCCGTGGCCGGCCTCACCCGGCGCGCGGACCCACGCTCCGAGTCGGCCGTGAGCGCCGCGGTCCGGTGCGTCGAGAATGCGGTGAGCGACGGACGGACTGTTCTGGTGCTGGACGACGTCGACGACCTCGACGCGGCCTCGGCCGGAGCCATCATCGCGGCGCACGCACGCCGACCGTTCCCGATCCTGTCGACTAGCCGGCCACGCCCCGGGAGGGTGCGCGACCACGCGGCACGGCCCGCCGAGGTGCAACCGGGTGTCCAGCTCGCAGTCCCGCCGCTCGACTACGTGGACGTGCACGCGCTGCTCGGCCGCGTCCTGCAGGCGCCTGTCAGCGCGGACGTCGTCGCGCGGGTGAACGCCGCGACCGGCGGGCTGCCTGGCCTTGTCGTCGCGATGGCCCGGTCGGCACGCGGCAGCGGGCGGGTACGGCTGCACCACGGTGTGTGGACTGCCGGCGCGGACCTGTGGGACCCCGGGCTGAGCCGCGTGATCCAGCCGCTGGTGACGGATCTGGACGCGTCCGGGGTCGAGGCGCTCCAGAGGCTCTCGCTGGCCGGTGCCGTGCCCGTGCCGACCGCCGTGGAGCTGGTGGGCTGGGACGCGCTCGAGGATCTCGATGCCTGCCAGCTCCTGCGCTTCGCGCCGCAAGGCTCGCTGGTCATCGTGGGCGTCTACCCGCAGCTCGTCGAGCAGCGCTACCGTCACGTGCCCCTCGGGGCAAGCAGGCTTCGCTTCCTCGAGCGCGTGGAGGCGCTCGGCAAGCCCTTCACCGGGACGGTGGCCGGTGTCCCGACGGCGGCGGCAGAGGCGACGGGCGACGTCGTGCCTCGCGAGCCGCGGCTGGACCTGCCTGGCTGGTTCGACGACGACCGGCCGCCGGGGGGCGACGGGCTCTCCGACACCGTGCTCAACCGGCTCCTGCGCGACGAGTGGCACCGGGCGTACGCAGCCCGCCGCCTCGACTGGGAACGGGACCCTTCCCCGCGGACGGCGGTGCCGTACCTCCGGTCGCTTCTCGTGGGCAGCGCGGACGCAGGGCTCATGCGCGACGTCGTCGCGCGCACGCCGCCGTCAGCCAACCTGGCCGAGATGGCCTCGCTGCACCGCTGGCACGCGCACATGCTGGCGCAGACCGCCGGCGAGGTGGACGCCGCCCGCGCCCTGCTGCAGCGCGCCGCGCCCCAGGTCGGCCCCTGGGCGGGCGCGCTCGAGGCGCTCGAGGACCACCTCACCCTGCTGTCCGACCGTCTGCCGCCCGAGCGACCGGCAGCGGCCGCCCACGAGAACCTGCAGGCGGCGCAGTTCGCCGAGGTG
The DNA here is from genome assembly GCF_049852175.1 of Xylanimonas sp. McL0601. GTDB lineage: Bacteria > Actinomycetota > Actinomycetes > Actinomycetales > Cellulomonadaceae > Xylanimonas. The sequence goes on from NZ_CP187527.1 coordinate 2,343,643, forward strand.
CTCCGGTGCGAGGTGCTCCTCGCGGCCGGCCGGCCGGCCGAGGCACTCGCGCTGCTCGAGGGCGCGCGCTGGACGGATCCTGACGCCGTCGACCTGCGCGACGTCCTCATTGGCCTCGCGCGTCTCGTCGACGGCGACGCGCGCGGTGCGCTCGCCTGGAGCGAGAAGCGGTTCCGCCGCGCTCGAGCCGAGCTAAACCTCGACGCCATGCCCGGGCTCGCCTACGCCACCGCCGCGTCGCTGCTGATCCTCGGCCGGCTCGGCGACCTGCGTGCACTGCTCGGTTCCGCGCTGTCCACCGGGCTGTCGTCGTCGATGCAGAGCCAGTACAAGTCGCTGCTCCTGGACACCGCTGCCGTCGTCGCGCGCGGCGGCGGCCCGGCGGCGACGGTAGCCACGTTGGCGGGGCAGGCGCGCGCCGTGGCCGCCGGGCAGAGCGCCTTCTTCCTGACGACCGGGCTGACGCCCGCCTCGCGCCACGACGCCTCAGAGACGCTCAAGGGCGCCGCCGACCGCATGTGGGTCACGGTGGTCGACCTGCTCGACCGGGGTTTCGTCGTCTCGGCCGTCACCCTGGCGGGTGCGGTGATCGACCTCGCGCCGGACCGGCACCACGCGGCCACGATCCGCGCCGCGGTGGGGACCGACCCGCCCGCCCTGCTGGAAGCCATGATCCGCGTAGCCGAGGCGACGGTCGACGACGACGCCAGGTCCGCTGCCCGGCTCGCGCCCGAGCTGATCGACGCCGGTCTGGTGGCGCTGGGTGTGCGCGCCGTCGGGGCTACCGTCCGGCGGCTGCGTGCGAGCGGACGGACCCGCGAGGCCACCGAGGTGCTGACCAAGGCTTGCGGCTGGCTCGAGAGGGCCGGCGAAGACCCCGACGAGCTGCTGTCCCGACTCTCGTGCGACGTCGATCTCACGCCGCGCGAGCGGGAGGTCGGAAAGCTCGTCGCAGAAGGCCTCGGCAACCCGGAGATCGCCCAGACGCTGGGAATCACCGCCAAGACGGTTGAGAACCACGTCAATCGCGTCTTCCGCAAGCTCGGCGTGCTGGACCGGGCCGACGTCGCGGGCGCGCTGCGCTCCTGACTCCCACGCGGGCACGATGTCAGGATCGGAACACGGACTTCGGGACCACCCACAGTGTGCTGCCCTGTGCGACGAGGTCGAAGCTCGCGTCGTAGCTCCTGATGTAGCCGAAGGTCTCACCGGTCCTGACGGCGCGAGTCTTCGACAGGCTGGCAGCCTGATAGGCGGTGCCCGCCCTGGAGGTCACCACGCTTCTCGTGGGCTTCCGCCAGACGTCGGTCCGCACCTGGCCCCTCCGTCCCTTGGCATCGCGCACCAGAGTCCAGGCGGTCCCCGGGGTTGTGATCGTGGCGAGCTTGGCACCAGCGGGGACGACATACGCTGCGCCACCGTCCGACAGGTGGAGCGTGAAACCTCCATAGCGCACGGTCTCCGTCGTCTGTCCCTGGCGGCAGATCCCCGAACCGACCTTCGTCGCTGCGGAGACGTCCGACGACCCGTACCCGTACCCGTTGCGATAACGGTCACCCAGACCGAAGTGGTTGCTCGAGTCGTACCCGACCAAGACGCCGCCCGCCTTGAGCTGTGCCCGAAACTTCAGGACCGCGTACGCGTCCGCGACGCTCTCATGGCGGCTCCCGGTGATGGCCGGCCGGGGAGTGCCACACTGCCGGTAGGTCTGCACGTGCGCGATCTCGTGCACCATCACGTACGTCAGGCTCGCCCGCCGGACGGCCTGGCGCGCGGTCTTGTAGACCGGGTCGTACGTCGAGATCTGGATCCTCTCGCCGTAGCTGCAGCCATTCGAGGAGCCGCAGCTTCCTCGCCCGGACGTGGTCGACCAGTCGACCTTCTGACTGATGGCGATCTGGTTGATGAACCCGTAGTGGCTCTCCATGGCTGACACACCCGAGGGCGTTCCCACACCGGTGCTCGTCTGCTGGATCCACCCGGTCTTACCGCTGACGGTCACCCTGAGCCAGCCCCCCTTCTGGTGCGAGGGGTCCAGCCGCGTGCCCTTCTTGACCGTCACCAGCGCCCTCGCCGACGTCGTGGGGCTCACGCGCACCGAGGCTTGCCGGTGCACCCACCGGTATCCGTACGCCGCCACGGAACCCGCAGGGACTGTCGCCGCCAGCGCGGGGCTGGGGTCGACGACGGCGTTCGCGAAGAGCAGCAGGGTTCCCAGTGCTGCGGCGACAAGCATCCGCACCCCCGACCGCCTGGTCGCGGCTGGGCGCGCGCCCGTGTGCAGACGCTGCACGCGAGCTGCCAGGTAGATGCCTGCGGACCTAAGCCGGTCGGTCATGGCGGCCTCCCTGTCTCGATCTCAAAGTCCACGGTGGTGCACATGGCCGGGGTTCCAGCGCCGGGGCGCCCCGAGCGGGGGATCGCGCCTGCGGATTGGGTGCCGAGCCGGGCACGCCGGGTGCCTCTGAGCGCGCGCTGGGACGAGGCGACGGACGAGCCGCGCCGGCCGGCGAGTGCTCGCGACATGCTCGCGATGACCAGCACAGATGCCCGTCAATACCTTTTCTTGAACTCTCCAAAACTGCCGCTATGCCTGCCAAGAATGCCAGTGCGATTCGTCGCCAGCGCACCGGGCACCCTGCGCCCAGCAGCACTTCTGCGCATTGCTGCGTCTCACCGTTGAGACATATCCGAACGACCACTGCGGCCGTTCGACCACTGCCAGTGGAAGCGCGGGAGGTGTTCTCAATGCGGGTGCGGAAAACCATCGCGGCGATCGCGGTCATGGCGGCGGGCGTCGGCGTTGCCCTGGAAGCAACCGCGCCCCCCGCGGGTGCTGAGGGCCAGGCCGGAGGCTCCGCCCCAGCAGGGATCCCCGCGGTGCTCATGAACGAGAGCTTCCGCGGAGCGGAGCTCCACTATGACTTCACGCTGCTGGGACAGGCGGGGCTCACCAACGCGTCCGGCGGCGACCATGCGCCCAAGGTCGGCACGAGCACGAAGCACGACCAAGAAGGCGCGCGCCGGGGCGCCCCTCCGTTCAACCCGGACCCCCAGGCCAACCCTGGATATCTCCAGCTCACGGACAACAACCACGACAAAGTCGGAGGCGTGGTCTACAACCACCCGCTCCCGACGTCGGGTGGCCTCGACGTGACTTTCGAGATGTACCAGTACAACTCGACGACCACCAACACGCCTCATGCCGCGGACGGCATCGGCTTCTTCATCTCTGATGGCGGAGTCGACCTGACAGCACCCGGGGCGTATGGCGGATCACTGGGATACGCACAGAAGAGCTTCGAAGGTGTTCCCGGCGTCGCTGGCGGCTACCTCGGTATCGGCTTCGATGTGCTCGGCAACTACATCCAGGACGGGACGGAAGGTCGCGGCTACACCAACGGCAAACCCGGTGTGCGGAGGTCGCCGACCGGCCAGGCATGGGGGCAGAACGTCGCCAACACCATCACCCTCCGCGGGCCCGGCAACGGGCTGAACGGATACGAGTACCTCACGTCGACCTACAAGACGATCACATCGCCGACAGAGACCACCGCACCGCTCGGCCCCAAGCAGCTCGGAGCCCCGACGGTGACGACTCCTGAGCTCGCCAAGCGGCTCGTGCGTGTGACGCTCTCGCCGGAGCTGCGGCCGCTCGTCAGGGTCTACGTCGAGTTCGATCCCAGTGCGGACTCGGTGGACGAAGGGGATCTGGTACTTGCGTACAGGATGCCGGACGACGTCCGTGCGATGCCGTCAACCTTCAAGTTCGGGTTCGCCGGTTCTACCGGCGATATGACCGACGTGCACCTTATTCGCAACCTCGAAGTCTCGACGCTCGTCTCGCCGCCTGCAGGTCTCGACCTCGCGAAGGACGTCGTCGTCGACCCGACCACGCCCGCCGCAACACTTCCGAGCACGTACCAGGTGGGCGACGTCGTCCACTACAAGTTCACGGCCACGAACTCCGGCCAGGTGACTTTGACGAACGTCAGGATCAGCGACCGGTTCAAGCTGGACTCGATCAGCCCCGGATCCTACGACAGCCTCGCGCCGGGTAAATCAGAGACATTCATCGGCACCTACACCATCAAGGAATCTGACGTCCCAGCCGATTGGGATGGCACCTCGGCCTTCGAGCTCGAGAACGTCGCGCTCGCCGTGTCCAACGAGACAGCGAGCCCCGACGACCACGCCTTCGTCACCGTCGATCCGCCAGACGAGTGCGACCCAGCCGCGCCCGGTTGTGTCGAGGAGCCCGATCCCGATCCGAGCGACTTGCCGGAGGCGATCCCCCTGCCGCCGGTCGGAGGAACGCCGAGCGCGCTCGGCATCGCCGGATTCTCGGCGGCCGCTGCACTCACGGCCTACCTGATAGTCACTCGCCGAATGACCGGAAGGCGCGTGCCGTGATGCCGCAGCTCAGCCCCAGATCCCCCATTCCCGCAGAACGCATGACACCGAAGGGTCCCACCGTGGTCAAGAACATGAGAGGCCGCATTGCGGTCCTGGTCACGGCGGCGCTCGCGCTGGTCGCGACACCGCTCGCCGCGAGCGCCGCCGAGGCTCCGCCTCCATCGACGATCACCCAACCGTCAGGCAAGCTCCACATCACCAAGCTCGCGCAGCCCGCGACCGCAGGTGACGAGGCGCCTGGCACGCAGCTCGACACGGTGACGGGCGTCGGCATCGATGGAGTGACCTTCGAGGCACAGAGGCTCACCGACGTCGACCTGACCACGGCCGCGGGGTGGCGGGCGGCGCAGGATCTCACCCTCGAACAAGCCCTGAAGGCGAACCTCGGTGTCCCGGTCGAGGGCGAGACGGCGGACGGCGGCAAGTTCACGCTGACGCTTCCGGTCGGCCTCTACCTCGTCCGGGAGACCAATACCCCCGCGGACGTCGTCCCGGCGGTGCCGTTCCTCGTCACGGTGCCGATGACTAACCCGGACAACCCGACCCAGTGGATGTACGACGTCTATGTCTACCCCAAGAGTGCCGATTCGGCGCTCACGAAGACCATCAAGGACGGCGGCGCAGCAGTGGCGGGTGACACCTTCACCTACGACGTCATGATGGAGCTTCCTGAGGGAACGACAAAGCTGGTTCTGACCGACACCCTGGACGCGCGGCTCAACTTCAGCGAGAGCTCCCTCTCGGTGATTGGTGAGCCTCGCTCGGCGGACGGCTCCTTTGACAGCGAGGCCGATACGGTCAAGGTCAACTTCGACGAAGCGACTCGGATTCTCACGGTGGAGTACAGCGGGGACATCGTGACCAGCAACCAGTCGCTCGGATTCCGCATCGCGGCCTCCGTCACTGCGCCCGGAGTCATCTCGAACGAGGCGTCGTACATCGCCACCGTGCCGGGCGGCACTGTGAGCGGAGACTCGGATCCTGTCGAGACGAAGTGGGGCCGCATCGACGTCCTGAAGGTCAACGAGAACGACATGCCTCTTCGTGGGGCGACCTTCCGCATCGCCCTCACCGAGCAGGACGCCAAGAACGGGAACTTCGTCGACGGCGAGGCGGTCTCAGGCGCCAACGGCAGACTGTCATTCGTCGTTCGCTACTCCGACTGGTGGAACGGCGAGGGCCACACCGAAGGCAAGCGTGGGTACTGGCTCGTCGAGACGCAGGCCCCGGACGGCTTCGAGCTTCAGCCCGCGCCGATCGGACCGTTCTACGTCACCGGAGCACCCGACGACGCCGCCGAGGCGACCGTCGTCAACGTGACCCACAACGCCGGCTTCGAGCTCCCGGCCATCGGTGGCAACCGAGCCATCCTCCCGATCATCGCGGCGATCGTCGTCGGTGGCGGCGTCATCTGGCTCATCCGGTCGCGTCGCGCGAACGCCTGACGCCCGACCGACCCAGGCGGCCCCGGGGCGTGACCCCGGGGCCGCCCACCCCGGGCACCACCTGTAGGGAATGAGGTTCCATGCCCAGCCACGCACCCCAGCAGGCTGCCCCGCGACGCGGCCTCGCCGGCCGCATCGTCGTCGCCGCCGTCGTGCTCGCCGCGATCGCGGTCTGGCAGTGGAACCCCGCCCTCACGTGGTTCAACGACCGCGCCGCCTCGCACCGGGTCACGGACCTTGCCCAGATCGCGGCGCAGACACCGTCTGCCGAGCAGGAGGCTCAGCTCGCCGCCGCCCACGAGTACAACGCGTGGCTCGCGGCAACCGGCGCAAGCGAGATCGGCCACGCGATCCACGAGTTCGGTGCCGCCGACGAGTCCACGCCCGCCTATCAGGACTACACGAAGCTGCTCTCGGTCGACGGTACGTCGCTCATGGCGGACCTGTCCGTCGAGTCGATCGACGCCAGGCTGCCAGTCGTCCACGGCACCTCCCCCACGTCCCTGGAGGTGAGCGCCGGCCACCTCTACGGAACGTCGCTTCCGGTCGGAGGCCCCTCGACGCACGCGGTGATCGGTGCGCACTCCGGCTGGAGCAAGGCGACGCTGTTCAACCGGCTGTCCGACGTCGAGCCCGGCGACGTCTTCACGATCTCGGTGATGGGCCGTCAGCTCGCCTACGAAGTCACGGACATCACCCCGGTCAGGGCCACGGACTCGACCGACCTCATCCGGATCGAGGAGGGCAAGGACCTCGTGACCCTCACGACGTGCTTCCCGACGTACGTCAACACCCACCGCCTCCTGGTGCGCGCCGAACGGACGACCGATCCCGTGGCCGAAGCCGGCACGACCGTCGTCCACGCCGCCTCCGGCCCCGGCTTCCCATGGTGGGCCGTCATCGTCGGCGGCGGCGGCGCAGCCGTGCTCGCGCTGGCGCTCTGGCCCGCGTCGCGACGTCGGGACGGCTCCCCAGACCTCGAAGACCCCTCACGGAGATGACCATGACGAGAAGAAGCCTGAGGCGACTCCTCGCAGTCGTGGTCGCCATGCTCGTCGGAGTCGGGCTCGCGCCGCCGGCGGCGGCGTCGTCGGCCTCGATCGACCCAGCCCGGCCCGCGAGCCTGACGGTCCACCGGTATGTGCACACGATCAGCGGAGAACCCGAGTCCGCGGAACCTGCCGCAAACGTCACGTTCCGCATCGCCCGCGTGGCCGGCGTTGACCTGACCACGGCGCACGGCTGGAGGGCGGCCGAGCTCCTCACCCGGGGCGACGTGACCGAAGCGGACCTCCAGCCCCTCCGGGACGCCACCACGAACCGCGACGGCCGCGCCATCTTCCGCGACCTGCCGGTGGGGCTGTACCGGGTCGCCGAGGTCGAGCCCCCACGTGGTGCGGAGGCCCTGGACCCGTTCTTCGTGACACTGCCACTGACGAACCCCGACGACGGCGACTCCTGGCTCTACGACGTCGACGTGCACCCGAAGACCGACGGCGGCCTCACACCTCCGCCCGAACCTGGACCGGACCCCCACCCCAGCAGCCCTGACGATGCCGCCATGGCGCCCACGGTCGATCCCACCGATCATCTGCAGGGCGAGGATGCCGGGGACGACGCCGCCCACGCCCCCCAGCCCATCGGCACCGCCCTGACCGGCTCCGACGCCGACCTCCTGGCCGCGCTCGCCGCCGTCCTGCTCGCCGCAGGCGCCTGGCTCGCGTTCCTGGTCCGCCGTCGGCGGACCGAATAGGTGCGCGCCATGTCACGCAGGCGCCGCGGTGCCGCCGTCGTCGTCCTCTCGCTCGTCGCCGAGCTGCTGCTCACCACCGGCGGCATGCTCGGCCTGTACACCGCCTGGGACGTGTGGTGGAACGTCCGCGCCGCCTCCGCCCAGGCCGACCGGGCCACGGACGAGCTCACCGACGCATGGGCGGCCGGCAGCACCCCCGACGACGCCGCCGTCGGGGTCCTGCACGTACCCCGGTTCGGCGAGGGGTGGGCGCGGGCCGTCTACCCGGGCACGACCCGGGCCGAGACGCTGGACCCGCTCGGGGTCGGGCACTACGACGAGTCCGCAGGTCCGGGAGAGATCGGTAACTTCGCCCTCGCGGGCCACCGCTCCAGCTACTCCCGGCCGTTCCACGACCTCCACACGCTCAGGGTCGGGGACGCTCTGATCTTCGAGTCGGAGGACACCTGGTACGTGTACGAGGTGACGGTCACGAACCTGGTGATCGACCCCTCGCAGAGCGAGGTGCTGGCCCCTGTGTTCGGGGATATGACGTGGCAGGCAGAACCGACCGAGCGGACCATCACGCTGACGTCCTGCCACCCGGTCTACTCCCGCCACCAGCGGATCGTCGCCCACGGTGTGCTCACGTCGTCGACGCCGAAGGAGTACGGGGTCCCAGCCGAGGTCGCGTGAGGTCGGCTCACAGCCCGCCGTACCCGGCGGAGAGCAGCGCGCCCCCCGCCCGAAACCCCGCACGGCTAGCCTCTGGTGTCGTGAGAAGCCTGCGGCCGCTGGTCGAGCACGTCGAGGCGGTGCTCGCACGCGTCGCACCGTTGGCGGCCGTGCGTGTGCCGCTGGAGACCGCCGCGGTCGAGGCGCCGGGCCTGGTGCTGGCCGCCGACGTCGTGGCGGCCGCCCCGGTCCCGGCGTTCGACCACGCCGCGGTCGACGGCTACGCGCTCCGCTCGGCCGACCTCCCGCCGCGGGAGAGCGTGTCCCTCCGCGTGGTCGGGGGCGTCGCGGCCGGGCAGACCGCCTCGCGGGCGTTGTCCGCCGGCGAGGCCGCGCGGGTCATGACCGGCGCCCCCTTGCCGCCAGGGGCCGACGTCGTCGTCCCTGTCGAGCACACCTCTACCGGGCGGTTCGTGCCCGGGCGGGACGGCGCGGAGAACGCCGTGACGCTCGCCCGGCCGCGCAAGGACAACATCCGGCGCCGCGGCGAGGACGTCGCCGCGGGCCTCGTCCTGGCCACCGCAGGCGACGACGTCACGCCCGCGCTGGTCGCCGCGGCGGCCGCGGCGGGAGTCCGCGACCTCGCCGTGCACCGCCGCCCGCGGGTGGCCGTGATCTCGACCGGCTCCGAGCTGCGGCCCGCGGGCGCGGCGCCCGGCCCCGCCGGCGTCGTCGACTCCAACTCGCTCATGCTCGCCGCGATCGTCCGGCGCGCGGGCGGCGTGCCCGTGCGCCGCGGTGGCGTGCCCGACGACGCCGCGTCCCTGCGCGCGGCGCTGGACGACGTCGTCGGGGAGGTCGACCTGATCGTCACCACGGGCGGGGTGTCGGCCGGGGCGTGGGACGTGGTCCGGCAGGTGCTGACCGAGGGCGGAACCGCGACCGACGCCGACCTCACGGGCGTGGCGATGCGTCCCGGCCGCCCGCAGGCGCTCGCCGCGTGGCGCGACGTGCCGTGGGTCGCGCTGCCGGGCACGCCGACCGCGGCGTTCGTGGCCGCGCACCTCTTCGTGCTCCCGGCGGTCGATCGCCTGCGCGGCGCCCGCCGCCCGGGGCTCCCGCGCACCCGCCTCCGTGCGGTTGCGGGACCCTGGGGCTCCGGAAAACAGCGGTCAGAACCGGAGCCGCACGGTCCCGCAACGCCCCGGACGCCCCGGACGCCCCGGACGCACGTCGTGCCCGTGCGCGTCGCGCGCGACGGTGTGGCGCCCGCCGTGGGGGCGGTGGGCGGGCACTCGCTCGTTGCGCTGCTCGGCGCCGACGGACTCGCGCTCGCGCCCGCGGGTGGGGTGCGCCCGGGCGACGAGCTCGAGGTCGTCCTGCTCGGCGGCGCCCGATGACCGCGTCCGGCATCGTCGGCGCGGAGGTGGTGCCGCGCCTGCTCGGCGCGCTGGACGCGGTCAAGGCGGCGGTCGACGGCCCTTGCCTCGGCCGCGACGGCCACCCGCAGCGGCTCGTCGCCGCCGTGCCGCGTGACGCGCTCGCGAGTGTGCTTGCGTCGCTGCAGGCTGAGACGGGTAGCGTGCAGGATCATCCGGTGCGTCGCCTGGCCGCCCTGCTGCGGCCGACCGATGTGCCGGAGGCCGACGTCGACACGTGGGACGACCTGACGTGGCTCGAGGCCGCGACGAGGAAGGGGACGACATGAGCGCGCAGGACTCGCCCGACCCGCAGACGCTGCTCGCCCGCTGGGTGCAGTCCTTGGAGCGCGACCTCGACCTGCCCGACGGCACGGTCGACGTCGACGCGGTGCTCGACCTCACGCGCGACGCCGCGCACAACGTCGCGCGCCCGGCCGGGCCCCTCGCCGCCTACGCCGCCGGCTACGCCCGAGCGCTCGCCGACGTCGAGGCCGGGGCCGCCGCCGGCGGCGGAACCTCGGATGCCGTCGACCGCGCCACCGCTCTCGCCCGCGCGTGGACGGCCGACGAGGCCGGGGAGGCACCGTGACGGCCGTCGCCCTGGGCCTGCCAGGCGTGCGCCCCGACGCACCCCCGGAGCACGCGCCGCTACCGGCCGGCCGCCCCGACGTCCCTGGTCTCGTCGACCGGTTCGGCCGCGTCGCCACCGACCTGCGGGTCTCTCTCACCGACCGCTGCAACCTGCGCTGCACCTACTGCATGCCCGCCGAGGGCCTGCCCACGCTCCCCCGCGACGCGGTGATGACGCGGCAGGAGATCGCGCGCCTCGTCGGCGTGGCCACGCGCGAGCTGGGCGTGCGCCAGGTGCGGTTCACCGGCGGCGAGCCGCTGCTGCGGGCCGACCTGGTCGACGTCGTGCGCGACGTCGCCGCCCTGCCCGACCCGCCGGAGATCTCGCTGACCACCAACGCGGTCGGGCTCGACCACCGCGCGGCCGCGCTCAAGGACGCGGGGCTGGACCGCGTCAACATCTCGCTCGACACGCTCGACCCCGACACGTTCGCCCGCCTCGCGCGCCGCCCGTTCCTCGAGCGCACGCTCGCCGGGATCGACGCCGCGGCGCAGGTGTTCGACGTCGTCAAGATCAACGCGGTGCTGGTGCGCGGGCTCAACCTCGACCACGCCTCTGCGCTGCTCGCCTGGTGTCTGGAGCGCGGGTTCGAGCTGCGGTTCATCGAGCAGATGCCGCTGGACGCCGACCACGCGTGGGACCGGTCGTCGATGGTCACCGCCGCCGAGGTGCGCGCGCAGCTCGCCGACCGGTTCGAGCTCGCCCCCGACCAGGCCCCGCGCGACGGCGCGCCTGCGGAGCGGTTCGTCGTGCGACCGCACGGCGGCGGGGCAGCCCTGGGGCGGGTGGGTATCATCGCGTCGGTGACCGAGCCGTTCTGCGCCGACTGCCGCCGCACCCGGCTCACCGCGGAGGGCGCCGTGCGTAGCTGCCTGTTCGCGCACACCGAGACGGACCTGCTCGGCCCCCTGCGCGCGGGCGCCGACGGCGCCGAGCTGGCCGACCTGTGGCGCACCGCCATGTGGGGCAAGCACGCGGGTCACGGCATGGCCGAGGCTGGGTTCGTCCAGCCCGCCCGGACGATGAGCGCGATCGGCGGCTGAGCATGTCGACAGTCGACCTCCGCGCGTTCGCCGCTGCCCGGGCCGCCCTCGGGTGGGCCCAGCACCGCCGCGCCCTCGACGCCGGCGCCACCGTCGCCGACGTCCTCGCGGGTCTCGCGGCCGAGGCGCCCGGCGCCGGCCCGGTGCTCGCGCGCTGCGCCGTCCTGCTCGACGGGCGGCGCGTCGCCGCGCCCGCGGACGCCGTCGTGCCCGACGGGGCGCGGCTGGACCTGCTGCCGCCTTTCGCCGGCGGCTGACGTCCCAGGACCGCACCTGGGGCGGGTTGTGACCGGGCGCACGGGGTGCCAGGCATCAACGTGCGGGTTTTCACGCACGTTCGCTGCGCCAAGCCCGTTGTCCCACGTGAGATGGGCGTTGACCTACTCACCGAAGGGACGGGCACGATGACTCCGAGCCCCCACCGCACGCTGCACCGCCATCGAGGCATGCCCCCGCGGCACCCCCAGATGACGGCGACCCCCGCGGCACGCGTCCCCGACCGCGGCCAGGCCCGGTCCCACACCGCTCGCTTCGGCGAGATCCAGGTGACGTACCTCGAGCACGGCCCTGTCCGCCTCGACACGCCCGACCGCGCCTGGGGTGGCGACCCCGACACCCTGCGGCTCATGGTGGTCGTCGACGGTGAGGTGAGCCTGCGCCACTCCGAGGCCACCGCGACGCTCAGCACGCGCGACAGCGCCCTGATCCTCGGCACCAGCCTCGTCACCTACAGCTCCGACGCCCCTGCGCGCGTCGTCGTCTGCGACATGCCGGCCGACCACAGCGGGCTCGCTGCGCTGCCGCGATCCGCTCCGTTCGTCGTCGGCCGCGCGGACGCCGCGGTGCCTTGCGCCCTCGGCGCGTTCCTGCTCGACCTGCTGCGGCAGGACGGCGAGCGGCTCGCCCCGCTGGCACGCGCGCAGGTCGCCGACGTCCTGCGCACGCTCGCGACCAGCACGGTCATGGCGCTCGCAGTGGCCGGCTGCTCCGGCTGGGAGCTGCGCCGCCAGCGCCTGGCCGCGCTGCGCCACATCGCTGCGCGCTACACCGACCCGGACCTCAGCTCGGCGTCGGTCGCGGAGCACCTCGGGCTCTCGCGCCGCTCGCTCCAGCGCCTGTTCGAGGGCGAGGAGCGCACCGTGGCGCAGCGGATCCAGGCGGTCCGCACGCAGCACGCGATCACGCGCCTGCGCGACTCGCGCCTCGCCGCGGCCTCGCTCGCCGAGATCGCGACGCTCTCGGGCTTCGGCTCGACGGTGGCGATGCGCCGCGCGGTCCAGGACACGACCGGGCTGACGCCGTCCGACCTGCGCCGCGCGGCGGCGACCGCGGGCGCCGAGCGCGAGGACGACGACGCCTTCACCCCGGCCGACCTCGAGCCCTGCGCCGTCGAGGGCTGACGAGCCTCCCGAGCAGCTCGGGCGCGCGGCCGAGACCCGCCGGCCGGTGCGTCCCCGCACCGGCCGGCGGTCGGACGCCCCGGACGGTCATGGGAGCATGAGCCAGTGCCCCACCGCCTGACGTCCCGAGCGACGCCGTGGCTCGCCTGGGCCGCAGGGCTCGCCGTCTACGTCCTGGCCGTCGCCCACCGCTCGTCGTTCGGCGTCGCCGGCCTGGTCGCGGCGGACAGGTTCGGCGTGCAGGCGACGGTCCTGTCGCTGTTCGTCGTCGTCCAGCTCGCCACCTACGCCGGCATGCAGATCCCCATGGGCGTCGCGCTGGACCGGTGGGGCCCGCGCCGCCTGCTGACATTCGGCGCGCTGACGATGGCGGCGGGGCAGGCCGGGATGGCGCTGGCTCCGGGCGTCGGCGTCGCGATCGCGCTCCGGGTGCTGGTCGGGTGCGGCGACGCGGCCGTCTTCATCTCCGCCGTGCGCCTCGTCTGGGGCTGGTTCGACCGGCGCCGGGTGCCCCTCCTGACGCAGGTCACCGGGCTGGTCGGCCAGCTCGGGCAGGTGGTCTCCGCCATCCCGTTCGCGTTCGCCCTGCATCGCTTCGGCTGGGCGCCCGCCTTCGCCGTCCTCGCGGCGGTCGGGCTGGTCACCGCCGGCATCGCCGCGTTCGGCGTGCGCTCGGGGCCGCGCGACGAGCCCTCGCTGCGGCGCGGCCTCGACGGGCTGGGCGCCACGCTGACGAGCGCGGGCACCTGGCTGGGGTTCTTCGCCCACATGGTCGGCGGCGTCAGCACGAACGTCTTCGTGCTCATGTGGGGCGTCCCGTTCCTCGTCGAGGGCCAAGGCCTGAGCGCCGGCCAGGCCGGAGCGCTGCTGGCCCTCAACGTGGGCGTCTCGATCGTGAGCGGGCCGGTGATCGGTGAGTTCACCGCGCGCCACCCGCTGCGCCGCACGTGGGCGGTGCTGGGCGTCGCGTCCGCGACGGCCGCGGCCTGGGCGCTCGTGCTGCTGCCGGCCACGCCGCGCCCGCTGTGGGTGCTGGCGGTGTTCGTAGTGCTGATCTCGGTCGGCGGGCCGAGCTCGCTCATCGGCCTCGACCTCGCCGCCAGCTTCAACCCGGCCCAGCGGCGCGGCACCGCGCAGGGCGTGGCGAACATGGGCGGGTTCGTGTCCGCCGTCCTCGTGATGCTCGCGGTCGGCGTCGTCCTGGACCAGCGGGCGCCCGACGGCGCCCCGACGCTCGGCGACTACCGCCTCGCGCTTGCCGTCGTGCTCGTGCCCCTCGTCGTCGGCGTCGTCGGGATCCTGCTCACCCGGCCGCGCGCCCGCGCGGCGGCTGGTATCACCGTGCCGGCCCTCGCCGAGGTCTGGGACCGCTACCGCGGCCGCTGACGGGGCCGGGCCTCAACCTTCAGGCGGCCGGAAACGCGGATCGTTCCTAGAGTTCACGACGTGGACTCTGCCCTTCTCAGCCTGGCTGCAGTGCTCGCGGCCGTCGTCGTCGCACCCCCGCTCGCCGCGCTGAGCAAGCGCCTGATCGCGGTCCCGCTGCCGGTCGTCGAGATCGCGCTGGGCATCATCATCGGCCCGGCCATCCTCGGCCTGGTCGAGCCGGGCGGCGTCGCGGCCACGGTCGGGCGCATGGGTCTCGCGGCGATCATCTTCATCGCCGGGTACGAGCTCGAGTTCCGCACCGTCACGCGCAAGCAGCTCGGCTGGGCCACGTCGGGCTGGCTGATCTCCCTGGTCCTCGCGGTGCTCGCCGGCATCGGCGTGGTCGTCGCCGCCGACGCCGGTGGCCTCCAGGTCTCGGGCGACGGCAGCACCTCCCTCGTCACGACCGGCGTGTTCGTCGGCATCGCACTGACGTCGACGGCGCTGAGCACCGCGATGCCCTCGATGCGCGACGCCGGGGAGCTCGAGACGCCGTTCGGGCGCGCGATCATCGCGGCCGGCACCGTGGGCCAGCTCGCCCCGCTGCTCGCCCTGTCGGTCGTGTTCGGCAGGCGGCACATCTGGTGGTCCGTGATCGCCCTCGTCCTCTTCGCCGTCCTCGTGCTGCTCTCGCTCCGGATCGCGTCGCGCGGCCTGCCGGAGAGCGCCCGCCGGCTCATCACCGCGACGATGCACACCTCCGGCAACTTCGCGATCCGGATCGTCGTGTTCGCCATCGCGCTCCTGACCGCGGTGAGCGTCGAGGTGTTCGACCTCGACATGCTCGTCGGCGCGTTCGCCGCCGGCGTCCTGGTACGCCAGCTCCTGAGCAGCATCGATCCCGTCGACCGCCTGCTGACCGAGCGCAAGTTCCAGGGCATCGCCTTCGGGTTCCTCACGCCCCTCTTCTTCGTCACCACGGGCGTGGCCTTCGACCTGCGCGGGCTGCTCTCGCAGCCGCTCGCGCTCGCGCTCGTCCCGGTCTTCCTCCTGATCATGTTCGTCGCGCGCGGGCTACCCGGCTCGTTCGTGCTCCCGTGGACCTCCTCGGCCCGGGACCGCGTCGCCGCGATGTTCTGGACGTCGGTGGGGCTGGCCGTCATCGTCGCCGTCGTGAACATCGCCGTCGACGAGGGTGTCATGAGCTCCGTCATCGGCTCGGCCATGGTCGGCGCGGGCATGTTCTCCATGCTCACGTTCCCGACGGCGGCGCTGGCCGTGCGCCGCGCGCGCTGACCTCCTCCGGGCAACTTCCCTCCCACCCCTTGACAGGGACACCCCTGCGATATCTAAAGTACTAGGTATCTAGTGGATTGAGGTATTGCGGTGATCGAGTTCCACCTGGACGGCCGATCCGGCGTCGCGCCCTACCTGCAGATCGTCCAGCAGGTCCGGCAGGCGCTCCGTCTGGGGCTGCTCTCCGCAGGAGACCGGCTCCCGACGGTGAAGGACGTCGTCGCCAAGGTGGCGATCAACCCCAACACGGTGCTCAAGGCGTATCGCGAGCTCGAGTACGAGGGGCTCGTGGTGGCCCGGCAGGGTGTCGGCACGTTCGTGACGGCCACCCTGACGGACGACTCTCTGGCGGCGCACGAGCCGCTCCGCAAGGAGCTGGCTGCGTGGCTCGAGCGGGCCCAGGACGCGGGGCTCGACCCCGAGAGCATCGAGGCACTGTTCACCAGCACCTTCCGCTCGCTGTACGAGGAGACACGATGGGCTCCACCGTCCTCCAGGCCGACGGCCTGACGAAGCGGTACGGGCGGCGCACTGCGCTCGCCGACTGCACCCTCTCGATCCCCGCCGGCCGCGTCGTCGGACTGGTGGGACCCAACGGCGCCGGGAAGACGACGCTGCTGCACCACGCCGTCGGGCTGCTGACCCCGACGAGCGGACGCATCGAGGTGCTGGGCCGCCGCCCCGCGGCGGACGCTGCCCAGCTGGCGCGCGTGGGGTTCGTCGCGCAGGACACCCCCGTGTACGGCACGCTCACGGTCGCCGACCACCTGCGGTTCGGCGCCCGCACCAACCCCGGCTGGGACCCGAAGCTGGCCGCGCGGCGGATCGCCGCGCTGGGAATCGACCCCGACCAGAAGGCCGGCCGGCTCTCCGGCGGGCAGCGGGCCCAGCTCGCGCTCACGCTCGCGATCGCCAAGCGGCCGGAGCTCCTCGTGCTCGACGAGCCGGTCGCCAGCCTCGACCCCCTCGCCCGGCGCGAGTTCCTGCAGAGCCTCATGGAGTTCGTCGCCGAGCACGACGCGAGCGTGATCCTGTCCTCCCACCTCGTCTCCGACCTGGAGCGGGTGTGCGACCACCTCATCGTCCTCGTCGCCTCCCGCGTGCGCATCGCGGGCGACGTCGAGGAGCTGCTGGGCTCGCACTACCGGCTCGTCGGGGCCCGCCGCGACGCCGCCGCGCTCCCGCCCGGCGTCGAGGTGCTCGAGGAGAGCCACACCGACCGGCAGTCCACGCTGGTCGTCCGCAGCGCGACCCCCGTCGACGACCCGTCGTTCGGCGTCGAACCGCTCAGCCTCGAGGACATGGTCCTCGCCTACATGGCCGGGGCCGCCGCGCCCGGCACCGACCCGGGCACGCACGCCGCCCCGGCGATGGAGGTGTCGCGATGATCTGGATGACCTGGCGCCAGTTCCGCACCCAGGCCTGGGTGACGGGCGGCGCGATCGCGCTGTTCGGCGTGGCCCTGCTGATCACCGGCATCAGCATCTCCCACGCATACACCTCGCTCGGGGTCGCCACCTGCGGCTCGGACTGCAGCTCGGCCGTCGCGTCGTTCCTCAACGCGGCCCGCGGCGGCCTCAACGGCACGGTCCACGACCTCGCCGGCGTCCTCGTGGTGCTCCTGCCCGCCGTCGTCGGCGTCTTCTGGGGCGCGCCGCTCGTCGCGCGCGAGCTGGACAGCGGCACGTACCGCGTCGCGTGGAGCCAGTCGGTCCCGCGCGGCCGGTGGGTGGCCGTCAAGCTCGGGCTCGTGGGCGCCGCGTCCGCCGCGGCGGCGGGCCTGCTCAGCTGGGCCGTGACCCAGTGGGCGCACCACGTCGACGCCGTCGACGCCGGCCGCATCGTCCCCGCCTACTTCAGCGCGCGCGGCGTCGTCCCGATCGCCTACGCGCTCTTCGCGTTCGCGCTCGGGGTGACGCTCGGCCTGGTCATCCGCCGCACTTTGCCGGCCATGGCGGCGACGCTCGTCGCCTACGGCGCGGTGCTGTTCGCCATGACCCAGTGGGGGCGCAAGCTCCTGCTGCCGCCCGTGGAGCTCACGCGCGCCCTCGACGTCGAGCATCTCAACGGCATCATCGTCGACCCGGCCGCGAACAGGCTCGTCGTCGACGCCAACGTCGACGACCTCCACGGCTGGGTCCAGTCGAGCAAGGTGCTCACGGCGGACGGCACGCTGTTCAGCGCCCCGGTGGGCACGACCCAGTGCGGCCGGAACACCACCTTCGAGGCGTGCCAGCAGTGGCTCACCTCGCAGCACCTGGTGCAGTCGGTGCTCTACCAGCCCGAGAGCCGCTTCTGGTCGCTCCAGTGGATCGAGGCGGGCGTGTTCGTCGCGCTCGCGGGGGCGCTGGCGGCGTTCTGCGTGTGGCGGGTCCGCCGGATCGGGTAGCGCTCTGCCGGCCGCGGCCGTCCCTCCCTTCGGCGTCGTACCTGCTGGCGTTCTCGGCGCGAGAACGCCAGCAGGTACGACGTCGAGAGGGAGGAGAGTGCGCGAGTCAGAGGGTGGTGCGCACCGCGTGGGCCGCCGCCACCAGGTGGCGCAGCGACTCGGTCGTCTCCGCGTAGCCGCGCGTCTTGAGGCCGCAGTCCGGGTTGACCCATACGAGAGCCGGGTCGATCGACGTCACCGCGAGCCCCAGGAGCTCCGTCACCTCGCCCGACGACGGCACGCGCGGCGAGTGGATGTCGTACACCCCCGGCCCGATCCCCCGCCCGTACCCGGCCTCGTGGAGCTGGGGCACGATCTCCATCCGCGAGCGCGCCGCCTCGAGCGACGTCACGTCGGCGTCGAGCCCGTCGATCGCGTCGATGACCTCGCCGAACTCCGAGTAGCACAGGTGCGTGTGCACCTGCGTGGCCGGCGCCGCGCCCGCGGTCGCCAGGCGGAAGGAGCGCACGGCCCAGTCGAGGTACGCGCGCTGCGCCTCGCGCCGCAGCGGGAGCAGCTCGCGCAGCGCGGGCTCGTCCACCTGCACGACGGCGGTCCCCGCCGCCTCGAGGTCGGCGACCTCGTCGCGCAGCGCCAGCGCGACCTGCACGGCCGTCTCCCCCACCGGCAGGTCGTCGCGCACGAACGACCACGCGAGGATCGTGACCGGGCCCGTGAGCATGCCCTTGACCGGCTTGGCGGTGAGCGACTGCGCGTACCGCGTCCAGGCGACCGTCATCGGCGCCGGGCGCGCGACGTCGCCCCACAGGATCGGCGGGCGCACGCAGCGCGACCCGTACGACTGCACCCAGCCTCCGGCCGTCACGGCGAACCCGTCGAGCTGCTCGGCGAAGTACTGCACCATGTCGTTGCGCTCGGGCTCGCCGTGCACCAGCACGTCCAGCCCCAGCTCCTCCTGGAGGGCCACGACGCGAGCGACCTCGGCGCGCATCGCGGCCGTGTACGCCGCGTCGTCGAGCTCGCCCTTGGCCCACGCCGAGCGCGCCGAGCGGATCTCGGGCGTCTGCGGGAACGACCCGATCGTCGTCGTCGGCAGCAGCGGGAGCCGCAGGCGCTCGGCCTGCGCGGCGGCCCGCTCCGCGTACGGCGCGCGGGTCTCGTCGTCGGCCTCCAGGCCCGCGACGCGCGCACGGACGGCCGGCACGACGACGCCCGCCGCGGCCGCACGGTCTGCGAGCGCCGCGGACGCCGCCGCGAGCTCCGGTGCGACGGCGTCGGCCCCCTGGGCGAGCCCGCGCGCGAGCGTGGCGACCTCGGCGATCTTCTGGTCGGCGAAGGCGAGCCAGCCGCTGAGGCGCGGGTCGCGCCCGTCGGTGCCGTCCCAGGTCTCGTCGTCGACGTCGTGCGGCACGTGCAGCAGCGAGGTGGAGGTGCCGACGGCGACGGCTCCCGCGCCGGTGGCGTCGCCGAGCGCGGACGCCTGGGCGAGCTTCGTGGCGAGGTCGGCGCGCCAGACGTTGTGCCCGTCGACGAGCCCGGCGACGAGCGTCTTGGTCTCGAGCCCGGGGACGGGTCCGGCCGGGGCCGACCCGCGCACGAGGTCGACGGCGATCGCCTCGACGTCGGTGCCCGCGAGCAGCGCCAGGTGGTCGCCGGACTCGCCGCGCAGGTCGCCGTAGGGTGCGGCGACGAGGATCGATGGCCGCCCGGCGACGCCGGTCAGCGCGCCGTACGCGCGGGTCACGGCCTCGGCCAGGACGCCGTCGGGCAGGTGGCCGGTGACGGTGTCGGCGACGAGGGCCGGCTCGTCGAGCTGGACCCAGGGCGCGCCGGCCGCACCGAGGGCGGCGAGCAGCTCGCCGTACGCGGCGACGACGTCGTCGAGCCGGTCGAGCGGGCGGAAGCCGGCCGGCGCGCCGGAGGCGGCCTTGGCCAGCAGCAGGAACGTCACGGGCCCGACGACGACGGGGCGGGTGACCACGGCCGCGCCGCCGTCGGAGGGCCGGGCAGCTTCGGCGAACCAGCGGAGGGGTGCGTCGTCGGCGAACGTGATCGGGGTGCCGGGGCCGATCTCGGGGACCAGGTAGTGGTAGTTGGTGTCGAACCACTTGGTCATCTCGAGCGGCGGGCGGGTGCCGTCGCCGCGCGCGGCGACGAAGTAGTCGCGGGCGGGGACGACGCCGAGCAGGACGGCGGCGTCGAGCACCTGGTCGTAGGGCGAGAACGACGACGGGACGGACCCGTCCGCGGCGTCGAGGCCGAGCTCGACGAGGCGCCGCACGGTGGCCAGGCGCAGGGCGCACGAGGCGGCCTCGAGCTCGGCGTCGGTGGTGCGGCCCGCCCAGCGGGCCTCGAGGGCGCGCTTGAGCTCGCGGCGCCGGCCGATGCGCGGGTAGCCGAGGATGGTGCCGCCGGGGAAGGGGGTGGCGATGGGCATGAGGAGTCCTCTCAGATGGACTGCTCGGGCCCTCGGCCTTCAGGCCAGGTTGCGGTGTCGCAGCCGCCGAGGTGGTCACCCTCGAGCGGGCCTTGATTCGAGCACGGTGCTTCGTGATGCACGTGTTGGCTCCCCGCGACGACTCGGTGAGTCGGAGCCAGCTGCCCTACGGGGAATCGCGCCGGAAACGTACGTCCGGCGCGGTCGGCCGGTCAAGGGCTCGGCGTCGCCGTCCCGGCAGGCGGACGGCCGGCGCGGATCGCCTTCGCCTCGTCCCAGTCCAGCGTCTTGTGCTGCCGGTAGTGGTTGAGGACCAGCACCAGGAACACCGTCTGGACGGCGACGCCGATGACCACCGAGGTGATCATGAGGGCCTGCGGCACGGGGTCCGCCGCCGCGGCCACGGTCTCGGCGGCCATGGGCGGCACGTGGTCCACGCTGGATCCCATGGTCACGAACGCCAGGATGATGGCGGTGTTCATGATCCCGACCGCGATGACGCTGATCATCATGTTCTTGCGCAGCACCAGGCCGGCCACGCCGATGAAGAAGAGGATCACGGCGACGTTGGCGCCGTTGAGCCAGGAAAGGTCGAGCCAGTCGAGCATCACGCCTCCCGGGTGAAGTAGAGGAACATGATCGACAGCCCGCAGAACACCTTGAGGCCGAGCAGCCCGTTCATCGCGATCATGAACGGGGCGTACACGTCGGGCCCGTACTCGCGCAGGCCCAGGAAGACGTAGAGCCCGACGCTGAGCACGAAGACGACGAAGATGACCTTCTCGAGCGTCTCGAGGTTCTTGGTGCCGGCCGGCCCGCGCGCCCCCGCGAGGTAGCGGCTGACGATGACGGCGGCCAGCAGCCCTGCGCCCTGGAAGCCGCCGCCGGGCGTGATCGGGTCGCCGACGATGAGCGCGACGCCGACGATGATCAGCACCGGCGTGAGGATCTGCAGCGCCTTGACCATCGTGGGGTGCCGCGCGCTGAGCGATCCGTACCCGGCGGCCGCCGGGCCGCCGATCTTCGCGTCGCTCAGGTGCATGACGCCGAGCACGGCGACCAGCAGCATGAGCGCCTCGAGCACCGTGTCGAACACGCGGTAGTGCAGCAGCACGCTGGTCACCGGGTTGACGACGCCGGACGAGTCGAGGAAGTTGCCCATGACGGCGTCGCGCACCGGGCCGATCTCGACCTGCGGTGTGCTGACGGTCAGGAAGAGCACCAGCGCCGTCGTGCCGAGCATCACCAGGTCGGCGCCCTTGCGCTGCCAGATCATCCGCGGGATGCCTGGCACCTTGATGTCGCCGTAGTTGCGGATGGTGAGGATCAGCAGCACCGTGCCCAGCGACGACGCGACCACCGCCTCGGAGATCGCGACGTCGGGTGCGTGGTGCAGCAGGTACGCCAGCGACGCCCACAGCCCGAACACGCCCGACGTGATGATGGCGTGCTTGAGGCAGCTCGCGAACACCGCGGCCAGCGCGAAGACGATGAGCAGGACGAAGACGATCTGGTCGATCCCCATCTCAGCCCTCCCCCGCGTCGGAGCGCTCGGCCTGGCGCGCGCCGGCGGCGATGGTGCTGGTGACGATCGGGCTGACCAGGACGACGACGGCGAGGATGAGCAGCGCCTTGGCGGAAAACCACGTCACTCCGCTGCGGACGGCCGCGCCGAGCACGATGGCGATCAGCCCGACCGTGTCGATCTTGGAGCTCGCGAGGAGCTTGAGGTTGAACTCCTTGAACCGGAACACCCCGACGAGCCCGAGCACGACGGCTGCCGTGCCGATCCCGATGATGACGTTCCCGATGATCTCGTTAGCCAAGGTCGCGCCCCTTCCCGGCCATGTAGTCGGACAGGGCGAGGACGCCGATGTAGCTCAGCAGCGTGTAGACCAGCGCGATGTCGAGGTAGAAGCTGTGCCCGGTCGCGAGAGCGAGGACGATCACGAGCATGTTCACCTTGCCGGCCACGAGGGTGTAGCCGAGCAGCCGGTTCCACGGGTCGGTGCCGCGCAGCACGACGACGCCGCTGAGCACGGACGCGATCACCAGCACGAGGCTGATCACTGTCAGGAACACGCGGACCCCCCGCTCCGGAGCCGGGCGATGGACCGCTCGAGGCGCAGGCACGCCGCGCGGGCGCGCTCGACGTCGTCGTCCGCGGTGATCACCGTGATGCGGCTGCCCTCGCGGTCCACGGCGACGGACCCGGGCGTCAGGATGATGCTGTTGGCCAGCAGGAACAGCAGCAGGTCGTCCGTGAGCGCGCTCTCGTGCTCGAAGTACGTCGCCTGCGCGCGGCCGCGCAGGATGATCGCGGCCATCCCCCAGGCGGCCGTCGCGATCTCCTTGAGCAGCACCAGGGCGTACCGGAGCGTGGCGAGCGGGCTCAGGAACACGGTCGCGTAGTCGATGCCGAGCAGGCGGTTCGTGAGCACGAGCGCGACCACCGCGACGCCGATGCCCGAGAGCACGACGAACCAGCTGAGGACCTCGACCGTGACGACCCAGATCACCAGGAACACGAGGACGACGGGCAGGTAGCGCCGGATCATGTCGCCACCCCCGGCACCGCCAGGGTCCCGAACAGGGCCGCGGCGCCGAAGAACACGGTCAGGGCGAGGCAGGCCTGCGGGAGGGACAGCGTCTGCTCGAGCGGGCCGCGCAGGCGCCGCGCGGCCGGCGTCGCGAACCGGTGCGCGAGCAGCGCGCCGGCCAGCAGGAGCGCGAAGGCCGCGACCTTCGCGAGGGTCGTGCCCGCCGGCACCGCGACGGCGTCGCCGACCAGCACGTACGCGAGCTGCGGGGCGAGCACGCCGGCCGCGACGCACACCAGGGCGAGGGCGACGACGACGCCCGTCTTGTTAGCGTGGGCGCCGTCCCGCACGGGCTCGCGCTCCGGGGTCCCGAAGAACATCGCCGCGTACTTGACGAAGACCAGCATCGTCCCGGCGTTGACCACCCAGATCGCCACCGCGGCCCACGTCCCACCGGCCCCCGCGAGGATCAGGTCCTTCGAGGCGCCGCCACCGGTGAAGGGAGCGCCGACCATCCCGAGCACCGCGACCGCGCTCACCACCGCGACGAGCGGCATCCGCCGCGCGACCCCGCGCAGCTCCGCCAGGCGTGCGGTGCCGTAACGCCGCACGATCATCGCCGCGGTCAGGAACAGCACCGTCTTGAGCAGCGCGTGGTTGACCATGTGCAGCACCGCGCCGCCCGACGACGCCGCGCTCCCGGTCGCCAGCGCGATCGTGATGAGCCCGGCCTGGGAGACCGTGCTGTAGGCGAGCAGGAGCCGCACGTCCGTCTGGGCCAGGGCCTTGGCCGCGCCGGCGACGCCGGTCACCAGGCCGACCACCACCAGGAAGACGCCGAGGTCCAGGGCCGGGGCGAACACGTCGATCAGACGGGCCAGCCAGAACAGGGCGCCCTTGACCAGCACCCCGGACATCAGCACGAGCATGACCGTCGGTGCCCCGGGGTTGCCGTACGAGCGCGGCACGTACGAGAACAGCGGGAAGAGCCCGGCCTTGAGCGCGATGCCCGTCAGCATGAACGCGAACGGCAGCACGAGCGCACGGCCGTCGACGCCCTGCTGGACCATCAGGCCGATCTCCGTGACCGACAGGACGCCGAAGGTGCGGTAGAGGTACGCGACCCCGAAGAGGAAGAACAGCATCGCGACGATCTGGACCACGAGGTAGTACAGGCCGTCGTACGTGTTGCGCCGGTCCTTCTTGAACATCACGAGCAGCACGGCCGTGAGGGTGGCCACCTCGAACAGGACGAACAGGTTGAACACGTCGTCCGTGAGGAAGATCCCGGCGCTCAGCCCCTGCAGCACCAGGAGCAGCAGCAGGAGCTTGTTGTCCGCGTAGGACGAGCGCAGCGTCCACACGAGGGCCGCGGTGAACAGCAGCACCGTGAGCAGCACGAAGGTCAGCGCGGTGCGCTCGCCGCGCAGGGAGATGTAGAGCAGGTGGTCGGAGCCGCCGAGCACCTCGGCGAACATGCCGTCGCGGGTGCTACGGGTGAGCAGCGACACCGCGCGCCAGGCGACCCAGCCCTGGCCGGCCAGCGCGAGGACCTGCGCCGCCCGCAGGGGCAGCCTGTACAGGGCGACGCCAAGCACGACGGGGACAAGCACCAGGGCGACCATGGTCCATACCTTCGTCTCGGCAGCGCGGGGCGATGCCGCTGGACGGCATGGCAGGGGGAGGTCTACCGCCGTCCCCAGTTGCCGCGAGAGCCTAGTTGAGTGGACAGACCTCACCCCGTGGGTGGTCACACGATGCGCGAGGACGTGTCACGCAGGCGCCCATCCGGCGCCACCTCCCGCCAGCACGCCGTGCGGATCGCGCCAGCCGGCCGCGTCGGCCGAGCGATGCGCGGGCCTCACCCTCGCAGCAGGACGGAGCCGTGCGGCTCCAGGTCCAGGTGCACCGCCGCGCTGCCGGGCGCGACGCCGCGGGCGTCGTCGGACTGCGTCGTGACGGGTACGACCGGCAGCACGGCGCCGGTCCACAGCTCCCGCACGGTCGTCCTGCTCGGCCGGGAAGCGGGGAGACTCACGTTCGCGGCGTCGAGCGCGACGGCGAGCGGCGCCTTTCCCAGGTTGAACGCGGCGACGTACCGCTCGCCGTCCGGCCCGTCAGCCGTCCAGAGCACCAGAGGGCCCTCGCGGAACACCTCGCGGTTGTTGCTCGAGCGCGCGTGCACCGCCAGCACGTCGGGGTTGGTGAACAGCGCGACCGTCGCCGGGTCCGACGTCGGCAGGTCGCCGCCGATCATGAGCGGCGAGCGCGCGATCACCCACAGGGTCATCAGGGTGCGCCGCTCGGCCGGGGTCAGGCGGTCGTCGCGCGGCTCACCGCGCTCGGCGCGCAGGCCGATCCGGCCCAGCGGCAGCATGTCGCCGTCGGGCCAGCCGCGCTCGCCGGCGTGCGGCGCCCAGCGCGCGAACCGCGCGAAGTTGGCCTCGACGTCCTCCCACCGGTCCCACAGGTCGTCGCAGACGCGCCACATCGTCGTGTGCTCGCGCAGGTGCTCCAGCCGCGTCAGGGACAGGTCGCGCCCCGGGGAGAGGCTCAGCTGGATCGGCCGGCCGCTGCGGGCGATCGCGCGGGCGTACGCCTCGATGTCCGCCGCCTGGTAGGGCCAGAGCATGTCGTCGGCCTTGACGAAGTCCACGCCCCAGGCGGCGTACAGCGCGAGGGTGGAGTCGTAGTAGGCCTGCGCCGCCGGGTGCGCGTGGTCGAGGCCCCACATGTCGGGGTTCCACTCGCACGTGTTGGTCCGGTCGGCGACGTCGGCCGCGGAGGCGCCGGTGCCGAGGATCGGGGTGTCCCGCTCGACGGCCAGGCGCGGGATGCCGCGCATCGTGTGGATGCCGAACCGCAGCCCCAGCGCGTGCACCTGCTCCGCGAGCGGACCGAACCCCGCGCCGCCGGCCGAGCTGGGGAACCGGCCCGGGTCGGGGACCAGCCGGCCGTGGTCGTCCAGCGCGAGGGGCGCGCCCTCGTTGTAGCCGTGCGCACGGGCGGTCGGGTCGGACCAGTCGATGTCCACGACGACGGTGTCCCACCCGAAGGGCAGCAGGTGCTCGGCCATGAAGCGGGCGTTGGCCAGCACCTCGGCCTCGGTGACGGTGGTGCCGTAGCAGTCCCAGCTGTTCCAGCCCATCGGCGGGCGGGCAGGGGACGTCGGTGTCGGGGTCTGCACAGGCGCAGTCTGCCGGACGACGGAGCCTTGCAGCGCACACGCCCCACGTCAGACCCCCTGACGCGCCTCGATCCGCCCGGAGCCGATCGCCTCGAGGAACGCCTGGTAATCGCGGTCGTTCTGGTCGGCGTACTGCTCCGCGAACTCGGCGAGCGCCTTGTCGAACCGCCGCTTGCTCCCGAGGTAGGCCGCGATGGCCACGGGGTCTCCCGAGCGGGCGTGCGCCCGGGCGAGCGTCCAGCCGCAGATCTTCGCGTAGTACGTCACCCCGGCCGGAACCATGGACTCGACGTCCGCGGAGCCCTTCATGTCCCTCAGCTGCCGCCAGTAGTAGTACCGGCCGGCCTCGAGGCCGGCGGACCAGCCGAGGAAGATGTCCGACGCCGCCTGGAGCATCTGCTGACCCTGGACCACGCGCTCGCCCGGGTTCTCGTACCGGCTCGGCGCAAGGTGGGCTTCGAGGACCGACCTGGTCGCCTCCTTCGTCTGGAGGAAGAGGGGGTCGCGCGCATCACGGCCCTCGAGCAGTGCGACGTAGCCGCGTGTGCCGACGGAGCCGACACCCACCACTTTGCGGGCCACGTCGACGATCCGGTACCTGCTCAGCAGGTGCCGCCGCGTGTCGCTGAGGGTCGAGGTGTAGTCCTCGAAGGCCTGGTGGACGGCATCGTCGATCTCGGCGGCGTCGAGCCCGTAGTAGCTCTCGAGCTCACGCTTGGGGATCAGGACCGGAGGCTGGCTGACGATGCGCTGCCGCCCATCCACCACCTCGGTCAGCTTCGAGAGGGCCTGCAGGTTGGTCCGGGACCGCGCCTTCTTCAAGGCCGCTTCTCCCCTCTTGACCAACACCCCGGGGCTCCGGCCGTCGGTCGCCGCGGTTCCCTTGGTGCCCCTGGCCTCCTTCTCGAAGTCTCGGCGAGCGCTCTCCATCCCGGCCCGCACGTCGTCGTCCGACATCCGCGAGTACCAGACGTCCAGCGTGTCCATCTGGGCGAAGTCCGCCATGGCCAGGCGGTAGGCCTCCCCCACGGCGAGGCAGATCTGCGTGACGTCCGACGGCGGGAACTGGTTGTTCCGGGCGGCGATCGCGAAGCTCGCGGCGAGCCGCTTGACGTCGAGCTCGAACGGACCGGGGAGGGTCTCGTCGAAGTCGTTGAGGTCGAACAGCAGCTGGCGTTCCGGCGAGGCGAAGACGCCGAAGTTCGACAGGTGGGCGTCGCCGCACAGCTGCACCTCGAGACCCGCGGTCGGGGTCGCCGCCAGGTCTGCGGCCATGATCGCGGCCGACCCGCGGTAGAAGGTGAAGGCCGAGGCCATCATCCGGCCGTGCCGCACCGGCACCAGGTCCGGCTCCCTCGTCGTGTTCTGGGCCTTGAGCACCGCGACGGGGTCGAAGCGGCCGCTCGGTGGCAGCCAGCCCGCGTGGGCCTCGAGCGGAGCGCGTTCCCTGGCGTCCTTGCCGAGGGCTCGCCGGTCGGCGACGCTCGCATGCACCGCTGCATCAGCCGTGGTCATCATGACTCCTTCGGTTCGGTCCGGACGCCTTCCCGGCGGTCCTCGGCGCCGTAGGCCGCCAGCAGCTGCCGTTCGCGGTCGAACCTCGGGAACAGGAAGAACACGAGCGCGGCGCCGACGACGATCGCGATCAAGCCCGCCGCGTAGGCCCAGTCGGCGCCCGCGAGGAAGGACTCCTTGGCGCCGGCGATGATCTGGTCGGAGTACTGCGGGTACCGCTCGGCGATCGACTCCGCCCCGGCGAACGACTTGGTGAGCTGGTTCTGCACGCTGCTCGTGATCTCCACGGCGTTCGGCGCGGTGGCGATGGCTGCGCCGACGGCGGTGGCATATCCGGCCGTGAGCAGCGCGCCGAAGATCGACTGCATGATGGCGCCGCCGAGGTCGCGCTGGAGGTCGGCGGTGCCGGAGGCCATGCCGGCGCGTTGCACGGGGACCGAACCCGTCAGGGAGTGCGAGGCGGGGGTGCCCGCGAGCCCGACGCCGATCCCGATGAACGCGTACGCGAGCGCGATCTGCCAGTAGGCGCTCTCCTCCGCCCAGAAGAACAGCATCCATGCGAAGGCGAGGAAGAGCGCGACGTACCCGCTGAGCAGCGTGCGGCGCGACCCCTGGGACTCGACCAGCTTCGCCGAGCGGGGAGCGACGAGCACCATGAGCACGACCGCCGGCAGGAACGCCGCGCCGGCCTCGAACGTCGTGTACCCGAGGACGTTCTGCAGGTACTGCTGGCTCACGAAGGCCGCCGCCATGAGCGAGCCGAAGACGATGATGCCAGCGCACGCGGCCACCCAGAAGATCCGCCGTCCGGCGACGTGCAGGTCGTAGAGCGGCGCGGCCGCGCGGCGCTGCCGGACGACGAACGCGACGAGCGCGGCGACGGCGACGACCGCGAGACCCGCGGCCAGGGCCCCCTGCCCTGGCACCGGCGCGAAGTTGATCGCGAGGATGAGCGCGCCGACGAGGAGCACCGACAGGATCCCGCCGAGATTGTCGACCGGCTCGGCCGTCTCGTTCACGTGCGCGGGGACGAGCATCACGGCGAGCACGAGGGCGATCACGGCGAGCGGCAGCGTGACCAGGAAGACCGAGCCCCACCAGAACCGCTCCAGCAGGTAGCCCGCGACCAACGGCCCGAGCGCCGCGACGCCGCCGCCGATCGCCGACCACAGCGCGATCGACCTGGTCCGTCCCGGCCCCGACCACAGGGCCGTGATGAGGGCGAGCGTCGTCGGGTAGGCCATGCCGGCCGAGATCCCGCCGAGGACGCGTGCGACGAACAGGACTGCGTCCGAGGGCGCGTACGCGGCGAGCAGGCACGCGGGCACGGACAGCACCATGCCGAGGCTGAGCAGCAGCTTGCGCCCGTAGCGGTCCCCGACCGCCCCGAGGTAGAGCACCGAGGCCGCGAGGCCGAGCGAGTACCCGACGGCGACGAGGTCCAGCGTCGTCTGGGACGAGTCGAACGCCCGGCCGATCGACGGGAGCGCGACGTTGGCGACGGACAGGTTGAGGTTCGCGACCGCGGCGACCGTGATCAGCGCCAGGAGGACCAGCCCGGCGCGCCTGGGCGCCGTCCACTCCTGCGCGACGACCGGCCCGCCCGCCGTCGGGGTCTCGGCCATGTCACTGGCCCCGGGACTCCTGTGATGCCATCGGGACGCGCCCACACTCACTCGTCATCGCGAACCCCCTTTTGCCAGAGAGCGCTGGCACCATGCTCAGCCCTGGCTGGGGCTACCGCACCCCGAAGGTCAGCGCGAGCTCCCAGGGGCTGACCCCCCAGGTCGCGACGGCGTCGAGCACGATCCGCCAGGCGACGGCGAGGACGTCGTCGGACATCGGCGCGCTGACGGTCGCGCCCGGTGCGCCGGGCCGCACGTGCTCGGCCCAGACCTTCGCCCCGTGCGGTGCGGGGGCGGTCTCGATGTGCACGGCGTCGTCGTCGACGACGAACAGGCAGTACGGCACCTCCGGCGCGTCCCAGCCGCCCTTCTCGACCAGCAGGAACCCGCCCGACGACACGGTGAAGCCGATCGCGCGCACCAGGGCGTCGGCGACGTCGTCCATCACCTCGTCGTTCGGCTCCCCCGCCGGCCTCAGCGTGAGCGGGGCGACGTCGAGCGAGAACTCGTCCGCGCCTCCGGCCGCCCGGATCAGCGGCGCCAGGACCAGCACACCCTGCTCCTCGTCGAGCAGCGCGACCTCGCGGAACCGCCGGTCCTCGCGCGGCGTCCGTGCGAGCCGGCCCTCGTACATCGCCGTGCGCAGCGAGTCGTCCTCGACCGACCAGAGCCGGGCGCCGACCTCGGTCCAGGTCCGCACGAGGCCGCCCGCGCACAGGCTCAGCATCGCGGGCGTGAGGGTAGAGCCGACGTCCAGGCCGGCGGGCGCTTCGCTCATCCGCCCATCGAACCAGACCGCGCGCACGGGCCTTGACCGGGCGTCGCTCACGGCGTCGCTCACGGCGTCGGTCACGGCGTCGGCACGGTGCGCGGCGGCACCGTGCGCGTCGCCGTGGCGGACCTAACCGACCAGGACCCCGCACGCCGCCAGGTCGTGCGCCACGTGGTCGTAGAACGCGTCAGGGTGGACGGTGGCGCCGCACGCGCACACGTCCTCGCCGTCGAGCGTGCCGACGATCCGGTGGTCGTGGAGGATCGAGTCTGCCTCCGACTCGGGCCGGACCAGCAGGTTGCGGCGGGCCAGCATGGACGCCTGGTGCTTGGCCAGGTTCGCCGTGTCGGTACCGCAGACGCAGTGGCCGGCGACGTGCCCGGCGCGTGGGGCCACCGAGCGGTGGCTGCTCAGGACTCCGATGGCCTCCTGGAGAACTGTCGACCCTGGCACCCTGACTCCTTCGCCGTGAGGGACTGAGACTCCGCCGTCCATCTTCCCCGCAAGGGCGCGATCCGGCACGTGCGCGGCGACGCCCGCGGCGCACGTCGCACAGGTCAGGCCGATCGCGGTTCAGATCGCGTCGTCCCCGCACGCCCGGACTGGTCAGGCCACGCGGCGCCGAGCCGGCGCCCGCAAGCCGCTCGCCAGCCCGACCAGCGAACGCACGCCGATCCCGCCGATCAGGACGGTGGCAGCCGCGACGGTAGCCCACGCCCCCGCACGGGCGCCTCCGCCGTCGACGAGCCCGAGCAGGTGGACGGTGTAGGTCGCGCTCGACGCGGCGGTGAACGTGAAGGCCCAGAAGCCCGTCGTGAAGCGCAGGCGCGCGTACCGCCCTAGCAGCGCCGCATGCGGCGCGAGCAGCAGCACCATCGCCCCCGCGAGGGCCAGGTGCACGGCCGCGCTCGCGAGCGTGAGGTCGGTGGGCGCACCCGCGACCACCCACCAGGCGTTGCCGGCCACCGCGGGCGGTGCCGAGACGATGGCCAGCGTCGGCAGCAACTGCCCCGGGAGCCGCGGCCCGGTCAGGAACCGAACCAGCAGCACGGCGCCGAGCAGCAGCCAGAACATCACGCCCGCCGCGACCAGCCCGACGCCGAGCGTGTGATGCCCGGCCACCGCGAGCGCCTGCCCCGAGAGGAACGACCCCGCCACCGTCGGCAGCAGGTACCCGCCGTGCAGGGTCGCCGTGTCCCGCGGCTCGACGAAGGTCTGCCCGGTGAACCACGCGCCGAACGCGAGCGTCACGATCACGGCGACCACGACGACGGCGCGCCCAGCCGCCGGCGCGACCGAGACGAGGTGGGCACCGAGCAGCGACGCCGTGATCGGCACCAGCGCGGCGAACGGCGCGAGCACCGGGTCGCGCAGGTCCGCGACCACGCGCTTCACGCCGCCCGCCCGCGCGAGGTACGCGGCGAGGGTGCTCACCCAGACGACCGCGGCGACCACCCAGAGGATCTCCCCCACCCATCGCGGGCCGCCGAGCTCCTTGCCTACGGCGGTCCAGGTGCCCGCCAGACCGGACAGTCCGAACGCGGCACCGAAGGCGTTGAGGGCGACGCGCGGCCGGGAGCCGGGCAGGGGCACGGGCAGGGCGGTATCCATGAGGGCCGATCGGGTGGGCGGCAAGGTCGGTGCATTCTTGCCGATCCCGCGTGCCGGACGACGCAAACGTCGCTCTCCGGGGTGGAGCGGGCCCGAGGGTGCGGCCAAATGAGTGACGACGTCGCCCGGCCGGTCGGGAGGCGTTGCGCGCCGACCCCGGGGAGCCAGCATGAACCATTGGTGATACGTTTCCGCCGTCCACACGTTTGACGTGCGGATTCATGCTGGCGACGACAGTGGCGCTGCCGGCCGCAGCGTGGCTCGACCAGCTGGCGGCGCGCGCACGGAGAGGTGCTCCGAGTGATGAGGACGCGCGCGACGAGGCGGGCAGGCTGGATCCTCCCGGTGCTCGCCCGGCGGGCCGTCGCACAGCGGGGCGTGCTGGCGGTCGTGACGGCGCTGGTCGTGGCGACCACGACGATGGTCGGCGCGGCGACGGTGCTGCTGACGGTCGCCCAGGATCGGGCCCCCGGCATCGCGCTGGCGCAGGCCGCTCCGGCCGACGTGAGCGTCTCGGTCGACGTCCGCCTCACCGACCTCGGCTCGGACGACGGCGCCTACGACGCCCGGGCCGCCTTCGACGCGGCGCACGCGGCGCTCGCCCACCTGGTGGCGCCCGCGCAGGTGCGCACGACGGTCTGGCCGGAGTCGAACCTGCTCACCGCGGCGCCCGACGGCGTCCCGCCCCGCAACGGGCCCGCGACCTACCTCGCCGGGGTGCCCGAGGCCGGGGCGGTGGAGGTCCTCGACGGGAGCCTGCCACCGTCGGGCGCGGGCGCCCAGGACGACGCCGTCGTGCGTGTCGCCGTGCCCGAGCGTGCCGCCCACGACCTCGGCTGGGCCGTCGGCGACCGGTTCGGCGTGCGCGGCCTGGCGGACGACACGGCGGTCGTCGTCGAGGTGACCGGCGTGTACCGCCCGCGTGACGTGCAACGCGCGTGGACGTTCGACCAGACCGCCGGCGCCCAGTACGAGCCGGCGCTGCCCGTCCCCGGCACGGCCGGTCAGGTGACGATCCCGGCCTGGGGCCCCCTGCTCGCCCCGACGGACGAGCTGCTCGACGGGAGCGTCGCTCCCGTGCGGATGCGGGTCACCGTCGACCCCGACCTCTCGGGCCTCACCGCCGCACAGGCGCGGGGCATGACCGGTCGGCTCGCCGACGCGAAGACGGACGTCGCCGCGGCGCTGGCGGGCAAGGCGTCGTGGCCCCAGGTGAGCACCGCGCTCGGCGGCGTGCTCGACGGCCTGTTCGGGAGGCTCGCCGTCACCCAGGCGGCGATCCTCGTGGCAGTCCTGGTCCTCGTCCTCGTCGGCGGCGCGGCGGCGCTGCTCGCGGCCCGGCTGGTGGCCGAGCAGCGGGCCTCGGACGTCGCCCTGATGTTCTCGCGTGGCACCTCGCACCGGCAGCAGGTCGCGCTGGCGGGGGTCGAGGCACTCGGTGTCGCGGTGGTCGCCGGCGTCCTGGCGCCGCCGCTCGCTGCGGGTCTGCTGCGCCTGGGCGGCGCGCTCGGCCTGGGTGGCGGCGTCGTCCCGTCGGTGTCCGAGGCCCTGGGGTCGCCCGCGCTCTGGCTCGCGAGCGCCGCGTGCGGTCTGCTCCTGTCCGGGCTGCTGCAGGTGCCCGTGCTCCGACGCGGGGCGGACCGCTCACCGGGCCCGCGGACCCGTGCGTCGGCGGGTTCACTGAGCGCGGTGGTCCGCGGCTCGGCGGGCGTCGTCGCGCTGGCCGGGATCGCCGCGGTGGCGACATGGCAGCTCTCGGTGCGCCAGGTCGTCCCGGGCAGGCTCGACCCGGTCGTGGTCACGGCCCCCGCGCTCCTCCTGCTTGCCTGCGGGCTGTTGGTCGTGAGAGCGCTCCCGTTGCTCGCTCGCGTCACGGACCGGGCCGCCGCGCAGTCCCGGCGGCTGGTGGCGCCGCTGGCGGCGTGGGAGTCGGGCCGCCGACCCGAGCGGGCCGCGCAGGCCGTGCTGCTCGTGACGCTGGCGGTCGGGGCGGCGACGTTCGCCCTGGTCACGCTCTCCACATGGCGCACGTCCCAGGTGGACCAGGCCGCGCTCGCCGTCGGCGCGCCGGTGCGGCTGAGCGGCACCGCCTCGGACCCGCTGGCGGCGGCCGACCAGGTGCGCGCGTTCGAGCAGGACCGCGACCTCGACCTCGTCCCGGTCTTGTCCATGCCTGCCGGGTACTCGACCGCGCACCGACCGTCGACCGGCGCCCGGCTGGTCGCCGTCGACGACGCCTCGCTGCTCCGTGGACGGCTCGAGCCCGTCGCCGGGCTGCCGAGCGAGCTCGGCGCGGCGGACTGGTCCGCCGTTCTCGCGGAGGCGGGACCTGCCGGCACCGGCCCCCACGGCACGGCTCTCGCGGCCGGACCCGAGCTTCCGGCGGGCACGACCGAGCTGAGCGCGGACGTCACGGTCGCGAGCGTCCGCGATTCCGGGTACGGCGCAACCTTGTACGCGATCCTCGAGGACGCCGACGGCGTGCGGACCTCGCGCCGGCTCGTCCGGCCCGTGTTCCTCACCGCGCGCATCCCGGCCGACGACGCCCCGCACCGTGTGACCGCGACGCTGCGCGACGACCGCGCGGCCTCCGGCCCGGCCCGCCTGGTCGGCCTGCTGGTCAGCGCTGCGCTCGACGACGACACCGGGTCCCAGCGGCTGGTCAGCGTGCGCGTCGGGCTGAGCGGCCTCACCGCCGTCGACGCCACGGGCGCAGCCACCGCGGTCGCCCTCGACGGGCCGTGG
Source organism: Xylanimonas sp. McL0601 (assembly GCF_049852175.1). Lineage (GTDB taxonomy): Bacteria > Actinomycetota > Actinomycetes > Actinomycetales > Cellulomonadaceae > Xylanimonas. The sequence goes on from NZ_CP187527.1 coordinate 2,377,891, forward strand.
GCCGCCCGGACGACGCTGTTCGGGGGCGGCGCCAGCCTCGACCCCGCGGCCCAGCACCAGGATCCGGCCGACGCCCGAGTCACCGACCGCGCCCTGCTCCTGACCCGAGACCTGTCGATGGGGACGTTCTCGGAGAGCGGCGGCGGCTTCGTGGCCGCCCCGGCGGACCCCGGCGGGACCACGTTCCCCGGCACCGACGACGGCACGATCACCCCCGTCCCCGCTGTGATCACGCAGCGGCTCGCGCAGGAGCTCGAGCTCGAACCGGGGGACACGATGACGCTCCACCACGGGGTTAGCGTCCCGCTCGTCGTGACCGCAGTGGTCCGCCACCTCCCGGGCGGGACGACCGACGGCGTGCTGCTCCGCCACGATCTGCTCCAGCGGGCGCAGCTCGCTCTCGCCGTGCCGTGGACGCCGCCCGGCGAGTGGTGGGGCACGGCGGGCCCGCGCTTCGTCGCCCATGGCGGCCCCGTGCCCGGCGACCTGCGCACCGAGGCTGCCGAGCGCGACCGGCTGAGCGACGGCCCCGACCGCGCCGGGCTCCAGGCTGCCCTGTGGCTGCTGACCGCCGCCGCGGTCGCCCTGGCGGCGGCCGGCGCGGCGACCAGTGTCGCCGGCGGGCTGTACATGCGTCGTCTCGACATCGCCCGGCTGCAGGCGCTCGGGGTCCCGCGCCGGGCGCTCGTCCGCTCCGTGCTCGCCGAGCACGGGCTGCTGCTCGGCGTGGGGCTCGTCGGCGGCGCCCTGGTGGGCGGGGCGGTCGCCGTCCTGCTCGCGGTACGGCTCGCCGTCGGGCCCGACGGCGGACCCCCCGTCCCCGAGGCATCGCTCGACGTGCCGTGGCCGGGGCTCGCCGTGCTCGCCGTCGTCGTGGCCGGGCTGGTCGCTCTCGCCGTCGGTGCCACGGCACGGTCGCTCGTGCGCCGTGCGCGGGCCGAGCTCCTCCGGCTGGGGGCGGACCGATGAGCGCGACCATGTCACGCACTGCCGCCCGGGCCCGCGCCCAGGTCTCCGCGCTGCCGGCAGCCGGACGCCGGACCTGGCTGCACCGCGGGCTGGTCGGCGCGTACACGCTGCTCGCCGTCGTCCTCGTGACCCCGGCCCTCATGGCGCCGCAGACCCTCGCGCGGGCCGCGGACGACGGGCTGCGCTGGGCCGTCGTCGACGCCGGCGCGCGGGCGGACCTCGAGGTGCGGTACCTGACCGACCCGAGCCAGGACGTGAGCACGAAGCTCGCCGGGATCGCTGACGCCACGGTCCGCGCCCTCCCGGACGCGACGGCGGGCTCGGCGGGCAGCCCGGCGGCGCTGGCCGATCTCGGCACGAACCGAGTGCTGGCCGGCGCGACGACGTACGTCGTCCGACGCGCAGCGGTGCACGGCGCCGACGTCACGTGGGTCGACGGTCAGGCGCCGCGGGCCGGGGCGTCCGAGCCCGAGATGCCCGGCACCGGTCCGGCGGTGCTCGAGGTCGGCCTCTCGGAAGGGACGGCGCGCGCGATGGGCGTGACGGTCGGCGACCAGCTCCCGGACCCCGGCCACCACACGACCCTGACCGTCGCCGGCGTGTTCGAGCCGGCCGACCCGGAAGGCCTCCCGTGGCGGCAGGCGCCGAGCCTGCTGCACCCGGAGGCAGCCTTCGGGCCTGTTCGGCACGTCACGGCGCTGGTCGCTCCCCCGCCGGCCCAGAAGCAGGGCGACGACGAGGTAAGCGAGACACCCGTCACCGTGTGGGTGCCCGTCGACCCGTCGGCCATCCGCGTGGCGGACATCGGCGGGCTGCAGCAGGACCTGGCCTTCCTCGCCGCGCACGAGAGCCTGCTCGGCACGGCCGCGACCTTCGACCAGCCGACGTTCACGACAGGGCTGGCCGACCTCCTGTCCTCGTACCAGGCCCGGTACCAGGTCGTGCGCTCCCAGGTCACGACGCTGCTCCTCGGGCTCGCGGTTGCGGCGGCCCTCGTGCTGCGGCTGGCGGCGGGGATGCTCGTCGCCAGGCGGGACCAGGCACTCGCCCTCGAGCGGGCGCGGGGGGCGTCGATGGCGTCCGTGGCGGTGCGGGCGGCCGCCGAGTCCGTCCCCGTCGGCGTGGTGGCGGCCGCGGTCGCGGCGCTCGTCGCCGGGCGCCTCGGCGAGCTGCCCGCAGGGACGGGGCTCGTGCCCGCGGGGGTCGTCCTCGCCGCCACGGTCCTGGCGCCGGTGTGGCTGTCCGCACGCCAGGCGTCGTCGTCGTGGTCTGCGCGCCGCGTCCCGACGGACCGCGCCGACCGGGCCGTGCAGGACCGGGCGCGGCGGTCGTGGGGCGTCGCGCTGCAGGTGGGCGTGCTCGTCGTGGCCGCCGCGGCGGTCGCCGCCGCAGGCGCGCGCGGGTTCGACGCCCGCGGCGACCTGCTCGTGTCCGCCGCGCCCGTCCTCCTGGCCGCGGCGTGCACGATCCTCGTGCTGCTCGCGGTGCCGTCCGGACTGCGCCTGGTCGCCCGGACAGCTGCGCGCGGCAGGTCGGTGGTCCCGCTGGTGGCCGCGACGCGCACCGCGGCGGCGAGTGCCGGCGCCGGGCGCGGCAGACGCGGCGACGGCGGACCGGGTGCCGCGTCGGTGCTCAGCCTGGTCGTGGTGGCGGCGCTGGCGGTGTTCGCCGCGGCGCAGGCAGCGACCGTCGTGGTCGCGCGGGACCGGGCGGTCGACGCGCGGGTCGGCGCCGCCGTCCGGGTCGACGACCCGGAGCCCGGCTACGCGCAGTGGGTCGCGTCCCGGTTTCCTGGGCTGGCCGTGCACGCGGGCAGCGTGCTGCCACAGCGCGACTTCGCCACGGGCAGCGGGCTCGAGGTCACGGTGCTCGCCGTCGACGACCCGGCTGCGTTCCCGGGCTTCGCCGCGCTGGCCGGCGCCGGCCCGGTGGCGCTCGGCGACCCCGTCCCGGCGCTGCTGGACGCGCGGCTGGTGCACGCCGCCCAGAGCCTGACGCCGGACGTGCTCGCCGTCCGCACGATGATGACCGTCGCGATGATCGGCACCGTCGACCTCGCGCGGACCGGACCGTCGCTCGGGACGGGCGACCTTCCCGACGAACCGGTCGTCGTCGTGGACCGGCAGGCCATGGCGATCGCGCTCGGTCTGGAGGCGAGAGACCTGCCCCGCGACGACATCGTCTGGCTCGACGGGCCGGACGCCGAGCGTGCCGCCGCGCTGCCGGCCGGGAAGGACGCCGTCGTGACGTCCCCCGCCCAGCTCGGTGAGCTGCTGCGGGCCGACCCGCTCGTAGGCGGGGTCACCACACTGCTGCGCGCGAGCGCGGGAGTGCTCGCGGGCCTGTGCGCGGTCGTGGTCGCCCTGGCCGTCCTCGGCGGGGACCGGGACCGGCTGCGGGTGCTCGCGGTGCTGCGCACGCTCGGCGTCCCGCGCCGGTCAGGGCGCACGCTGGCGATCGCCGAGCTCGCCCCGGTGCTGGGCGCCGCAGTCGTCGCCGGCTGCCTCGCGGGAGCGCTGCTGACGGTGGTGCTGATTCCGGCGCAGGGGCTCGAGGCGCTCGCGTACGGCGGGGCGGTGGAGCCGGTGCTGGCGTGGTGGCCGTTCCTGGCGGTGCCGGGAGCCGCCGCCTGCGCGCTCCTGGTCGGGGCGTGGCTGGAGGAACGGGGACGGCGGCACGTGCGCGTGGGCGAGGTGCTGCGGACGTGGTGACGATCTGGACGACGACGAGGAGGAGGCCGGCATGGTCCGGACGCTGACGGACGGCGGGCTCCGCACGAGCGCGGGCGGGTTCGGCGACGGCGCGTTCGTCGTCTGCGACGCCCTGGTGCGCATCTACCAGGCGGAGGGGATCGAGGTGCAGGCCCTGCAGGGCCTGGACCTGGTGGTCGAGGAGGGCGAGCTGCTCGCCGTGGTCGGCGCGTCCGGCTCGGGAAAGTCGACGATGCTGGGCATCCTGTCCGGCCTCGACGTGCCCACGGCGGGCCGGGTGCGCGTGGGCGAGTGGGACCTGATGTCGATGAGCCGCACACAGCGGGTGGGGTACCGGCGCCGCACCGTGGGCTTCGTGTGGCAGCACACCTCGCGCAACCTCATGCCGTACCTGACCGCCGAGCAGAACGTCGACTTCCCGCAGGCGGTGGCCGGCGTCCCACGCAAGGAGCGCGCCGCCCGCACCCGCGAGCTGCTCGGGGTGCTGGGCGTGGCGGAGTGCGCGCACCGGCGCCCGGCCGGGCTCTCCGGCGGGCAGCAGCAGCGCGTCGCGATCGCCGTCGCCCTGGCGAACACCCCCGCGCTGCTGCTGGCCGACGAGCCGACCGGCGAGCTCGACACGGCGACGTCCGTCGAGGTGCTGGAGGCGCTCCGCACCGTCAACGAGCAGCTCGGCACCACCGTGCTCGTGGTGACGCACGACGCCGACGTGAGCGAGCACGTGCGGCGCACCGTCGCGATCCGCGACGGACGCACGAGCTCCGAGGTGCTGCGCAGCACCCGGACCCACGACGACGGGACGGAGCACACCGTGGCCGAGGAGTTCGCGGTGCTGGACCGCGCAGGACGTGTGCAGCTGCCGCGCGAGTACCGCGAGGCGCTGCACCTGGCCGGGCGCGTGCGCCTGGCACTGGAGGAGCATCAGGTGACCGTGCGACCGGGGAGCGAGGCGTGATGAGCGAGCAGGTCCAGAAGACGGCGGGAGCACCGACGTCGCAGGCGCGGGACGACGGCGCCCGGATCCTCGCGGTCCACCGCCTGCGCCGCACCTACGGGAGCGGCGACTCCGCCGTGCGCGCTCTCAGCGGCGTGTCGTTCGACGTCGCGCCCGGTGAGCTGGTGGCGGTCGTCGGGCGGTCGGGATCGGGGAAGACGACGCTGCTCAACATCGTCGGCGGGCTCGACTTCCCCGACGACGGCCGCGTGCTCCTCGCCGGCCGCGAGGTCACGTCCCTGGACGAGCGCGGCTTGGACGAGCTGCGCCGGGACGTGGTCAGCTTCGTCTTCCAGTCGTTCGGCCTGGTGCCGACGCTGTCGGCGGCGGAGAACGTTGGGATTCCGCTGCGGTTGCGCGGCACGCCCGTCGCCGAGCGCGAGGACCGCGTCCGCCTGCTGTTGGACCTCGTGGGTCTGGCCGGCCATGCCGACCAGCGGCCCGGGGAGCTGTCGGGTGGCCAGCAGCAGCGCGTGGCGATCGCCCGCGCCCTCGCCGCCTCGCCGCGACTGCTCATCGCCGACGAGCCGACCGGTCAGCTCGACTCCGAGACGGGCCTGGCCGTGATGGGCCTGCTGCGCGGCATCGTGGACGCCGAGGGCATGACGATCCTGGTCGCCACGCACGACCCGACGCTCATGGCGCTCGCCGACCGTGTGCTGCACCTGCAGGACGGGCACCTGATCGAGCAGCCGGCGGTCGGCGCGAGCTGAGGGACCTCGTGCTCGGCGGCCCGTCAGGCGTGCCGCACCATCCAGGCGTCCGGCTGCTCGACGGACGCCCACCCGTGCTGGGCGTAGAGGCCACGACCCTCGTCGGTGGCTTTCAGCAGGATGCGCCTGAGGCCCAGCGGCTCGAGGTCGGCGAGGATCCCGGCGACGAGCGCCCGACCCACTCCCCTCCCCTGGTGCTCGGGGTCCACGATGACGTCGGCCAGCCACCCGAACGTCGCACCGTCGGTGACCAGGCGCGCGTAGGCGACCTGGCCACCCCCCGCCAGCAGGAAGACGCCGTAGTTGCGCGAGCCGGCCATCGCCGCCTCGTGCACCTCGCGCGGCCGTCCCGCGGCCCACGAGGCGTGCTCGGTGAGCATCGCGTGGACCCACGCCGCATCGATGCGGCGTGGGTCCGGCGAGAACTCGTATTCGACGTCGCCATGGGTCACGGCGCCAGTGAACCCCAGGCGGCGGTCTGTGGCCAAACGCGCTCGTGCCATGCACTCCGGGAGGCCGGGTGCTCCGGCCAGGCCCGGCTCTACCCGAGGGTCGTTTCGGTCACTTCGACGCCCGCGCCGTCGTGCTGAGGCTGCGCAGCACCCGGCCCACGGTCGTCGGCGACGCCGAGACCCGCTCGGCGATCTCGCGCTGCGTCAGCCCCTCGGCTGCGAGCTCGACGATGGTCTGGTCACGGTCGGACGCAGCCTGCGACGGCGCGGCCGCGCTCTCTGCGTCCTCGGTGGCCAGGCTCGCCGGGGCGTCGACCGCGCTCACCGCGGACGCCGGAGCGCCGTGCGCGGTGAAGAACGCCGACCTCGCCGCGGCTGCGCCGCCCATGGCCGCCTCGCTGTTGCGGGCCAGGTCGAACAGCTCCACCCGTCGGGTGTGTCCGGTCTCGGGCAGGGGTTCGCGCACCGCGATCGGCTCGACCGGCGCGGCAACCTCCGCGACCTCCGCCTCGACGGGCTCGGGCATCGTGTCCTCGTCGACCGTCGTCTCGGCGGCGAGCGCCTCCTCGAACGCCTCGGCGAACGGCTCGGGCTCGGCCAGGACGGTGACGTCGTCGGCCTCGACCGGGGCGGCGACGGCCACGTCCGCCGTCGACTCGGCCCACGCCCGCGCGACCGGGCTCGGCGCCGCCGGGGCCACGGCGTAGACGGCGGCCGGCACCGGCAGCTCCTCCGCGCCGGCAGCCTTGCCGCGCTTGACCGAGCTCGCGCCGATCCGGTCGAGGCGGTTACCGTGCCGCTCGGCGGCCTCGAGCCGCTCGACCCAGACCTGCATCCTGCGCTCGAAGTCCTCGACGGTCAGCATGCGCAGGGCGCTGTCACGCGCGGCGCGCTGGCGCTGGTGCGCCGCCTGGACCTTGCGCATGCCGGTGCGGTCGCCGGCGCTGTCGACCCGCGCGTCGCGCCACAGCTCCAGCGCGCCTACGTACTCGTGCACGCGGTGCTCGCGGCGGCGCTCGTCGAGCGTGTGGCCCGTGACCAGATGCCGCTCGCCGACCAGGGCGAGGTGCCACATGAGGGCGGCGACCAGCGGAGGCACGAACCGGAAGGCGACCATGTACGGCGTCGAGGCGTCGGGCACGGCGATCTGGTGGAGCGCCGCGAACAGGCCGGAGGTGCCGGACAGGACCCAGGTCAGCGTGAGCAGCACGCCGTACGGGCGACCCTCGAGGGCGGCGTTGCGTGCCATGAGAGCGACGGCGACAAGGCTGACCTCGAGGAAGCCGGCCAGGCCGTACGCCTCGATCGTCGTCATGTGCGCGACCTCGAGGCCGAACAGGACCATGCCGCTGTAGGCCAGCGCGGTCGCGATCGTCGCGGCGACGACGACGGCCACCATCGGTAGGTGGCGTCCGCGGTAGCGGACCGATGGCCGGGCCTCGTGCAAAATCGCGGCCGTCGTGTCGGGCTGGGTCACTCTTCCTCCGGAACTTCGCGATCAGGGCATATATGAAGCGATCGGCGCATATACCAGCATCGCGACGAAGGGGAAGTCAATCGGCGTCCACGCGGCGGGGTTGTGAACTGATGGCGTGTTTGTCAGTGATTCTCAGCGTTGATGTGGCATTCTCAGTCGGGTGAGGTTGTCGGATTGGGCGCGGGAGCAGGGTGTCCACTACCAGACGGCGTGGAAGTGGGCGCGGGAGGGCAAGATGCCGGTCCCGGTCGTCAAGACGCCGTCGGGCCGCTATCTCGTGCTCGCGGAACCGGCATCGTCGGGGCGGGTGGTCGGGTACTGCCGGGTCTCGTCCGCGGACCAGGGGGCTGATCTTGAGCGTCAGGTCGGGCGCGTCACGGTGGGTGCGCTGGAGCGTGGGCTGCGGTTGGACGCCGTCGTTTCGGAGGTCGGGTCTGGGCTGAACGCACGCGGGGTGAAGTTCTCTCGTCTGCTCGCCGACCCGTCGGTGGCCACGATCGTGGTCGAGCACCGTGACCGTGCCGCCCGGTTCGGGCTCGAGCACCTGCAAGCCGCGCTTGGCGCCCAGGGGCGCCAGATCGTGGTGCTGGAAGAGGGGGAGGTCGCTGATGACCTTGTGCGGGACCTGACCGAGATCCTGACCTCGTTGTGTGCACGCCTGTACGGGCGCCGGTCCGCGCGTCGGCGGGCGGACGCGGCAGTAGCGGCGATGTCGGCGGCTGGTGGGAGCGTGGCCTCGTGACGTTGCAGGGGTTCCGGGTCGAGCTCGCACCCATGCCCGCCCAGGCGGACCGGTTGGCGCAGCACGCTGGCCTGCATCGGGTCGTGTTCAACCACTGCCTTGCCCACGTCCAGGCGGTCATGGGGCAGCGTGCTGCCGAGCGCACGTACGGCATTGCCGATGACCAGCTGACCCCGGCAGTGGGTTGGTCGGCGCCGGCGTTGGAGAAGTACTGGCGCCAGACACACGCCCAGGTGTACCCGTGGTTCACCGCCGAGGGCTTGTCCTCGCGGGTGCCGAAGGAGGCGTGCCGGGCGTTGGCGGCCGCGTTGTCGAACTGGGCCAAGTCGAAGGCGGGCACCCGTAAGGGCCGGCGAGTCGGGTTCCCCCGGTTCCGGCGCCGCAAGGACGGTGCGACGTGCCGGTTCGACGCACACACTGCCCACCCCGTCACGGCCCGCACGGTGCACGTGCCCACGGTCGGCAAGGTGGCGACGCGGGAGGACGTGGGCTGGCTGACCGACCGGATCGCGGACGGGCGTGCCCGCGTCGTCGGCTCACGGTTCGAGCGACGCGCGGGCCGCTGGTGGGTCTCGTTCCAGGTCGACGTCGACCGCACCGAGATCAACGCCCGCCACACTGCGCCCCAAGATGGCCCGGTAGTCGGGATTGACCTGGGCATCAAGACGTTCGCGACGATCGTCGCGGACGACGGCACGGTGGTCGAGATCGGCAACCCACGCCATCTGCAACACAAGCTCCGCCGGCTGCGCCGTGCGAACAAGGCGCTGGCGCGCAAGACGAAGGGCTCCGCGAACCGGGCCAAAGCCGCCCGCCAGGTAGGGAAGGTCCACCTCGACGTGGCCAACGCCCGGGCGGACTTCCTGCACAAGCTCACGACATCGTTGACGAGAACCAAGCCGACGATCGTGATCGAGGACCTTGCCGTGGCCGGCATGGTCCGCAACCGCCGCCTGGCACGGCACATCAATGATGCCGGGTGGGCCGAGCTGCGCCGACAGCTCGAGTACAAGGCCGCCTGGTACGGCTCCACGGTCATCGTCGCGGACCGCTGGTACCCATCGACCAAGACGTGCAGCTCGTGCGGGGACATCAACCCTGAGCTGACGTTGGCCGACCGGGCCTGGGCCTGCCCCTGCGGTGCTGTCCACGACCGCGACCGGACAGCCGCCCTCAACCTCCTACGCCTCGCCGCATAGAACCACGGTCGCCGAGCAGTTCCCCGGAGACCCAAAACGCCTGTCGAGACCACGTAAGACCCGCCCTCCCGGGCAGGCAACGGCCAACGAAGCAGGAAGAGAGAATCACTGAGATTCCTCGAACGGCGATGTCACCCCGTATCTGGGGGATCCCCCCGCGTCGTGAGGAGCGTTCCCCGCAGGACCTACGCTCGGACCATGACCCGGCGCTACGCCCGCCGCGACGCCATCCAGGCGATGGACCCCGGCACGCAGTCGGAGCAGATCGTGCGGCTCGTGGCCACGTACGAGTTCCCGTGGGACGTGCAGCAGGCGCTGAGCTTCGCCCTCTTCCGCACGTACGCGGTCCCGTCCATCGGTGGCCTGCTGGCCCGCACGGCCGAGCTCACCGACCACACGCAGAAGCGGCACGACGACACCGTCCTCATCCTCGACGCCGTGCTCACCCACGGGCTGGGCAGCGAGGAGGGCCGCACCGCCGTCCGGCGCATGAACCACATGCACCGCGCCTACGGCATCCCGAACGAGGACATGCGGTACGTGCTGGCCACCTTCGTCGTCACGCCCGTCCGGTGGATCACCGCCTACGGCTGGCGCGGCCTGACCGACATCGAGCTCGAGGCCCACGTCACCTACTACCGCGCCCTCGGCCGCCACCTGGGCATCCGGGACGTCCCAGAGACCTACGCCGAGTTCGCGGAGCTGCTCGACTCCTACGAGGCCACATGCTTCGCCTACGACGCCGGCGGCCGCGCCGTCGCCGACGCGACCCTCCGGCTGCTCCGGACGTTTCCGCCCTACCGGCTGCTGCCGGCTCCCGTGGTGCGGGTCTTCGCGTTCTCGATCCTGGACGAGCACGTGTGCCGGGCGTTCCGCTACCCGCGGCCTCCGCGACCCGTGGTCGCCCTGTGCCGCGGGCTGCTTCGCCTGCGCGGCCGGGTGGTGCGGCTGCTGCCCCCGCGTCGTCGGCCGGTCACGGTCAGCGACCTGTCCTCCCTGCGGACGTACCCGAACGGGTACCGGGTCGAGGACCTGGGGACGTTCCCGTCCCGCACCTGAGGTGCCGCGGCGTCAGCCGAGCGGGCGGCACCATCCGGCGAGCCGGTGCGCGATGGTGGGCAGGTCGCGCTGCGAGCCGTCGGCCACCCCCATGACGAGCTCGAAGACGTCGTCGTGCGGGGCGTCGAAGTCCAGGCCGTTGAGCCCGTAGAACACGAACACCGCGACGAGCCCCGCACGCTTGTTGCCGTCGACCAGGCCGTGGTTGTTCACCACGGAGTCGAGCAGCGCCGCGGCCTTGAGATGGATCGTCGGGTAGGCGTCGACGCCCAGCATCGAGGCCCGCGGGCGGGCGAGAGCGGACTCCAGCATCCCCAGGTCGCGCACCTCGGGCTCATGACCGAGCAGGGAGCCGCTGAGCGTCAGCAGGTGGAACAGGTCGAGGTACCGGACCTCGCTCACGCGCCTTCGGCCAGCCTGTCGAGCACGTCCTTGTAGCGGTCGATACCCCTGGCCACGAGCCCGGCGAACCGCTCGTCGTCCTCGGCATACCGCCGCACGGCCTCGCGCGCGGCCTCCTGCTTGGAGATGCCACGCCGCTCGGCGGCGCGCTCCAGCGCCTCGTCTTCGGCTTCGCTCAGACGCAATGTCATGGCCATGGCTCCTCCTCTGGTGGTATCACGACGATACCACCGCTGGGGTGCCGGTGTTCAGATGCTGAGCCCGCAGGTGAACCCGTCCCGGCTCGCACGGAGCGCGTCCGAGACCTCGCCCGCATCGCCGACGAGGCGCACGTCGGCGAGCCCACGCAGCTCGTCGGCCAGCGCGTTGTTCGAGGCCATGCCCATCGCGAGGACGACGGTGTCGCACGGCAGGGTCCGAGTGGCGCCGTCGACCTGGATCTCGACGCCGTCGTCGGCGAAAGAAAGGATCGACACCTCCATGATCTGCTCGACCTTGTACTCGTCGAGGTCCTTGAGGAGGAAGTACCGACGCGCCATGCCTTCCCCGAGGGCCACCCCGGGCAGTCTGTCAACGATCGTCACACGCCGGCCGGTGGTCGCGAGGTACAGCGCGGTCTCGGCCCCGATCTCCCCTGCCCCGGCGACGACGACGCGCGCGCCGGTGACCGTCTTGCCTGCGAGCACGTCGCACGCCTCGACGACGTTCGTGCCGTCGATCCCTGGGATCGGCGGGCGGGCGTGCTTCGCGCCGGCCGCAAAGACGACGACGTCGGGCGCGGCGGCGGCGACCGTCTCGGCCGTGACGGCCGAGTCGAGCTTCACCTCGACGCCGAGGCGCCCGAGCTCGGCGCCGAGCCAGGCGATGTAGCTCGCCAGCTCGCCCTTGGCCGGCGGGACCGCGCCGAGGCGGAAGTTCCCCCCGAGCTGGCTCTGCCGCTCGTGGAGGGTGACGTCGTGGCCCTGCATCCGCGCAGCGCGTGCCGCCTCGAGCCCCGCCGGGCCGCCGCCGATCACGAGGACCGTTCGTGCGGTCTCGGCCTTCGTGATCGTGTCGGTCGACTCGTAGCCCACCGACGGGTTGACCAGGCAGCGGATCGGCTCGCCGCCGAACAGCAGGGTGATGCACCCCTGGTTGCAGCCGATGCACTCACGGATCTCCTCGACCCGCCCCTCGGCGACCTTGCGGGGGAAGTCCGGGTCCGCGAGCGAGGCGCGGGCGAGCGAGACGAGGTCGGCCTGGCCGGAGGCGATGATGCCCTCGGCGACCTCGGCGTCCTTGATCCGCCCGGCCGTCTGGACCGGGATCGAGACGACGTTCTTGACGGCGGCCGCGAAGTCCGTGTTCCAGCCCTGCCTGATGTACATCGGCGGGACGATCGCCCACGCGCTCTCGTACGTGCCCGCGCTGACGTGGATCAGGTCGATGCCCGCTGCCTCGAGGCGGCGGGACATGGCGACCGTCTCGTCGATGCCGCGGCCACCGATGACGTACTCGTCCGCGGAGATGCGGAACGTCACCGCGAAGTCGGGGCCGCACTTGGCGCGGATGTCCGCAATGATCTCCAGCGGGAAGCGGATGCGGTTCTCGAGCGAGCCGCCGTACAGGTCGGTGCGCTTGTTCGAGTACGGGGACATGAACTGCGCGACGAGATAGCCGTGGCCGCCGTGGATCTCGACGCCGTCGAACCCCGCCTCCATCGAACGCCGCGCGGTGTCTCCGAACTGACCGACGATCGTCGTGATCTCGTCGACCGACAGCGCCCGGGGCACCTCGCCCATGACCGGGCACTGCACGGCCGAGGCCGACACGGGCTGCGTGCCGATGAGGGCCGAGACCGTCTGCCGGCCCGCGTGGTAGATCTGCGCGAAGATCTTGGCGCCGGCGGCGTGGACGCGTTCGGTCAGCTCGCGGTGCGGGGCGATCTGCTCGTCCTTCCACAGGCCCGCGCACCAGAAGCCGCGGCCCACGGGGTCGACGGCATAGTCCTCGGTGATGATGAGCCCGAACCCGCCCTTGGCCCGCTCCTCGTGATAGGCGATGTACTGCTCGGTGGGCATTCCGTCGTGATCGCAGTAGAGCGTGACCATCGCCGCGACGGCCATGCGGTTCTTGAGCTCCACATTGCCCACCGTGAGCGGGGAGAGCAGCGTCGCCGACATGGAGATCTCCTTTGACTCCACGGTCCGCAATGTCGGCCGCGGGGGTCCAGACGGTTCGGATACCCGACCATAACCTCGGGCCTCGGATCGCGCAGCGGGGCCGACCACGGCCCCTTCGGGGGCGTTCGCCTTCGGCGATCGCACGCACTGACACTGGCACTCGCGCGTCGAGAGTGCTAACTATGGATCTGTAGCCGGCGACGGCGGAAGGACCGCCGACGCCACGGTCGCGGGTCCCGGATCGCCCGGGGCCCGCATCGAGGAGGTGAGCGCGATGGCTACCCGTTGGGACCCGTTCGAGGAGATGGACCGCTTGTTCGGGACGCTGACGATGGGCACCCGGAGCGCAGTCCCGGGCATGCCGATGGACCTCTTCCGCGAGGGCGAGCACTACGTGCTGGCGATCGACCTGCCGGGGGTCGACCCGGGCACGATCGACGTCTCCGTAGAAGACCGCACACTGACCGTGCGGGCCGAGCGCACGGCACGGTCGGGCGACGGCCAGTGGCTGCTCCGCGAGCGCCCGACGGGCACGTTCGCCCGCCAGCTCACGCTGGGCCGCGGTCTTGCCCTCGACCGCATCGAGGCGTCGTACGCCGACGGCGTGCTCTCGCTGACGATCCCGGTGGCCGAAGAGGCGAAGCCACGTCGCATCGAGGTGTCGCAGGCCGCGTCCAAGGCGCAGATCGGGACCAGGGAGACGATCGAGCAGGCGTGACCGAGGGCCCGGCCCCGCCCCGGACGAGGGGCGGGGCCGGGCTCGCACTCTCGCTCTCCGCCCACGACCTCGCTCATCGGCGGAGGGCCGTATGGATCGTCAGGTCGGCCCGCAGCGCGACCGTCTCGGGGAGCGCGGCGTCGAGCCGTTCGAGGAGCGCGGCGCGGTCGGCTGCGTCCAGGACGCGGATCGCGGAGACCGTGCCGAGCAGGCCGAGGTAGTCCGCACGGAGGTACGGCACGGTTTTCGGCAGGTGCTGCTGCCGGACGTTGTGGAAGCGAGCGTCGGTGGCCAGCTCGTTCCCGGGCCAGTCGAGTCCGTGCGCGCGGGCGGTGGGCGCGGGGACGTGCCACCCCTCGGGCAGGTGCGAGGCGAGGATCGCGTGCTCGACGTCGGCGAGCTCGGGGTCGGCGAGCTCCAGCCCGCCCCCGATCGATGCCACGATCCCGCCGGGTCCCAGCAGCGCCGCGATCCGGTCCCATCGCGTCAGGCTCTCCGTCCAGTGCAGGGCTGCGGCGGCGTAGACCAGGTCGTAGGTCTCGTCGAGCGCGACGGTCTCCAGGCTCGCCCGCACCGGCGTCACGGGGAGCCCGCCGCACTCTCGGACGAGGACCGTGAGCATGTTCCCGTCGGGCTCGGTCGCGGTGACCGCGATGCCGTGCCGGGCGAAGACCCTGGTGGCCTTCCCGGTGCCGGCGCCGATCTCGAGGGCGCGCTCCACCGGAGCGTCGCCGACGACGAGCCCGACAAGGCGGTCCGGGTAGCCGGGCCGGAACCGCTCGTACGCCTCGGCCCCCGACCCGAAGCTCAACGCTCGTCGCACGCGCAAAGTCTCGGACGAGACTGCGTCGAGGGCAACGGGGCACGTCGTCGCTCGTCCCGGCTCGATCGCTTCGACCCGGTGAGCCTCGGCCGGGTGGTGCACGCTGAGAGCACGCAATCGGCAGCCAGCCGGTACGGAGCGAGGGAGGTCATGGTGATGACGTGGTACGACGGCGGGATGGCCGCCGCCATGTGGGCGGTGATGAGCATCTTCTGGCTGCTTCTCATCGGCGCGATCGCATGGCTGGCGGTCGTCATCGGCAAGCTCGGACGGCAGGCACCGACGCCGCCGCCCTCGGGACCCTGGGACGCGGGCCGGTCCGTCCCGGGAGCCCCGCCTGGGCCGACGCCCCTCGAGGTGCTCGACCAGCGGCTCGCGAGCGGCGAGATCGACCTGGTGACCTACCAGCAGACCCGGGCCGCACTCCTCGCGTCGAGCGGCGGGCGATGACGCCCTCCGCTCCCCCGTGAGAACCCGGCCCAGGCCGGACCAGACCTCGGCCCTGGCGGGGCGTGAACGCACCGCCAGGGCCGAGTCGTGGGGAGCCGGTCAGTGGCTGAACAGGACGCCGAAGACGTCCTGGTCGAGTCCGCCGGCGTTGGGGCACGTGTCCGCGCCGAAGGTGCCGTCAGGGTTGGCCGTGCGGCACTGGTGCACGTCGAAGCCTTCGCCGCCGACGTACCTCGGGTCGTCACCGCCCAGCACCTGCCGGGTGTCGGTCCACGCGCCGAACGCGAGGTTGCCCACGCTCGACACGTAGTTGTAGTCGCCGTGGAACGGCACGCGTCGGTCCCCGAACATCTCGTAGTTCGGCATCTGTGACACCGACGAGAGCCGGACGACCGACCACGTGGCGCCGCCGTCGGCCGAGGATGCGCCGTAGGTGTCGAGGCCGACGCTCGGCAGGTGGAACCCCGCCGCGTCCTTCGCGGTCTGGTCCCCCGGCGGGTTCTGCACGCTGTAGCCCATGTCGTTGCGGCTGTCGTGCCAGAGCGCGAAGAGGTAGCCACCGTCGGCGTTGATGTCCGGGAAGAGCTGGTGCCCGACCGGCGTCGGGGCCAGCTTCCTCGGCGCGGCCCACGCGCCGTCGCCCACCTTCTGGGTGAGATAGACGGCGCCCTGCCCGACCATCAGCGTCCCGTCCGGTGCCACCGGTGCGGTGTTGTACGTCGACGTCGACGCGACCTCGGTCGCGGGGTCCGTGGCGTCGTACACCATGGAGACGGTGTTGGTCGGGTCGGCGGGGTCGGCGGTGATCCTCGGCTGGCTGTCGTGCCGGAAGAACACGAACCCGCTCTCGCACGCGAACGGACCGGAGCCGCAGTCACGGGCGTTGCCCGCCGAGGTGACCTCGTTCTCGGGCTCGGGGCCGTCGGCGTTCTCGAAGGCCTGCTCGCGGGCCTGCTCGGCCGCGGCCGGGTTGCCGACCGTGTCGGCGGCGTCGAAGCCGTCGAAGGTCGTCGCGGGCGCCGGCTTGCTGAAGGTGCGGCCGCCGTCGTCCGAACGGACCCACATCATCGCGTCCTGACCGTTGGCACGGCTCCCCACGGTACCGCTCCAGGCGACGTAGACGGTGCCGTCACGGGTCACCGCGATGTCCGCGAACTGGTTGTCCAGCGAGCCCTCCGAGATCTTCATCGGGTTGCTGAAGGTCGCGCCGTGGTCGGTGGAGCGGGCGAAGCGGATCTCGTTGTTCCCGTTGCCCTGGAAGACGCTCCAGGCCACGTACACGTTGCCGGCGTACGGGCTGGCGAGCCCGCGGTCGACCTCGATCGACGTCTTGTCGTTGAACTTGCCGCGCAGCGCGGGCGCGCCCTTGCCCACGACCACGGTGCGGACGTAGTGAGCCGCGTTCTGGTCGTACGTGGCTACCCACACGCTCCCGTTCTGCGGGGCGACGCGGTTGAAGGCGTTGCCCATGTAAAAGAGCCGTCCGTCGCGATCCCAGGCCTGCACGGGGTCACCGGCGTTGGTGATGCCGCGCTGGTGCAACGGGCTGGCGAGACCCTCGGGCGAGGTGTCAGTGGGGTACCCGGGGAGGAGCGAGTCGGTCCACGTGGCACCGTCGTTCGTCGACCGGTAGAAGCCTGCCCAGGTGCCGCCGGCGATCTCCACGGTGCAGTAGTCGTTGGAGCCCGACGTGACGATCGCGGGGCTCGTCGGGTTGACCGCCGCGGTCGGTTCGTTCTGCTGGCGACGGTTGGTCCCGCACGCGGTGATGGCGTCACCGGCCGGAGCCGGGCGGCCGTTGGCCTTGACGTAGGGGCTGTCGGTCGAGATCGGGCGGTCTGCGCCCACCGCGGCATCCGCGGATGCTGCGACCGTGAGGGTGAGTGCCGCTGCAGCGGCACTCAGGAGTGCGATGCCTCCGCGGACGCGATGGGGTTGTTTCGCTTGGGCCATGACGCTTCCTCGTTAGTGAGTCGGCGCGGCACCGGTCCGGTGTCGTGGGTCCGCGGACGGTGGGGTCACCGATGGCCCCGCGACACGGACCATGTGCAACCTAGGTAACTCGCGGAGAACTCGCACTTCGGCTATCCGGACACCCGGCCGGCAGCTCGAGGCCGCCCAGCCAGTCGCGATAGCGCTCCGCAAGCAGGCCGACGTCGGGACGGTCGGCGAGCGCGGGAAGATCGCCCTGCAGGCCGGCCTCCTCGACCAGCCGCCTGGCACAAGCCACGATCCGCGCGGGCGGCTCGTCGAGCCCGAGTCGTTCGACCCGCAGACGGGCCGCGAGCAGCTCGTCGTACGCCCGGCGCATGTGGTCGTCGATCGAGGTGTCCTGGTCGCCCGGCACCAGACTCCTCGCCGACGCGACAAGGGCCAGGCGCCCGGCGCGGTCCTCGCCCGGCGGGAACGCGTGGTCCCATTCCGCCCCGGCAAGCACGACTGGTCGTCCGAGCGCGAGGGCGAAGACCACCTCGCTGTCGGTGCCACGACCGCCGTGGAACGCGATCGCGACGTCGCACATCGCGGCGTTGACGTAGTTGCGCGCGTGGCTGAGCCCGGGCTCGAGGATGACCTGCGATCCGGCAACCTCGATGCGGACCTCGCGCGACGCGGCGCCGAGAACCCCCACCCGGGCAGCGCGCTCCCCCGCCGCCTCGGCGTCCCGGGCGCCGTTCATCGCCTGCTCTTTGACGGATCGCTCGGCGGGACGCCGGCCGCCCCCGGTAAGGAGAACGGCGCCGGACCGGGCGACAGCCTCCCCTGCCGCCCTGGCCGGCGCAACGGTCCGCTCCACGTCGCTCCCGAAGACCGCGATCACGGGCGCGGTGCGGTGCGGCGTCACAGGCGGGTCGGCTCAGCCTCCCGTGACTTCCTCACTGACGCTGAGGATGTTGCCGTCCGGGTCCTTGAACCAGGCGGCCTTCTCCGTCCCGAGCTCGGCGATGCCTCGCTCGTCGGTCTTCAGGTCGGGCAGGTCGTACACCTCGAACGAGACGCCCTTTCCGGCCAGCTCGGCCACGATGGAGTCGAGGTCGTCGACCACCCACGAGGCCAAGGTGTGCTGAGCGTGTCCCGCGTACGCGCTCGGGTAGAGATACAGCCGTGACGATCCTGACCGGTAGAGGATGCCGCCGGCCGCATCCTCCGTCTCCACGGCCAGTCCCAGAGTGCCTTCGTAGAAGGCTCGGGCCCGCCCTATGTCGGCGGTGGCGATCGTGGCGTGGACCGCGTGTTCTCCGAGCATGGAAACCACCTCCATCAGGACCATACGCCGCGACCGCGGACCGCGACCGGGCGAAATCTCGGGTCCACGCCACGACGGGCCGGGCCGGCGCGCAAGGGCGGGCGGTGTGTCACGATGCCAGCGTGAGCGTCGGAATTGTCCTGGGCGGCGGCGGGGTGCGCGGCGCGGTCCAGGTCGGCATGCTGCAGGCGCTGTTCGAGGCGGGCATCCGACCGCAGACGGTCATCGGGACGTCGATCGGGGCCATCAACGGCGCCGCGGTCGCGCGCGACCCCACGCCCGCCGTCGTCGACAGGCTCGTCGAGGCGTGGATGTCCCCGGCCGCCTCGGGGGTGTACGGCGACTCGTGGGCCAGGCAGCTGAGGCGGCTCGCGACGTCGCACACCCACCTGCAGGACCCGGGACCGTTGCGCGCCCTGATCGAGCAGATGATCGGTGCGGACACGACGTTCGACCAGCTCGAGATCCCTCTCGCGGTCACCGCGGCGTGCATCGAGACCGCCGGCGAGCGGTGGTTCGACGCCGGCCGCGTGGTGGACGCCGTGCTGGCGTCGGCGTCCGTGCCAGGGATCCTGCCGCCGGCGGAGATCGGTACGGAGCACTTCGTCGACGGCGGCATCGTCAACTCCATCCCGCTGGGTGAGGCGGTGCGGCGCGGAGCGACGGAGATCTACGTGCTGCAGGTGGGCAGGATCGAGGAGCCGCTGGTCGCACCGAGCGGCATCACGGACGTGGCCCGCATGAGCTTCGAGATTGCGCGGCGCCATCGGTTCACGCGCGAGGTCGCCAGCATCCCCGACGGCGTCACCGTCCACGTCCTGCCCAGCGGGGGCAGCCAACCGGGCGACGACAAGCTCGGCGCGTACCGGCGCATGGGCGCGACCCGCCGCCGCATCGAGGCGGCGCATACCGCCGCCATCGCCTACCTGGAAGGGCTCGCGTCGTGACGTGGCGGCTGCCCCCGCGCTGGCTGCGACGACTCGTCCTCGCGCCGGCGGTGGTGCTGCTCGCCGTCGTGCTCCTGCCGACCGACCTGTTGCTCGTGCTCCTGCTGGCGGGCGTGCTGACCTGGGTGACGCCCGGCCGGTTCCGCACGCCCCGTGTGCTGTGGCTCGCAAGCTTCTACATCCTGTGGGAAGCGGCGGTGCTGGTCGCCGCCTTCGTGCTGTGGATCGCGTCCGGGTTCGGCTGGGCGGTCCGCAGCCCGGCATCCGAGCGGAGGCACTACGCGCTCGAGCGCCACGCACTGCGGGTCCTGTTCTGGCAGGTGCGGTGGACCCTTCGGCTGCAGATCGACGTGGACGACACGGACGTCGCCCGCAGGTTCGCGGCGGGGCCGGTCATCGTCGCGGCGCGACACGCCGGCCCCGGTGACTCGTTCATCCTCGTGCACACGCTGCTCAACTCTTACGGGCGCACCCCGCGCATCGTCCTCAAGGACACGCTGCAGTGGGACCCCGTCATCGACGTGATGCTCAACCGGTTGCCGTCCCAGTTCGTCACGCCGCGCGGGAGCCGGGACGCCGGGGCGCCGGGGCTGTCGGGAGCGGTGGGCAGGCTCGCGCGAGACCTCGGCCCTCGGTCGGCGCTCGTGATCTTTCCCGAGGGCAGCAACTTCACGCCGCGTCGGCGCAGGGATCGCATCGCTGCGCTGCGCCGCGCAGGCCGGCACCACCTGGCCGAGACGGCCGAGCAGATGCGCAACGTCATGGCGCCGCACGCCGGCGGCATCCTCGCGGCCACCGCCGAGGCACCGCGAGCAGGCGTGGTGTTCGTCGCGCACACGGGTCTTGACCGGCTCGTGACCGTCCGTGACATCTGGCGCGAGCTGCCGATCGACAAGCGGATCGTCATGAAGGGCTGGGCGGTCGAGCCGGCGCAGGTCCCCGACGCCTTCGAGCAGCAGGAGGCCTGGCTGTTCGACTGGTGGCAGCGGGTCGACCGGTGGATCTCCGACCAGGACGTCGCTGCTGGCCCGCTCTGAGACGACCTCGGACGCACACTCCCACGGGTTTTCCAGGTTCGGTCCTTATCGTCGAGAGACCGTGGTGGGGAACGACGTAAGGAGGTCGACATGGGGATGACGTGGTGGCTGATCGCCCCCGTCCTCTGCGTGTTCTGGCTGGTGCTCGTCGGGGCGATCGTGTGGATGTCGATCGCCCTGGCGAAGGCGCTGCGGGAGAGGCGGGCGGCCGACGCGGCCCAGCCGACGTACGGCGCGTCCCCGGGCGAGACGCCGCTGGCCACGCTCCAGCGTCGGCTCGCGCACGGCGACGTCGACGTCGAGACGTACGAGCGCTCGGTCGCGGCGCTCATGCGGACACCGAGCACGGCGGGCTTCAGCACGCCGACGACGACGGTGGTCGCCCCGAGGGGTGATATCCGATGACCGCACCCCAGGGATACGTGCCGCCGCAGCCGATCCCCCCGAGCCCCGCGGGCCGGCCGGCCCCGGCGTGGGCGCCGCCCGTCGGACGCCGGGACCCGAAGATCCCGCTGCTGATCGCCGGGATCGTCGTTGCCGGCCTCCTGCTCCTCGCCTCGATCGGCGCGGCGGCTCTCGTCGCCGGCCACGCGAGGCTGGGCGTTCTCGACGGCGGCCCCGCACGCGTCCAGCCGTGGCCCGGTGGGGGCGGGCCCGGCTGGCGCGGGTTCGACGGACCCCACCGGCCGGATCGCGGAAGCGACGGCCCCCAGGGTCTCGTTCCGCGCTCCGGCGGCGACACGAAGACGCCCGCACCGACCCCGACGACGATCCCGACGATCCCGGAGGGCTGACCGCGAGCAGGCTCGTGAGGTAGGGGTTAGGCGACGTTCACCATGGCGAACGTCGGGTCGCACCATGCGGTCACGCGTCGCGCCCGGCGTGGCCGCGCAGGTGCTCCTCGACCAGCTCCGCGAGCCGCTCTGGGTGCGTCCGTGGCAGCAGGTGTCCCGCGGCGGGCACGATGGTGATGCGGCCGGCCGGCAGGCTGTCGGCGATCAGCCGCGTGTGCTCGTGCCGGACGACGTCGCGCTCGCCGGCGACGACGAGGGCCGGTACGTCGATCCGGGCCAGGTCTCGCGGGTCGATGTCGGGCTGGTGCACCAGCAGGTCGAGGCGCTCGGCGAGGGCCTTCGCGGACGGGAGCCACCGGCCGAGCACGACCACGACCCGGTACAGCAGCGACGCCGCCAGCAAGGCCCACGCGTGGGCGCCCGCCGGGAACAGCACCGCCCCGACGAGCGTGAGCGAACGGACCCTCCCCGGGTGCCGCAGGGCCAGCTCGAGCGCGATGTTCCCGCCGTCGGAGAAGCCCAGCAGGTCCACCCCCGTGAGGCCGAGCGCCTCCAGCGCGGCGTCGACGTCGTCGGCCATCCGCGCGAACGTCAGCTCGCCGTCCCCGCGGGGCGAGGCGCCGTGGGCACGGGAGTCCAGCCCCACCAGCCGGTGTCGCGGCGCGAGCAGCGGCACCATGCGGTCGAAGTCGTGATGCGACGTGCCGTTGCCGTGCAGCAGCACCAGCGGCGGGCCCGTGCCGGTCTGCGCTGCCCAGAGCGCCCCGGCCATCAAGGATCCACCGCGCATGGCCTCATTCGACCACCATCTTGGCCGGCTTGCCGTGACGGCGGTGTATCAAACCCGGAACCCGTCGCTCAGTATGCCGTGGGCGTCCGCGGGATCAGCAGGACTTGCTCCTCCGCGCAGGCCAGCCCATCGGCACGGGGGTGAGTTCCATGAAGACAAGTTCCGGATCGCGCCGGATCTCCCGGGGCGAGGTCGAGGCGGTGCTGCACGCCTTCGGCGGAGGAGGTCGGGCAGTCCTGCTCCACAGCAAGACGGGCGAGGGTGCCCCGGCGGACTTCGTCGGCAGTCACGGGTCGATCCGGCCGTTCGCCGGGTCGCCGTGGGACGGCGCGCACTTCTGCGCCGAGGACTGGCACGTGATCGTGATGGCCGACATCGAGGGCGGCGACGCCTCGTTCCAGCACGACGACGCGGTGCGCATCATGGACGGGCTGGAGGTCGGCTTCACCCTTGACGGCGCAGCGCTCCCGACGACTCGCACCGCGATCAAGCGCTTTCTGAACCCCGAGCAGTTCGGGCTTCAGGCGGCCTACTACTTCCAGCAGGGCCGGATCATGGCGCCGACCGACCTGAGCATGGGCAGCCACCAGCTGGAGGTCGCGGTGGTAGACGCATCGGGTCAGCAGAGCTTCCAGGACGGGATCACGTTCGTCATCGACGCACCCGGCACGGGAGCGTGCGGCTGAGGGGCCCCCGACGATCGACCACCCGGATCACGGCCGCCGCCCCGAGCACGAGCGCCAGGGCGCCCGTCGGCACCACGAACGGGCCATGCGGACCGGGCCCGGACGACGCGAGCCAGAGCAAGCCCCCGATCGCGGCGAGGTAGGCGCCGACGACGAACACGAGGGCGTGCCGTGCACGGACCGCCTTGACCGCGGTCGCTCCACTCGGCGCGGCCGCCGCCACCTTGCGTGCCATCGCGCGCGTCTCGATCCGCCCGAACAGCGCCACGAACGCGACCAGGACGACGGCGAGCGTGGCGATCCACGGCACACGGCCCCACCACCAGGCGGCGGAGTGCACGTCGGCCGAAGGCAGCAGCCCGACGGCGTCGAGCACCACGGCGCCGGCGAACGCGGCCACCATGTGCCACAGGTACACGGTGAGCACCACGGAGTTGATGCCGATCACGGCGGACCACGGCCGCCGTCGGGCGAGCCAGCGGTCCGCAGGGCCGGCAACCAGGACCGCGAGGCCGACCTGCGCGGCGGCCAGTGTTACGAGCGCCAGCGACGGCGGCGAGGGGTTCTGGATCGCTGCACCCGGCACCGACACCATGCTCACCGGGTACGGCCCGAGGACGGTGAGGAGCACGAGGCCGGCGAGGGCGCCGCCGAGGAGCGCCGCCGCTCGCCGGCGGGTGAGGCGCAGGGACCCGTCCTGCCAGGCGAAGCCGAGCTGGTGGATCGCGAGCCACGCGAACGCGAAGTTGCCTGCCGCCGTCAGCTCGACGCCCGTCGTCAGGCGCAGCACGTCGCCGACCACCACGCCGACGAGCATGAGCGCCGGCACCGCGAGCCCGTACCGGCGGTGCAGTGCGTGCATCGCGGGCGTCAAGGCGATGACGCCGAGGTAGACCACCAGGAACCACAGCGGAAGCACCACGAGATCGACGGCCTGGGTGACGAACGCCGTCGGCACCCCGGCCCACCGGGCCACGAGCGCGCCGGCCGCCGTGGTGAGCAGCAGGGCCGTGACCGGCGGGAACAGGCGGGAGGTGCGGCCCAGCAGCCACCCGGCGGCGTCGCCGCCGCGGTCCCGGTGCCGCGTCCAGGAGATCGCGTTGGACACTCCGCCGACCAGGAAGAACAGCGGCATGACCTGGAACACCCACGTCAGCGGGTGCAGCGCGGTCAGGTGCGGTAGCGCGGTGAACCCGGTCAGCCGCCCGTCGGGCGTGCGGACGACCGTCATGACCAGCCAGTGGCCGACGACGACCGCGGTGATCGCGGCGGCGCGCAGCAGGTCGACGTGGCGTCGACGCGTGGACGGCGTGCCGACGGCGAGCTGGGCGATCGTTGGCATGGTGGGCATGGTTGCCTCCGTGTCAGCGTATGTCGTGGACGACGGGTGGTGCCGCCGCCGGGCAGCGCCTGAATCTCGCGCGGGACGAGCGTGACCTGCGCGGCCTCTCCGCACCCCGGCCGCCTGCGGGTACCGCACAACCGTTCTGCGTGCCTGCACGGACGTCGGCCGCCAAGGCACGCAGATCCGGACACCCGCGGCGTCGGCCGATGAGTCTCGCGTGACGGCTGGGTCCACACCCGCATGCCGAGACCGTTCCGGTTCGGAGTCGTCGCCCCGCTCACCCAGGACCTGCCGAGCTGGCGGGACCACGTGCGCCGCATCGCCGACCACGGCTACTCGACGCTGCTGATGCCCGACGTCCCGCGGTGGCAACCGGCGCCCGGCCCCGCGCTGGCCGTCGCGGCGTCGCTCACCGACATGCGCGTGGGCACGTGGGTGTACGCCTCCCCCTTGCGCCCGGCCCGGAGCCTGGCGTGGGAAGCGCACTCGCTGTCGGTGCTCACCGAGGGGCGCTTCGAGATGGGCATCGGGACCGGGAGGCCCGGGATCGAGGACGACGTCCGCGAGCTGGGCCTGCCGGTGCTCCCGCCCGGAGAGCGGCTGGCCCAGGTGCGCGACGCCGTCGCCATCCTGCGGGAGCTCGACGGTCCCGGGCTGTGCACGCCCGTCGTCATGGCCGTCCGCGGGGCGAAGGCTCGGGCGCTCGCCGCCGAGGTCGCAGACACCGTCACCTTCGTGTCGAGGTCCGACGACTCGCGTGCCGAGGTCGAGCGGCTCGCGGCCGAGCTCCGCTCCACCCGGGACGTCGAGCTCGCGCTGCACGTGTCGGTTGTCGGCGATGCGATCGCGCCGTTCATGGCGTCCGTGGAGGAGACCGATCCGGCGGCGCTTCGCGAGGCGGACTCGCTCGCGATCCTGCCTGCCGACCCGGCGGCGGCCGCCGAGGAGATCCAGCGGCGACGCGAGGAGGCCGGCTTCTCGTACGTCGTCTTCGGGGCCGACTTCGCCGACCTGCTCGCTCCGGTCGTGGCCGAGCTCGCTGGGCGGTAGGCCGGCCGGCCGTACGGTGCCGCAGGATGCCGTCCGCGGCCAAAGTTCACCCACCCGGGCCCTCCACACCCTGGCGGAGATCGTTTTCGGCGTCGATCATCAGATCGGGATCGGCGCGACGCCCAGAATCCGCACCGGGCGCCGTTCCTGGCCGAGCCCGCTCGTTTCCCGCACGCAGCTCCGGTCCCCCGCCTCGGGGGCCGTTCGACGAAGGGATATGTCTCTTGAACAGCAGACGCACGACGCGAGGCCGCCGGTTGTGGACGTTCGCGGTTGCGGGGCTCCTCACGGTCGCCGCCGCCGCAGCACCGGCCTCGGCAACACAGCAGAACACCGGGAACGGCAACGCCGACACCAAGCCCACCGTGGTGATGGTCCACGGCGCGTGGGCCGACGCCTCCGGCTGGGACGGCGTCACCCGCCGGCTGGTCAACCACGGATACACCGTGCGCAACCCGCCGAACCCGCTCCGCGGCCTGTCGAACGACGCCGCGACGATCCGGGACTTCCTCTCCACGCTGTCCGGACCGATCATCCTGGTCGGCCACTCCTACGGCGGCGCAGTGATCACCAACGCCGCGACCGGGAACCCGAACGTCAAGGCTCTGGTCTACGTCGACGCCTTCGCACCGAAGGAGGGCGAGTCCGTGTTCCCGCTGGCCGGCGCAGACTCGGCGCTGAACGTCGACCCGGCCACGGTCTTCGACTTCGTGCCCTACCCCGGCGCGCCCGACGGTGACGTCGACCTGTACCTGAAGCACTCGACGTTCCTGGACTCGTTCGCGACCGGGGTGCCGCGCCCGCAGGCCGAGCTGCTGTACGCGAACCAGCGCCCGCTCACGCTCAGCGCCGGGTTCGCCCCCTCGGGGACGCCTGCCTGGGCGACCATCCCGTCGTGGTACGTCCTGGGTACGGAGGACGCCATCATCACGCCCGCTGCTCAGCAGTTCATGGCCGAGCGCGCCGGCTCGACGATCACCCGCGTCAAGGCAGGTCACCTGAGCATGATCACGGCCGCCCCGCAGGTCTCGGCAGTGATCGAGCAGGCCGCCCGAGCGACCAGCTGACGGTCGGGACAGGCGGAGTCCGCCTGGTCCGCAGGCAGCAGGACCTGCGAACATGCAGATCCTGCTGCCCGCGTCTCAGAGGCAACTCGGCGGGTCCACCTCGTGCTCGTCCGGCGGTTCGCGCGACACTCGTGACATGGCCGGGCACGCCTTCCGCTGGGTGCTGCACGTCGACCTCGACCAGTTCCTGGCCGCGGTCGAGATCCTGCGACGTCCCGAGCTCGCGGGCAGGCCCGTCATCGTCGGCGGCCGCGGGGACCCGACCGAGCGCGCAGTGGTCTCGACCGCCTCGTACGAGGCTCGCAAGTTCGGGGTCGGGTCCGGCATGGCGTTGCGCATCGCCGCGCGCAAGGTGCCCGACGCCGTCTTCCTCCCCGTGGACCACGACGCCTACATCGAGGCGTCCGAGCACGTGATGGAGGCCCTGCGCAGCCTCGGCATGGTGGTGGAGGTGCTCGGTTGGGACGAAGCATTCATCGGCACCGATGCCGAAGACCCGGAGGCGGTTGCCCGTCGGGTGCAGCAGGCGGTGCTCGACGCGACCGGGCTGCACTCCTCGGTCGGCGTCGGGGACAACAAGATCCGCGCCAAGGTTGCCACCGGGTTCGGAAAGCCTGCCGGCGTCTACCGCCTCACCGCTGACAACTGGTTCGACGTCATGGGCCCGCGACCCCCGATCGACCTGTGGGGCATCGGGTCGAAGATCTCCAGGCGCCTCGCCGGGCTCGGCATCAACACGGTCGAGCAGCTCGCCGCGGCCGACGTCGGCAGCCTGGTCTCAGAGTTCGGGCCCCGCATGGGCACCTGGTACTGCGATCTCAGTCACGGCCGAGGCTCCGTCGTCGTCGACGACACGCCGTGGGTGGCGCGCGGGCACAGCCGCGAGACCACCTACCAGCAGAACCTCGGCACGCCGGCGCAGGTGGAGGCAGCGCTGCGGGAGCTCGTCGCCCAGGTGCACGCCGACACCGTGGCGGAGGACCGGCCCATCGTGCGCATCACCGTAAAGGTGCGCTACGCACCGTTCTTCACCCAGAGTCGGTCGAAGAAGCTGGGGGCGCCGACCCGCTCGCTCGAGGAAGTGACCGCCGCCGTCCTCGAACTTGCGTCCGGCCTGGACCAGGGCCGGGAAGTGCGGCTGCTCGGTGTGCGGGCCGAGATGGTGATGCCCGGCGACGGCGACGCCCGCGAGCGCACGCCGGTCCGGGGACCGGTCTAGCGCCCGACAAGGTCAGACCAGCGCGACACCATCAACTGCAGAAAGCCGCGATTGCGCCCAACCTCGGCCACACCTAGCCTCACCTGCGGAACGGCTATCACACACCCATTTCAAAGAAGAAGCTGGCGGTGGATCAGTGGTGCGGACTCATGCGGCGTGGAGCGTTTCGGAATCAGCGGTGTACGCCCGGCAGAGGGCGCGCTCGAGGCAGGAGGGGAGACCGCTCCGAGGCGGCACACGGCCGAGGCGCCATCGGCGCGGGTTGCTCGGCGCCGTGCTCGCCACGGCGGCACTGATCGGCTCGGGCCTCGCGTTCGTGCCGGCGGCGGAGGCGGCGGCGCCGGCGAGAGTGGCTGGCGAAGCCGCTTCGCCGTCTCACACGGTCTCCTACGACGGCTACTCGTTCACGATCGACGGCAAGCGCACCTACCTGTGGTCGGGAGAGTTCCACTACTTCCGCCTGCCCAGCCCCGACCTGTGGCTCGACATATTCCAGAAGATGAAGGCAGCGGGCTTCAACTCGGTGTCGCTCTACTTCGACTGGGACTACCACTCGGCCAAGCAAGGTGAGTACGACTTCAGCGGCGTGCGCGACGTGGACAAGCTGCTCGACATGGCTCAGGAGGCCGGTCTCTACGTGATCGCGCGGCCCGCGCCTTACATCAACGCCGAGGTCGACAGCGGCGGCCTGCCCGGCTGGCTGACCACGGCGGACGAGCAGAACCGCAGCGCCGACCCGAAGTTCCTCACCTACGCGAACGAATGGCTCGGTCAGATCGACAGCATTCTCGCCAGGCACCAGTACACCGACGGCACCGGGTCGGTGATCGCCTACCAGGTGGAGAACGAGTACTACAACGGGTCCGCCGCGGGCCGCGAGTACATGCAGGCGCTGGAGAAGAAGGCACGAGACGACGGCATCACCGTGCCGTTGACGGGCAACAACAATGGCACCTTCAACTCCGGCGCCGCAGCCCTCGATGTCGACGGGCCGGACGCCTACCCGCAGGGCTTCAACTGCTCGAACCCGACGAAGTGGTCGGGAGTGCCCGACCTCAGCTACGACCACCCCGCTGGCAAACCGCTCTACACGCCCGAGTTCCAGGGCGGTGCGTTCGATCCGTGGGGCGGGCCTGGCTACGACAAGTGCGCTCAGCTCATCAACGACCAGTTCGCCAACGTGTTCTACAAGAACAACATCGCCGTCGGCGCCACCGCGCAGAGCTTCTACATGACGTACGGCGGCACGAACTGGGGCTGGCTGGGCATGCCGGAGAACTACACGTCGTACGACTACGGGGCGGCGATCCGGGAGAACCGGCAGCTGGATCCGAAGTACTACGAGGACAAGCTGATCGGGTATTTCACGCAGGCGGTCGAGCCGCTGACGAAGACGGACGCCATCGTCGGCTCCAAGCCGGACAACCCGGCGATCGTCGACACGGCGCGCGGCAACCCGACCACCGGCACGCAGTTCCACGTCATCCGACACTCGGACTCGACCTCGAACTCGGTGGACACCACCCACCTGAGCATCGATCTCAACGCGGGAGTGCTGAGCTACACCCATGACGATCCGGATGCTGCGCTGCAGTACCAGGGATCCTGGTCGCACGTGAGCAACCAGAGCTACACCGGCGGGGACTACAAGAACACCGAGTCGTTCTCGAACGTGGCGGGCGACACGCTCACCGTTCCGTTCACGGGGACCGCCATCCGCTGGATCGCGCCGCTCGCGAACAACCACGGCTATGCGGACGTCTACCTCGACGGCGTGAAGCAGGCGACGGTCAGCGGGTACGGGGCGTCCACCACGTTCCAGCACGTCATGTTCCAGAAGAGCGGGCTGGCCGACGGCGACCACACCCTGAAGATCGTGGTGGACGGCACGCACGAGGCGAACGCATCTGGCAACTTCGTCTCCGTCGACGCCATCGACACCACCGTGCCCACCGCTGCGACCTACCCCATGGTTCCGCAGCAGCCAGGAACCGCCATCACCCTGGCCGGACGCGACTCGCACATCATCGTGGTGAACTACAGGCTCGGTCAGTCCCAGCTGCAGTACTCGACGTCGGAGATCATGACGGACGCGACGATCGGCGATCGGGACGTGGCCGTGCTGTACGGCAACGCCGGCAGCGACGGCGAGACGGTGCTGAACTTCGAGGAGAAGCCCGCCGTGTCGTCGACGGGCGGAACCGTGGACACCACCTGGGATGCGGCGACCGGCGACCTGCGGCTGAACTACGAGCACACCGGTCTCCTGCGCGTCACCGTCTCCGAGCCCGGATCGCGTCCGCTGCTCCTGCTGATCGGTGACAAGGCGACCGCGAAGACCTTCTGGCAGGCGCAGACGGACGACGGACCGGTGCTCGTGCGGGGCACCCACCTGCTGCGCACCGCATCCGTCCACGACGGAACGCTCGCGCTGACCGGCGACAACGCAACGGATGCCGGCATCGAGGTCTTCACCTCGGCGAACGCCGTCACGTGGAACGGCTCGAAGGTGCAGACGCAGACGACGCCGACCGGCAGCGTCTCCGGCACCATCCCGACGGCGGCGGACGTGACGCTGCCCGCCCTGGACAGCTGGACGTCGAAGGACGAGTCGCCCGAGGCGGCCGCGACGTTCGACGACTCCAGCTGGACGGTTGCCGACAAGATGGCGACCAACAGCATCACGGCGCTCTCGAACCCGCCCGTGCTGTACGCGGACGACTACGGGTTCCACACCGGCAACACCTGGTACCGCGGTCACTTCCACGCCTCGGGCCAGGAGACCGGGGTGCACCTCGTGTCGGACTCCGGCGGCGGGGCGCAGGCCTTCTCCGTGTGGCTCAACGGCACCTTCCTCGGCAGCTCGACGAACGGCACGGGCGACTTCACGTTCCCCGCCGGCACGGTGAAGACGAGCGGCGACAACGTGCTCTCGGTGCTCACGGTGAACATGGGCCATGAGGAGGACTACAGCTCGACGAACGGCAACAAGACCGCGCGCGGCCTCACGACGGCGTCGCTCAACGGAAATCCGCTCACGAGCGTGACCTGGCGCATCCAGGGCGTTCGCGGCGGCGAGGACCAGATCGATCCGGTGCGCGGGCCGCTGGCCACCGGCGGGCTGTACGGCGAGCGCGCGGGCTGGAGCCTGCCAGGCTATCCGAACGACGACTGGACGCCCGTCAGCCTGCCGACGAGCTCCAGCCGCGCCGGGGTCACCTGGTACCGCGACGACGTCGCACTCGACCTGCCGAAGGGTCAGGACACCTCCGTCGGCATCACGATCAACGACGATCCGGCGCGCAAGTACCGGGCCATCATCTACGTCAACGGCTGGATGCTGGGCAACTACGTCAACTACAAGGGACCCCAGCACAGCTTCCCGATCCCGAACGGCATCCTGAACCCGAACGGCGCCAACACGATCGATCTGGCGGTGTGGAACCTCGACGGATCGACGGGCGGGCTCGGCACCGTGTCGCTGACGAAATACGGCAGCTACGCCTCGTCGCTGAAGGTCGGCATGGTCGACAGCCCGCGCTACGACCACAAGAAGTACGCCATGCCGAAGGCTCGGGGAACGGCGGTGGAGCTGTCCACCCCCGACACCGTCGCCGCAGGCACGTCGTTCACCGCCTCGACAACGGTCAAGGTGCCCGACGACCAGCCGACCATCACGTCGGTCACCGGCAAGCTCGTCGTGCCCGCCGGCTGGAATGCCGTCGCCACCTCGGACACGTCGGTCTCCACCGTCAAGCCCGGCAAGTCCGCCACGTTCACGTGGAAGGTGACGCCGCCGAGCGGAACACTGCCGAGAGCGAGCGCGCTGAAGACAACCGTCGACTACGTGCAGCGCGGCGATGCGACGAGCTCGGGCGACGAGCGGATCGTCGACACCGTCCCGCCGACACCGCCCGCGGGCACGAATGCCGTCAGCGATCTGACCTTCATGTACGCGAGCAACGGCTGGGGTCCTGTGGAGCGTGACACGAGCGTGGGCGAGAACGCCGCGGGCGACGGCCGGACGATCACGATCAACGGCGTGACGTTCGGCAAGGGTCTCGGGACGAACTCGGTCAGCGATGTGCGCATCTACCTCGGCGGGAAGTGCACCTCCTTCACCGCGAAGGTCGGGGTGGACGACGAGACCAATGGCGCAGGAACCGTCACGTTCAGCGTGGTGGCGGACGGCACCGCCCTCGTGACGACGCCGACCATCCGCGGTAAGCAGGCGGCGAGTTCCGTGTCGGCGTCGGTCGCCGGCGCCCAGGTGCTCGACCTCATCGTCGGCGATGGCGGAGACGGCAACGGGAACGACCACGGCGACTGGGCGGTTCCGACGCTCACCTGCAACTGATCCGGATCCGATGCGCGCAGGCCTCCTCGCCGCCACGGCGGGGAGGCCTCGCGCACCGGTGATTCCTACACCAACCCAGCCAGAAGACCTCGTCTAGGGGTATGGCCGGGTCAGCCGCGGTCGTAGTCGCTGTCGGTGACGTGCTCGAGCCACGTGACCACCTGGCCCTCGTCGTCCGCCTCCTGGAGCGCGACATGTGCCATGAACCGCTCCGCGGTGGCTCCGTGCCAGTGCTCTTCGCCCGGTTCGATGTAGACGACGTCGCCTGGGCGGATCTCGAAGACCTCGCCGCCGCGTCGGGCGACGTAGCCGATGCCGTCGGTCACGTAGAGCGTCTGCCCCTTGGGATGCGTGTGCCAGGCGGTTCTCGCACCGGGTGCGAACCGCACGTGAGCGCAGCCGACGGAGGACTGCGCGTCGGGGTTGCGGATGCTGTCGATGAAGACCGTTCCGGTGAACCAGTCCTCGGGTCCCGGGGAGGTCGGGCGGCCGCTCTGGGTGAGTTTCATGCTTCTCTTCCTTCGTCCGCCGAGACGACCTCGTCGTCGGGCCGCTCGGCAGCCGTGATGTCGAGCGTGTGCCCGCCGCGACCTGCCTTCGCGCGCAGGTAGCGCGCGTTGGCGGTGGAGAGGTAGACGCCGGTCGGTACCTGCCGGGCGACCGTGACGCCGTGCCGGCGCAGCTGCCTCGCCTTGTCCGGGTTGTTGCTCAGCAGGGCCACCCGGCTCACCCCGAGGGCGTGCAGCATCTGCGCCGCCGCGGTGTAGTCGCGTTCGTCGGGGTCGTAACCCAAGGAGACGTTGGCCTCGTAGGTGTCGAGCCCGGCGTCCTGGAGCGCGTAGGCGTCGAGCTTGGCGTACAGGCCGATGCCGCGGCCCTCCTGCCTGAGGTACAGCAGGAACCCGCTCGCCGCAGAGATCCGCTGGACGCTCTCGTGCAGCTGGGGCCCGCAGTCGCAGCGGTAGCTGCCGAAGACGTCGCCGGTCAGGCACTCGCTGTGGAGCCGCACCAGGGTCGGCGCAGCCGGGTCGGCCGGCGGTGCTCCGAGGGCGCGGTCGCCGAGCCCCAGGGCGAGGTGCTCGCGCCCGTCGACCAGCCCGTCGAAGGTGAAGACCCGGGCGGTGGTGGTGGACCCGTCAGGGAAGTGGATGGGGATCAGCAGCTGCGTGCGGATCGTCGCGGCGGGCGGTCGTTCGCTCATCGCGCCATCACCTCCGTGGCGGAGAACCGTGGCGAGAGCGCGTACCGCAGCAGGACGACGTCGCCGATGGCTCGGGCTTCCGCCAGCGACGCGCGTCGCCGTGGATCCCAGGGAAAGGCACCGTCGCCGACGAAGCGGCGTGCCCGGGAGTCGCCGACGAAGAGCGGCGCGACCACCAGCTGGAGCTCGTCGGCGAGGTCGGCGGTGAGGAACTGCGTGTTCACGGTGCCGCCGCCCTCGACCAGCAGACGTCGGACGCCGCGCTCGTAGAGGTCCTCGGCGATCCGGCCCATGTCCACGCTCGCGCCGGCGTCGAGCACGGTGGCCGCGGAACCCAGCCGCCGTCGGGTCTCGGCGTACGCCGCGCTGGTGCAGTAGACGAGCTTCTCGCAGTCACCGGTGGTGAAGAACCGCGCGGTCGGGTCGAGCCGGCCGTGCCCGGTGACCGTGACCTTGACCGGCGTCGGCGACTGCCCGCCTGCCGTCCGCACGGCGATCCGGGCCTCGTCGCGGACGTTCAGCCGCGGGTTGTCCCTGCGGACGGTCGAGGCGCCGACGAGGATCGCGTCGCAGCTCGCGCGCAAGGCGTCGACCCGGTCGAGGTCGGCCTCGTTGGACAGCACCAGCCTGTCGTCGGAGGCGTCGTCGAGGTATCCGTCCATCGACACGCTGCAGCTCATCAGGATGTAGGGGCGCTCAGCCATGTGCGACTCCTCCGCGAGGGACGTGACCAGCCCTGTCGAGCAAGACGGGCGCGGCGGCGACGTGGTTCAGCGGCGGGCCGGCGCTCATCGCGACGACCCGCGCAACCCGCTGCGCGGTGACGGACCACGCGGCGAGCCCGGCGCGCCGGAGACGGGCCCGGCGTCGCAGCTCCTCCCGCCATCCGGCGTCGGACAGCCAGCGGCGGAGCGCCTCCGCGAGGGCGGCCGGACTCTCGGGCCGCACGAGGACGCCGGGCTCGACGCCGCCGGCGGACCCGAGCGCCTCGCGGACCCCGCCGACGTCGCTCGCGACGACGGGCAGGCCGCGCGCGAGCGCCTCGGTCACGACCATGCCGTAGGTCTCGGCCCGGGACGGGAGGACGACCAGGTCGGCGCCGGCGTACGCCGCCGCGAGCTGCGCGCCGGGCAACGGACCGAGGACGTGGATCCGCTCGCCGATGGCGTGGCGCCGGGCCGCTGCAGCGGTCCGTGCTGCGAAGACGGGGTCGATCGCGGTCGAACCGACCCAGGTGCACACCCAGTCGAGCTCCTGGACGGCCGCCAGCGCTCCGACGAGGACGTCATGGCCCTTGACCGGTGACACGGCGCCGACGCAGAGCAGTCGACGACCGGACAGGGTGCCCGCCGCCGGCTCCGCCCGGTCCACGCCCGGCTCGGCGACCGCGACGGTGCCGGGTGGCAGCTCGTAGTGGTCCTCCAGCCAGCGCCGCGTCCACTGGCTCGTGACGACGACGGCGCATCGCTCGAGCACGGCACGCTC